>JBIKMO010000312.1:0-5145 GCA_044359175.1 Burkholderiaceae bacterium | reverse complement strand
TCGGCGAGGTTCGCGCGTCGCTCGTGGCCATCGCTGCGGCCGACCGTCTGGTCGAGCGCGCGAGCGAGCGCGTCCACGGTCGCAGCCGACAGCGCGGCGCGGCTGCTCACGTCCGGTGAGTCCAGCAGCGCGAGCAGCTCGCCCGCGCGCACCGGTCCCGGCTCGCGCAGCTGCACGAGGCGGGCCGGCAGCGGGCTGAAGATCAGCTGCTGACGCTCGGCGTGCAGCCAGCCCTCGGCGCGAACCGGCATCGCCCACGGCCAGGCGAGCAGCGCACCGAATCCGCCGAGCGCGAGGAGCGCGGCGAAGCCACGCGATCCGCGGATCCGCGCGCGTCCGTCGAACCACGCGCGCAGTTCGCGCACGACCGGACGGCCGACGAACCACACGATCTCGACGACGAACAGCAGGATGCCGAGCAGCTTGAAGAAGAGGTGGTACACGGCGAGCGCGATGCCGACGAAGACGATCAGCCGCACGATCCAGGTGAGCAGTGCGAATGCGATCAGTCCGCGTCGCAGCCTGGGCGGCAGCACCTCCGGGTCGGGCTCGTCCCAGCCGAGCAGCACGCGGCGCAGCCACGCTCGCGCGAGCGCACCGGCCCGCTCGTGCAGGTTCGGCAGGTCGAGCGCGTCCGACAGCAGGAAGTAGCCGTCGAAGCGCATGAACGGACTCGCGTTGACCGCAAGCGTCAGCACCCAGCTCGTGGTCGCGAGGAAGAACAGCGCGCTCCTCAGGTCGCCGTCCGTGGTCAGGCTCCACGCAAGCGTCGCCCACGCCGCGAGCGCGAACTCGGCCGCGATCCCCGCCGCGGCCACCCGGAAGCGGCGTCCGCGGTCGGCGAGCTTCCACGCCTCGCCGGTGTCGGTGTACGGCATCGGCCAGAGCACGACGAACGCCACGCCCATCTGAGGCACCCGCAGCCCGTAGCGCGTCGCGGTGTAGGCATGGCCGAGCTCGTGCAGCGTCTTGGCGACCAGCAGCGCAACGATCCAGCCGGCCAGCCCCTGCGGCCCGAACGATGCGCCCAGAGAGTGCGTGAACGCGTCCCACTGCCGCGCCGCGAGCAGCAGTCCGAGCACCGCCGCCGTGATCGTGGCGAGCACGAAGGCGCGCGAGAACGCCCAGCGCACCCATGGCAGGGTTCGCACGAGCAGGCGCTCTGGCCGCACCAGCGGCACGCGGAAGAACAGGTAGTGATGCAGCAGCCAAGTCGCCGGCGACGCGCGGCCCGCCGCGGCGGTTCGCGCCAGCCGCGTCACGTCCTCCGCGGTCTCGGCGCGCAGCAGCTGCTGCGCCCGAAGGAACGCACCGAGCGCGCTCAGCTGTTCGGGCCGAGCGGCGAGCGTGGTTTCGCGCCGCACCTGGGCGAGCAAGGTGCCCGGATCGCCACCGGCCCGCCAGCGCGACAGGAATGCGAATTCCAGCCAGCCGATCCGGAAGAATCGGTTCGACGCCGCATCGTGGATCGTCCAGGCCGGCGATCCGTCGCGGTTGGGCGTCGCCGGCGCGATCCGCAGGTCTTCGCGCAGCGCCGGCAGCGTCGTCACCACCCGGTGAGCTCGCGCAGCGCGGCCAGCGGCCGGCGGAACAGGTACAGGCCGAGCGGTGCCGGATCGCCGTACAGCTTCGCGGTGCCGGCCAAGCCGATGCGCACCCGCCGCGCGGTGTCCTCGTCCAGAGGATCGAATCGCGCGCGCAGCCGGTAGGCGGCGACGCCATCGGGGGACAGCGCGGCCTGGTAGCTGGTCTGCACGAGGGTGGCCGGCAGGGGTGCGGTCGGCGCCACTCGCAGGAACAGCCTCAGCGGCGCGCCCTCGTGCAGCGTGATCGCGTCGGCCACGGGCAGCCACACCAGCACGCCGGCGTCGTCCGGGTCCGCGATCAGCGCGATCCGCTCACCCGTGACCACCGGTCGGCCCTGCCAGTCGAGCACGTCGCCGAACACCACCACGCCGTCCCTGGGCGCGGTGATCAGGATTCGCGCGAGCAGCTGGTCGATCGATGCGACCTCGGCCTGGCGCTCGGCCACGCGTCCGTTCAGCGCGGCGAGCTCACCGCGGCTCGGTCCGTCGGCGAACGCACGCTGCGCGGCGGCAAGCGCATCGGCGCGCGCGACCGCGAGCTGGCGAAGTGCGACCTCGCGCCGGCTGCGCAGCGTGGTGTCATCGAGCGTGAACAGCGGCTCGCCGCGGCGCACCGCCTGGTTCGGGCGCACGTGGAACGCGCGGATCACGCCGTCCATCGGCGCGGTCACCGCGGCCGCGGACAGTGGCGCGATCTCGGCGGGTGCCAGTGCCGACGTACGCACCGGCACGAACATCGCCGCCAGCAGCGCGAGTGCGGCTGCCGCCAGCACCGCGCGTCGCAACGGCCGCGAGCGAGCCCGCGAACGGTGTCCGGCGAGCGCCCCCCAGGCGTGCCCCCACACGCCCGGCAGACGGGCGAGCCAGGGCTCGACCGCCTCGTCGACCGTCTCCTCGAGCGCGAGACCGACCAGGCCCACCCGCACGCCGTCCGGATCGATCACCGGAAAGCACAGCAGGACGCTGGGCAGCCAGTCGTACCAGTCGCTGGCGATCGCCGCGGGCAGATCGGCGGCGCTCAGGTAGTCGCCGTCGAGCGCGTCGCGCGCCGCGATCGCGGTGCCCAGGCGCTCCAGCCACTGCTGCATCGGCGCGCCCGCCGCGAGCTGCGCAAGCCCCGACACCGTCGCGAGCCGTGCCCGCGGTCCGTCGGTCTCCCAGACGAACGCCTGGCGATACGGCAGCAGGGCGAAGGTCTCGTTGGCGATCGAGAACCGCAGCTCGGCCAGTGTACGCGCCGCCCTCAGCCGCTCCTCGAGGTGGACGAAGGCCGACGCCAGCTCGGGCTCGGCGATCGGCACTCGGGCGTTCATCGGTTCAGCGGCCGGGCGCGAAGAGCGCGTTGCCGCTCATCCCGGCCAACAGGTCGGGGTGCTGACCGCGCACGGTGCCTTCGATCTCGATCGACTGGCTGACCGCGTCGACCCGCGCATTGAGCGCGGTGACCGTCGCCGGGTAGGTGCGGCCGGTCTCGTCGATCTGCACCCGAAAGCTCGAGCCGGGCTTGAGCCAAGACACCCAGCGTGACGGCGCATTGATCCGCAGCTTGAGCGGGCCGGAGGAGACGATGTCGATCAGCGGCTGCCCGACCGCCACGCCCTGGTAGGCGCGCACGTGCAGCTTGACGACGCGTCCGTCGAACGGCGCCTCGATCCGGCACAACGTCCGCTGCTGGGTGGCCAGCTCGATCTGTGCGGACGCACGCGCGACCGCTGTCGCCGCGAGCTGGACCTCGGCCTCGCCCGCGGCGTCGAGCCCGTGCAGCCTGAGCTTGGTCTCGTGCTGCTGCCGCGCCGCGTCGTGCTCGGCCTGTGCAATCTTGAGCCTGGCGTGCTGCTCGCCGCACTCGAACTCCACCAGCGGCTCGCCCTCCCGGAACGATGCGCCGAGTTCGCCCACCATCGTCTCGACGCGGCCGACCATCTGCGACACGACCGTCGTCTCGCGCGCCGGTACCAGCAGCACCCGGACCGGCGGTTGTGCGGGCGCCACCGCGGCGACCGGTGCGGACACCGCGGCGACCGCCGGCGTCACGATCGCGCTGCCCGGTCCGGCCGCCGCGAGCGCCCGAGGCATGGGTGGCGCGAGCACCGCGGCTGGCTGCGACCGGGCGGGCGACTGCGCGGCCGCCGCCGCCGGCAACAGCAGCGCTGCGCCCATCAGGCCAGCGCCAGCGAGTTCGCGGATACGGTGCGTGCGGGGCTCAATCACGACGGTCTCCTGAGGACGGGGCGAGGGACACGCGAACCGGCGGTGCGGACTCGCGCTGGGCAGCCCCCGCCCAGTCGAGCAGCGTCGCGACCGATGCGTCGACCGCAGCCTCGATCAGTGCCATGAGCGCACGTTCGTCCGGCCGAGCGGGCAGCGTCGCGCCGTAGCGGGTGCTGCGTCCAGGACCGGGTGCCGAAGCCATGCCGGGTCGCGGCGCACGGAACTCGACGACGCCTTGCCGCATGCCGTCGGTCACGTCCCCGAGCACCAGCCGCGCGGTGAGCTGCAGCGCGCCGGAGGACGCGGCGCGCTCGGGCGTCAGGTCGACCACGGCCAGGTCGCGCCGGGTGAGCGCGGTGCGCAGTGCCGACGTGACCGCCGGCCGCGCCAGCGCGTCGTCGTGCTCGACTGCGATCGCGACCATGGGCCGGGCGCCGCCGCGCGGCGTGCCCGCGGAGAAGGTCAGCCGCTGCCACTCGGCGAGCGACCGGTCGATCGCGCGCGCGGTGTCGGCCACGCTCGCACCCGGCTCGGGTGGCTCGACGTCGTAGCCGAGCGAGTTGTAGATCCGGCCCCAGGCGGCCTGCGCGTTCGCGTAGGCGATGTGGCGCTGATACTCGGACAGCAGTGCGCGGGCCTCGTTGCGGATCACCTCGAGTTCGCCCTCGATTCGAGCCGCGGCAGCCGACCGCGCGTAGGCGAGCAGCCGCCCGTCCACCTGTGCGCTCTGCTCGACCTGCTGGAACTCGGCGATCGACAGCCCGTAGCGCAGCGACGCGACCCGAACCTGCGTGACGATGGCCATCGCCTGCGCCATCCGGCGTGCGTCGTCGACCTGGCGCTGCGCGTCGTTGGCCCGCTGGATCGCCGGGATCGACGCGAGCCGGAACAGATTCATCGACAGGCGCAGACCGCCGTCGACCCAGGAGTTGTCGAGCAGGAATCGGTTCGAATCGTAGCGGGCGCTGAAGTCCAGCCCGAGGTTGGGCAGCGTCGCGAGAATCGAGCGACGCACCTCGGCGGCGGTGATCCGGGTGCGGTAGTCCTCCTCGCGCAGCTCGGGGCGGCGGTTCAGCGCCTGCTGCTCGAGCAGCGCGAGGTCGTCCGGCGGCGCCGGCAGCGGCGTCTGCGGCGCGTCGGCGAGCACGAACCGCGTGCCGGGCGGCAGGTTCATCAGCGCCGTCAGTTCCTGCATCGACAGCTCGAGTTCCTGGCGCCGGTATTGCAGCAGGACGATCGCGTCGAGCAGTGCGCGCTGGTAGGCGAGCACCTGCGGCTGGGGCATCAGCCCCTGCTGCTCGATCGCCCGGGCCCGCTCGAGGGCCTTCGTGCTGCGATCGAGCAGCGC
>JBIKMO010000311.1:0-5152 GCA_044359175.1 Burkholderiaceae bacterium | reverse complement strand
TGCCGTGGGGCGCGCGGCGCGGATCGCCGCGCCGCCCGCCGGAGCATTCCGGGAATGCGCGCCGCAGACCGCCTCGGTCACCGAATGCGGAACGGCGCGTTCCGCGGACGGCCGCGGACGCTACGATCGCGTCGCCCAAACCGGACCGGCCAGGAGACGCCAGTGAGCGACCGCGACACCCCCATCGAGATCCACCGCGGGCTGAAGGGCGTCTACTTCGACCGTTCGGAAGTCTGCGACATCGACGGCCGAAGGGGCGAGCTGCGCTATCGCGGCTACTCGATCCACGACCTGGCGCAGCACAGCACGTTCGAGGAAACCTGCTGTTTGCTGCTCGACGGCGAGCTGCCGACCCGCGCGCGGCTGGACGCGTTCGACGCCGAGCTGCGGGCCGCGCGCACGCTGCCGGGCGAGGTGATCGACGTGATCCGCACGGTGCGCCACGCGCACCCGATGGACGTGCTGCGCACCGCGGTGTCGGCGCTGGCGGCGTTCGATCCGGACACCGCGGACGCGTCGCCGCAGGCGACCCGCCGCAAGGGCCTGCGGCTGACCTCGCAGGTGCCGATGATCGTCGCGACCCACGACCACCTGCGCAACGGCCGCACCCCGGTGCCGCCCGATCCGGCGCTGCCGCACGCGGCGAACTTCCTGTGGATGCTGCAGGGCCGGCGCCCGAGCGAGGACGCCGCGCGACTGATGGACGTCGACATGGTGCTGCACGCCGAGCACGGCTCGAACGCCTCGAGCTTCGCCGCGCGCGTGGTGGCGGGCACCGAGGCCGACCTGCACGCGGCGGTCACCGCGGCGATCGCCGCGCTGTCCGGACCGGCGCACGGCGGCGCCGCAGAGAACGTCATGCACATGGCGCGCGAGATCGGCGATCCGGCGAACGCGGCCGCGTACGTGAAGGCCAAGCGCGCCGCCGGCGAGGCGATCATGGGGTTCGGCCATCGCGTGTATCGCGCCGAGGACCCACGGGCGCGGCACATGCGCGACGGCGTCGAGCGGCTGTCGCGCGAGATGGGACAGCCGCACTGGTACCGGATCCTCGAGGCGCTGGTCGCGGCGATGTCGCGCTACGCGCGGCTGGGCGTGGCGGTCAACGTCGACTTCTACGCGGGCGTCGTCTACTACCTGAACGGGATCGCGCCCGACCTGTTCGTGCCGATCTTCGCGGTGGGGCGCACGCCGGGGTGGACGGTGTCGGTGCTCGAGCAGACCCGCAGCAACATCCTGATCCGGCCGCTGACCCAGTACGTCGGTCCGCCGCCGCGCGCCTACCTGCCGATCGAGGAACGCGGCTGAGGCCGGTCACGCCCGGGCGGGCCTCGCAGCCCGCGCCCGAGCGCCGCCGGGCGGCCTGCGCCCCGAGCCCGGTGCCGCGGCCCGCGCGCCGCGTTCAGCCGAGCAGCAGACGCGCCGCGCCGACCACGTCCTCGACGCTCGCGCCGCGCGACAGGTCGCCCACCGGTTTCGCGAAGCCTTGCAGCACCGGCCCGATCGCGGTCGCGCCGCCGAGCACCTGCACGAGCTTGTAGGCGATGTTGCCCGAGTCCAGATCCGGGAAGACCAGGACGTTGGCCCGCCCGGCAACCTCGCTGCCGTCCGGCACCTTGCGGGCGGCCACCGATGCGACCAGTGCCGCGTCCGCCTGCAGCTCGCCGTCGATCGCCAGCCCGGGGGCGCGCTCGCGGGCGATCGCCACCGCGGCGCGCACCTTGTCGACGCGCGGATGGCTCGCGCTGCCGCGCGTCGAGAACGACAGCAGCGCGACCCGCACCGGCTCGTCGAGCACGCGCTGCGCGGTCGCCGCCGATGCGATCGCGATGTCCGCGAGCGTGGCCGCGTCCGGTTCGACGTTCACGCCGCAGTCTGCGAAGACCAGCCGGCGCGGCGGCCGGTGGTCACGGCCGGGCACGGTCATGAGGAAGTAGCTCGACGGCGTGGCGACGCCCGGCGCGAGGCCCACGGTCATCAGCGCGGCCTCGATCACGCGGCCGGTCGGATGCGCGGCGCCGGCGAGCATCGCATCGGCGTCGCCGCACGCGAGCATCATCCCGGCCAGCGGCAGCGGTCGGCGCAGCAGCCGCTGCGCGACGCCGGGGCGGGCGCTCGCGCGTCGTCCGAGGTAGGCGGCGACGTAGCGGTCGAGCCCTTCGATCCGCTCCGGGTCGATCGCCTCGAGCCGGTCGGCGGACACGCCGGCGCGGCTCGCCGCGGCATCGATCTCGGACCGGGTTCCGAGCAGCAGCGGGTGCGCGAGGCCCGAGTCGAGCAGGCGCCGCGCCGCGGCGACGATGCGTTCGTCGCCGCCTTCGGGCAGCACGATCCGACGGGTCGGCGGGGTCATCGGAGCGCGATGGTGGGCCCCGCCGGCCGCGCGACGCAAGCGCGTGCGTTCCGCACGGGCACAATACGCCGCTGAGCGCCCCTGCGAGCCGCCCGTGCCCGATCCCCTCGCCCCGTTCCGTGCCCCGCCCGACCGCGCACGTGCGCTGGACAACTATCGCCGCGTCGCGGCCGGCTACGACCTCACCTGCGGGCGCATCGCCCCGATCCGGATGCGCACCGCCGCGCTGCTCGCGCTGCGCGAGGGCGAACACGTGCTCGACGTCGCCTGCGGCACGGGCCCGATGCTGCCGGTGCTCGCGCGCGCGGTGGGTCCCGCGGGGCGCGTCACCGGTATCGAGCAGAGCCCCGAGATGGCGGCGCAGGCCCGCGATCGCGCGCGCGAGACCGGGCCCTCGGTGCAGGTCCTCGAGCGCGCGCTCGAGGAGGTGCGCGCACTGGACCGCCCGGCGGACGCGGTGCTGATGTGCTGGACCCACGACGTGCTGCAGTCGCCCGCCGCGCTGCAGGCGCTGCTCGCGCTGGTGAGACCGGGCGCGCGAATCGCAATCGCCGGCATGGTCACGCTGCCGTGGGGGTGGGGCTGGCCGATCAACGCGATCAACCTGTGGCGCGCGCGGCCGTACATGACCACGTTCGCCAACCTGGATGCGCCCTGGCGCGGGCTGGTCGCGCGCGGCGCGAGCCTGCGCGTGGTCGAGCGTACGCTGTGGGGCACCGCCTATGTCGCGCACGGCACGCTGCGCCCGGGCGACGGGCCCGCCGCGGCCGGTCCGGACGCGTCGCGGGGGGGGCGATGAGTCACCCCGGGTCGACCCCCCGTCGATCGCAGGACGGAGTGAGTGGCGCGCCCGCCGCAGCGGATGCGACGGCGCGCACGGTCATCGCGGTCGCGGCGGCGGCGCTGCTGATCAACGGACTGCTGTCGATGCGCAACCTGTGGCCCACGCCGCTGGTCGTGCCCGATGCGCGGCTCGCTCCCGAGGCGGTGCTCGCGTGGTGCGTGCTGCTGATCGCGGTCCGCGCCGGCCGCGCCGGGCCGCGGGTGTGCGCGGTGCTCGCGGCTGCGACGCTGGCGCTGGTCGTCGGGCGCTACGCCGACGTCACCGTGCCCGCGCTCTTCGGCCGCAGCCTCAACCTGTACTGGGACGGCCGCCAGATCCCGCGCTTCGTGTCGGTGATCGCGCAGCACGGATCGGTGCCGGTCGCGGTCGCGACCGTGCTCGGCATGCTCGGTGCGCTGAGCCTCGCCGGCGTGCTGCTGTATCGCGCGCTGCGCTGGTCGTGGCGCGTGCTCGAGCGCCACGCGGCGCCGCGCGCGCTGCGGTCGCGGTCCGCGATGCTCGCCACGGGCGTCGCGCTCACGCTGGTGGTCGCGAACTACGCCGGCGTGCGGGCCACCTGGCCGGTGGTGTCCAAGCCGGTGCTGCCCACCTGGATTCGCCAGGCGGACCTGCTGATCACCGCATTCTCGCCGTCGCGGCTCGCCGCCGCGCTGCCGGCCTCGCCGGCGTTCGACGCCGGGCTGTCCGCGCTGCGCGGCGCCGACGTCAGCCTGGTGTTCCTCGAGTCCTACGGCGCGGTCGTCTACGACGACGCCGAGTTGCACCGCCGCCTCGCGCCGGGTCGCGCGCGCGTGATGGCGGCGGTCGCCGGCTCCGGACGGGGCGTGGTCTCGGCCTTCGTCACCTCGCCGACCTTCGCCGGTGCGTCCGAACTCGCGCACCTCGGCCTGCTGTCCGGACTCGACCTGTCGGACCCGCTGCGCCACGATCTGCTGCTCACCACCGAGCGTCCGTCGCTGGTGTCGCACTTCCGCCGCCACGGCTGGCGGACCTACGGGCTGTACCCCGCGCTGTCGTGGGACTGGCCCGAGCGCAGCCACTACGGTTTCGACGTGTTCCTGGACGGCCGCGACCTCGGCTGGACCGGGCCGAAGCTCGGCCCGTGGTGGATCCCCGACCAGTACACGATCGCGCGCTTCGAACAGCGCTTCCCGGCCTCGGGCGACGCGCCGCCGCGGTTCCTGTTCTTTCCGACCATCACCAGCCACGCGCCCTTCGCGCCGGTACCGCCGTATCAGCCCGACTGGGCGCGGATGCTGAGCGACGCTCCGTACGACGCGGCCGAGGCCGCGCGCGCGCTGGCGCAGCGCGTCGACTGGCTCGACATGCGGCCCGGCTACGCCGGGATGATCGCCTACACCTACGACTGGGTCGCCGGCTGGCTCGCGCAGCCGCGCGCCCGGCGCGAGCTGGTCCTGATGCTCGGCGACCACCAGCCCACCAGCGGGGTCACCGGTCCGGGCGCGCGCTGGGACGTGCCGGTGCACGTGTTCAGCGACGACCCGGAGCTGCTCGAGCGGTTCGTGGCCGCGGGCTTCGTGCCCGGCATGGAGCCCGCCCCCGCGGCGATCGGCGCGATGCACGAGCTGACCGCGCTGCTGCTGTCGGTGCTCGACGGCCGGCCGGCGCCATCGTCGAAGCGGTCGGCGGGGCCGCCCGGCTGAGCGGCGATCGGACGCCGGCGTCTCGCTGCGGCAGGCATCTGCGGGCCGCCCGTCGGAGCTTGGCGTGCACCGCTCGCCGGTCGCCGTCGACCGCGGGTACGGCGGCCGGCCAACCGGTTCGCGCCCCCGCGGACACTGGGCAGACCGCCCGTTCGGGCCCGACAGAGCGACCCATGCCCCTGCGCACGCTGATGGTGAGCGCCTGCAGCAGCGTCTACTTCGCCGATTGGCTCGACATGCTCGACAGCGTCGAGGCGCTCGGCCTGCGCGAGGCCTTCGACTGCGGGCTGA
>JBIKMO010000310.1:0-5179 GCA_044359175.1 Burkholderiaceae bacterium | reverse complement strand
AGTAACCGGCTGGTCCAGGCCGTCTTGACGCGGAGCGGTTGATCAGGCGGCGAGCCGCTGCTCGTAGAGCGTAGCGTCCGAGAGGTTCCACGGCAGCAACTCGCCAATGCGAGTGATCGGGTGTTCGGCGATGCGTTCGAGCACAGCTCGCAGGTAGCGCTCCGGGTCGAGCCCGTTGAGCTTGGCGCTGCCCAGGAGGCTGTAGATCGCGGCCGCACGCTGGCCCCCGGCGTCGGAGCCCGCAAACAGCCAATTCTTGCGGCCGAGCGCGGCATCTCGAATCGAGCGCTCGGCAGCGTTGTTGTCGATCTCGATGCGCCCGTCGTCGACGTATCGTGTGAGCGCTGTCCAGCGCGTCAGCGCATATCGGATCGCCACGGCGAGCTCGCCCTTGCTGGAGAGCTTGCCGAGCGTCGCCTGCAGCCAGGTTCGTAGGTCTTCGAGTAGCG
Organism: Burkholderiaceae bacterium; assembly: GCA_044359175.1. Classification (GTDB taxonomy): domain Bacteria; phylum Pseudomonadota; class Gammaproteobacteria; order Burkholderiales; family Burkholderiaceae_E; genus UBA4615. Next base: position 4,730 of record JBIKMO010000310.1, on the reverse strand, counting down.
GCGCGGCGCGCGCCTGTCTGTGCGTTCGTCGCTCGTCGGGCGGGCGCCCCCGGATCTTGGCTTCGATCCCGTAGAGATGCCCGATCCGCTGGATCGCCTCGTTGGCGATCGGCGATCCGGTGGCTTGCTCGATGTCGTAGAACTTGCGTCGCACGTGCGCCCAGCAGGCCGCTTCCGTGATCTGTCCGGTCTCGTACAGGCGCTCGAAACCAGCGTAGCCGTCGGCCTGCAGCACGCCGGCAAAACCCGTCAAGTGCTCGCTCGGGTGGATCGCCTTGCGGTCAGGCGTGTAGCGCATCCACACCGCGGGCGGTACGGTGCCGGCGGCCGGCCGATCGTCGCGCACATACGTCCACAGCCGCCCGGTCTTGGTCGTGCCGCGCCCGGGCTGCAGCACCGGCACCGGCGTGTCGTCGGCGTGCAGCTTCTCGGCGCTGAGCACGTGATCGCGCAAGGCGTCGATCAGCGGGCTCAGCAGCCGAGCCGATGCGCCCACCCAGTCGGCCAGCGTCGAGCGCTCCAGCTCGATGCCCTGACGCGCGTAGATCCCGGCCTGTCGATACAGCGGCAGGTGGTCTGCGTACTTCGACACCAGCACGTGCGCGAGCAGCCCTGGCCCGGGGATGCCACGGTCGATCGGGCGGATCGGTGCCGGCTGCTGCACGATCCGCTCGCAACAGGTGCAGGCCAGCCGCGGGCGCACGTGGCGGATCACCTTGAACGAGGCCGGCACGTACTCCAGCATCTCGGCGGCGTCCTCGCCGATCTGCGCGAGCGTCGCGCCGCAGTCCGGGCAGCCCGGCGCCGGCTCGTGGCGCACGACCTCGCGCGGCAGATGCTCGGGCAACGGGCGGCGCGCTGGCTGCGTCTTGGGTGGTGCGTCGAGCCGGGCGAGCGGCGCGCTCTGCGCTTGTGTCGCCTCCAGGTCCTCCACAATCAGCTCGAGCTGATCGATCTGAGCACCGAGCTTCTCGGAGCTGCGCCCGAACTGCAGCCGCTTCAACTTGGCGATCTGCAGCTTCAGGTACTCGACCAGCGTCGTCTGCACGAGCAGATCACCGTACGCGGCCTCCAGCTTTTCATCGCGTTCAAGCACCAGGCGCTTGAGCGCATCGATGTCGTCGGGCAGGCTGGCGAGGGTCGTTCGCACAGCATCTATTTTACTCCCAAAAAGCACCCCTCGTACAGCACAAATACCCCGGAGATCGGCTCTAGACGGCCATCTCCGGCTGCCACGTGCGCACCGGTCGGCGCCAGTCGATGCCCTCCAGAAGCATCGACAGTTGTGCGCCCGTGAGGTGCACCGCCCCGCTCGCCGCCTGCGGCCAAACGAAGCGGCCGCGCTCCATTCGCTTGGCATACAGGTTCATGCCGTCGCCGCTCCACCACAGCAACTTCACCAGGTCGCCGCGCTTGCCGCGAAACACGAACACGTGACCGGCGTACGGGTCCTTGGCGAGCGTCGTCTGCGCGATCGCCGCCAGCCCGTCGAATCCCTTCCTCATGTCCGTCACGCCGGCTACCAGCCACACCCGCGTGCCCGCAGGCACCCCGATCATCGTGCCGACAGCACCTGCACCAGGCCTCGCAGCAACTCAGCCTCGATCGCCCCCTCGAGCCTGAGCGTGCCGCGCGCCATCTGCACCGTCACGCACATTCCCTTGCCGGGGGAGTGCACTACAGAGTCGTCGGGCGCTGCGATCACCACCGGCAACAGCGACGCTCCTGCCCGACCTCCCACCGATGCCCGTTCATGCTGCCGGCACCATTTGAACAGCTGGTTCGTGTTCACGTCGTGATCGCGGGCGAGCTTCGCAACCGACGCCCCAGGGCGCAGCGCCTGCTCGACCAGAGACCGCTTCCAGGCGGCATCGAATCGGCGACGCGTGACAGGTACCTTGGGCTTCGCCTTCGACACTGCAGCTTCAGGATTCAAGATCAGGCGTCCGCTAAAACAAGCGGACGCCTATCTGGCCCCGCAACGCCTACGATGCTGTCGCCGAAACCGCGACCTGTCTACACGGTCCGGACCGGACGCATACGCTGCACCTGATCCGGTACCACGGGGTGCTGGCGCCCCACGCGAAGCTGCGGGCGCGGGGGGTGCCGCAGGGGCCCGAGGTGGCGGGATCGGCGAGCGCGGCCGCAGCCGCTGCACGCCAGGCCGAGCCGGTGCGGGCGCGCGCGCAGCGCATGGGCCGGGCGGGGCTGTTGAGGCAGGTGTTCGACATCGACCTGTTCGACGTGCCGTACCGCAGCGGTCCGCAGGGCGTGGCCGACGTCGTGGCCGGCAGCGTGCCGCTGTACCTGACGACGCTCGCGATGCTGGGGCCGCACATCCGCAGCGGGAAGGTCCGCGCGCTGGCGGTCGGCGGCGCGCAGCGCTCGCCGCTGTTCGCGCACGTGCCCACCTTCGGCGAGGCGTTGGGCCTGACCGACGACCAGCCCGCGGCCTGGTTCGGATTCGCCGCGCCCCGGGGCTCCCCGGACCCGATCGTGCGCAAGCTCGCGCAGGAGGTGCTCGCCTGCGTGAACGAGGCCGGCGTGAAGGCGAAGCTGGACGGCATGGGCGCGGAACCGGCCAATCTGCCGCCCGAGGAGTTCGCCCGGCAGTGCCGCGAGGAGTCCGAGAAATGGGCCCGGGTGGTCGCGCGCCGCCCGCGCCGGTGAGACGGCGCACCAGCGTGCGCAATCGCCCTCCGGGCCGCCTCAGCGCGGCAGGTCGCGTCCCCATTCGCGGCGCCGGGTGCGCAGCCGGTACTGCTCGCGGTAGTCGGACGGCGACAGCCCGGTCGCCCGCGTGAAGACCTGCCGGAACATCGCACCGTCGCGATAGCCGCAGGCCAGGGCCACCGCGTCGACGGTGAGGAACGTCGACTCGAGCAGCATCCGCGCCCGGGCCGCCCGCAGCGCATGCAGGTGCTGCAGCGGGGTGTGCCCGTGGGCGGCGCGGAAATGCCGCAGCAGCGTGCGCGGACTGGTCGCCGAGGCCCGGGCGAGGGCGTCGAGGCGGTACGGCCGGTCGACGTGGTCGTCGAGCCAGCGGCGGGCGCGCTCGAGCATGCCGGGTATGGTGCGCGTGCGGCTCGCCGCCTCGATCCGTACCGACAGTCGGCGTCGCTCGGCCGACTGCACCAGCACCGATGCGGCCGACCCGGCGAGCTCGCGGTGCGCGCCGCGATCCAGCAGCGACAGCATGGCCTCGGTGGTGCGCGCGGGGGAGTCGCAGGTCCAGACCCGGTCGGCACCGACCCAGGCGTCGTGCGCGGCCAGCCGCATCGTCGGCGCGTGGCGCCGGACGCTCTGCGCGAACGGCCACGGCACCGCGGCCTCGCGATCGTCGAGCAGCCCCGCGGCGCCGAGCAGCGCGACGCCGGTGTACACGCCGAGCACGCAGCCGCCGCGCGCGTGGAGCCTGCGCAGTCGCTCCACCGCCTCGGCGTGGCCCCGTACCTTCGCGTCGAGCTGCGCGCCGTCGCTCACCGACCACCCGGGCACGACCACCACCTGCGGGCGTGCGGCCCGACGCCCGCGCGACGGCAGGTGCCGTGCGGCCGCGCGGCCGTCCGGCTTCGTCCACTGCCAGCCGATGCGGGCGCGCACGCCGCGAAGCGACGCGATCGCCGCCATGGCGCGCAGCAGGTCGACCACCGCCATGCACGGTCCGAGCAGCGCGTCCGCATCGTGCAGGAGCTCCACCTGCAGCGGCGCGATCTCGACGGACGACGCGGCGGCATGTGGCGATCATGCCATGCCTGTTGGCGGGATCGCCGCTTCTGCGCCGGGCGCTCGCGGCCTACGATGCCCGGACCGTCCGAAGGAGGAGAGTCCGATGCGAACCGATCCGATGCGACGTCGCCTCTGCGGCGCGGCCCTCGCCACGTCCGTGCAGCCCGTGACCGCGTTGTTCGCCCAGCCGGCGTACCCGTCGCGGCCGCTGACGCTGGTGGTGCCGTACACCGCGGGCGGCGCGTCCGACTACGGCGCGCGGCTGCTCGCGCCCGAGATGGGCAAGCGCCTGGGCCAGCAGGTGGTCGTCGAGAACGTCGGCGGCGCGGGCGGCGCCCTGGGCGTGCAGCGTGTCGTTCGATCGACTGCGGACGGATACACGCTGCTCTACGGATCCCTGAGCGAGGCGGTGATGGTGCCGATCGTCAACCGGTCGGTGGGCTACTCGTCCGAGGACCTGCTGCCGGTCGCGCTCGCCGCGAGCACGCCGGTCGCCTTCGTCGTGCGCCCCGACTTCCCGGCGAACTCGATGGACGAGCTCGTCGCGCTCGCGCGCCGTCGACCCGGCGGGCTCACCTACGGCTCGCCCGGCATCGGCACGTTCCAGCACGTGATGACCGAGACGGTGAAGGCGCGCACCGGGATCTTCGTCGTGCACATCCCGTACCGCGGCGGACAGAACCTGGTCAACGACGTGATGGCGGGCGAGATCGACGTCGGCGTCACCTCGGCCCCGAATGCGGCGCCGCTGCTGGCCGCCGGTCGGGTCAAGGTGCTGGCGGTGTCGTCGGCGACGCGGCTCGAGGCGCTGCCGGGCGTGCCCGCGTTCAGCGACACCATGGCGCTGAAGGGGCTCGATCTGCAGACCTGGGGGATGCTGTTCGTGGCGCGGGGGACGCCCGCACCGATCGTCGAGCGGCTCAACGCGGTCGCCAACGAGGTCTCGCAGCTGCCGTCGATCGTGGCGGCGCGCGTGCGCACGGGCTCGGTCCTCGCCCGGC
>JBIKMO010000309.1:0-5183 GCA_044359175.1 Burkholderiaceae bacterium | reverse complement strand
CCACCACCGGCTGCTTCGCCAGGTCGCCCAGCCGCTGGCCGACGAAGCGCGCGGTGAGGTCGGTGCTGGTGCCGGGGCCGAACGGCACGACGAAGCGCAGCGGCCTGCTCGGGAACCCCGAGCCCTGCGCGTGCGCGCCGCGCACGGCGGAGGCGAGCGCGGCCGCGGCGAGGCCGGCGGTGGCGAGGCGGCGTGCGGGACGGATGCTCATGTCGATGTCTCCTCTCGTGAGCGGCGGGCGATGGTTGCGCCCGCAACGGGTGTCAGAGTATGGCGTACGCGTTGTTCGGCGAACCGACGCCGCGCGGCAGGTTCAGCGGCGCCGAGGTCAGGAAGCAGTCCCAGCGGCCCCGGTCGCGGCATGCGTGCGACAGCTCCTCCAGGTACCAGAACTCGCCGATCGGCATGCCGAGCAGCGCCATGATGCGGCGGTGCAGGAAGCCTTCCTCCTTGCGCACGCGCAGCACCTCGAGCGCCGCGTTGTCCGCGGCGACCGCGGCGATCCGGTGGTCCCACAGCCACGCGGCCATGTCGGTCCCGGGCGCGAGTCCCGGGCAGTCCATGCCGCCTTCGCGCGGGTGCAGCGTGCCGGCCAGCGCGTCGCGCGCCGGCTGCTCGAGCGCCAGGTACCAGCGCAGCCAGCCTGTGCGCAGCATCAGCAGGTCGCCCTGCAGGGGCACGAGCCCCGCCCAGGCGTACATCGCGTCCAGGTCGGCGGGCGTGATCGGCCGGCGCCGGGTCGGGTCGACCGGCATGCCGAGCGACTCCTGCCAGGCCGCGAAGTCCAGCAGCACGCCGCGTCCGACGATGCCCTTCCTCGCGAGCCGGTCGATGCCGAGCTCGCCCCGGTCCAGGTCGGCGTCCTGCCGTCCGCCGTAGAAGCCGAACTCCCGGTAGCGAATGTGCGCGACCGCGTCCCACTGGCTGGAGCACTGCAGGAAGAAGTTGTCGAGGTGGTCGTCGCTGCCCGAGGGGCGGCGCTCGACGTGGTGCACGTAGCCGGCGCGCGTGCCGGACAGCGCGGGCTGCGGCAGGTTCAGCGGCAGCGCGAGGTTGACCACTCGCCCCTCGGTCGCGCACGCGAGCCCGGCCCGCACCTGCGCCGGGCCGATGAAGTTCATCGTGCCGAGCTCGTCGCCGGCGCCGAACACGGTCCACGCGTGGTGCTCGCCGGTCTTCTCGATGACCGGGAGTTCGGCGTAGCTGGGGTAGGAGCCTGGAGTCATGGTTCGCTCGTGACGACGAGACCGCTGCCGCGGTACATGGGGGAGCCGGAGAACACGCAGATCGCGCTGCCGTCGCGCACCTGGCGCGCACCGGCGCGGCCGGACGCCTGCAGCACCGCCTCGGCCGCGTGGCCCATGCCGTGCAGCCGGCCCTGGCTCAGCGCGCCGCCGAAGGTGTTGAGGGGCAGGTCGCCGTCGTGCGCGATGCGGCCGTCGGCGATGAAGTCGAACGCCTCGCCCGGACCGCAGAAGCCGGCGCTCTCGAGCCAGTACAGCGTCGACGGCGCGAAGCCGTCGTACAGCATCGCTGCCGTCACCTCGCGCGGGCCCAGGCCCGCCGACGACCAGAGCTGGCGCGCGGTCTGGCCGCCCGCGTCCATGTAGTCGATCAGCGTGTAGTTGGGGATCGGCGGGCGCGGGAACGCGTTCAGCGCGAAGCCGCGCAGGTAGGCGGGGCGGCTGCGCAGGTCGCGTGCGCGCTCCGCGGTGGTCATGACGAGCGCGACGCAGGCCTGCACGGGGATGTCGCAGTCGTACAGGCCGAGCGGGTCGGAGATCATCCGTCCGGCCGCGTAGCCGGCCTCGTCGAGCGTGCGGTCGTGGAAGTACGCGTTCGGGTTCAGGTTGGCGTGGCGGCGCGACGCGACCGCGAGCGCGGACATCCGCGAGCGATCCAGGCCGAAGCGCTCGAGGTAGCGGCGGTAGGCGAGCGCGTGCCACTGGATCGGGCTCACGCAGCCGTAGACCTCGGTGAACTCGCGCGGGCCGGAGGCGACCTCGGTCGGCCGACGGCCGTAGGTGCCCCTGGGATGGTGCATCGCCCGCCAGACCAGCGCGTAGTCGCACGCGCCGCCGATCAGCGCCATCGCCGACTCGACGATCGCCGCGGTCACCATGCCGCCGTTCAGGTTCGCGTACCAGCGGATCTCGCCGACGCGGCAGTTGGTCAGCACGTACTCGGGCCCGATCATGTCGTGGCCCTCGCGCTGCGCGGCGCCGAGGTAGGGCGGATCCGGGTAGGTGGCGAGACCGTCGATGTCGGTGGAGCGCAGGCCGGCGTCGTCGAGGGCGGCCTGGATCGCGGCCTCGGCGAAGTCGCCCAGCGGTGCGTCGGTGCCGCGTTCGATCGCCGAGAAGCCCACGCCGACGAAGGCGACCCGGCCGCGTGCGGACCAGCTCATCGGGCACCTCCCGCGGGACGGAACTGCGGCAGCACGTAGCGGCCGCCGACGTCCTGGAACTCGACCTCGACCGGTGCGCCGACGCGCAGGCACCCGGGCAGCCGCGGATCGGACTCGGGCAGGTCGCTCAGCAGGTACAGGCCGGCCTGCTCCGCCAGCTCGACCACCAGCACCACGTACGGCAGCGCGTCGTCGAAACCCGCGACCAGCCCCTGCCTCACGCGGGTCCAGGACACCACGCGCGCCTGCCCCGACACCGGCGTCCACGCGAGCCGGTCGGACGCGCCGCAGTGGTGGCAGCGGGTCTGCGGCGGATGCTGCCAGGTGCCGCAGGCGCCGCAGCGCTGCACGACCAGCCGGTGCGCGCGGGCGGCCGCCCAGAACGGCTCGGTCAGCGCGTCGGCGGCGGGACGGGGGCGCTGCGGCTCAGCCATGGGCGCGCGCGGCGAGCAGGCCGGACCCGTCGAGCAGCGGCAGGCGCAGCCGCAGGCGGTCGGCGGCGTCCAGGACGCCGGTGTGCGCCACCTGCTCGTGAGCGAGCACCTGGCGCAGATCCAGGATCGGAACCACGGTACCTCCCAGTTCCTTGCGGACCAGCCGGTCCAGGGCCGCGAGCGACCACGCGGCGAGGGTCGTCTCGAGCTTCGGTGCGACCAGCGCGGCGTGCAGCAGCGCGTCCCGCAGGAAGTCGGGGTCGGCGAGCAGGTCGACGCGGCCGAGCGCGACGACGAAGCGGCGCCAGCGGTCGGCGGGCTGCTCGCGAAAGCCCAGCAGGCACCGGCCGTCCCGGTGCGCGAAGCCGTGGTCGGGCGGCCAGTGCGGTCCCTGCAGCGGGCGGCCGGCGGGCGCGTCGGGTCCGGACTCGGCCACGGTGGGCCACTGGTCGATCGCGATCGTGGACGCGAACATCGACACGTCGACGCGCTGCCCCTGACCGCCGGCCGCGCGCGCGAACAGCGCGGCGAGGCTCGCCTGCACCGCGGACATCGCGGCGGAGACGCTGGCCACGTCGAACCCGAGCCGCACCGGCGGCGCGCCGTCCTTGCCGAGGAAGCGGTGCAGGCCGGCGTGCGCCTGCACGGTGAGCTCCGTGGCCGGCGCGTCGGCGAGCGGCCCGGCGCGGCCCCAGCCTCCGACGTGGCACCACACGAGCCGCGGGAACGCGCGCTGCAGGTCCTCGCAACGGATGCCGAGCCGCGCGTGGCAGCGCTCGCGGTGGCCGACCAGCAGCAGGTCGGCGTCCGCGAGCGCCTCGTGCAGCGCGGCGCGGCCCTCGGCGGACTTCAGGTCGAGGACCCGCATCCGCTTGCCGGCGTTCAGCGCGCGGTAGACCGCGCCCGCGCCGTCCACGAACGGTGGTTGCGAGCGCAACCAGTCGCGGGACGGCGGCTCGATGCGCAGCACGTCGGCGCCGAGCTGCGCGAGCACCTGGCCGGCGAGCGGCCCGGGCACGCCGTGCGCGAGCTCGACGACGCGCACGCCGGCGAGCGCGCCCGCGGCGCCCGCACCGGCCCGCGATCCGTCCGGTGCGGCGACCCCGGGGGACGGCCACGCGTCGATCCCCGCGAGCACCTCGTCGGTGTGCTCGCCCAGGCGCGGGCTCGGCCGCCGGATGGCCGCCGGGGTCGCGTCGAAGGACCAGTGCGGCGACTGCGTGAGGATCGGGCCGAACGCCGACTCGACGCGCACCAGCATCGCGTTGGCCGCGACCTGCGGGTCGGCGAGCAGCGGGCCGGTCAGCGTGGCGCGCGGCGCGGCCGCCGCGCAGGGCACGTCGGCCGCGCGCAGCCGCGCGAGCGCGGCCGCGGTGGTGATCGCGGCGAACCCGGGCGCGAGCGCTTCGACCAGCGCCTCGCGCCGCGCGACGCGCTGCGCGCCCGTCGCGAAGCGCGGGTCCGCGGCCAGGTCCGTGCGGCCGATCGCGGCGCACAGCTTCGGCCAGAATCCGTCGTGGGGCACCGTCACGTGCACCCAGCCGTCGGCGGTCGCGAACGCCTGGTCCGGTGCGACGTACGCGGACGCGCTGCCGAGCGTGCCGTTCGGCACGCCGCCCGCCACCTCCTCGACGATCCGGGTGATCGCGGCGAAGACGCTGGCGCCGTACTGCGACGCGCGGATCATCGTGCCGCGGCCGGTGCGCGTGCGAGCCCACAGCGCCGCGAGGCAGGCCACGGTGTTGAGCATCGCGCCGTTCCAGTCGAGGGGCGCCGCGCCGCGGGTGATCTCGCCCCGGCCGCCCGGCTGCCCGGTGACCGACGCGCAGCCGGACACGCACTCGGTCATCCACTCGTCGCTGTACATGCCGGACCACGGGCCGCTCGGCCCGAACGCCGAAGACTGCAGGTAGACGAGCCCCGGATTGAGCGGGCGCAGCACCGCGTCGTAGCCCAGGCCGAGCTTCTCGAGGATGTCCGGGCCCCGGAAGTTCTCGATCAGCACGTCGGCCTTCCGCACGAGCCGCTTCGCGTCGGCCAGCCCCTGCGGCGTCTTCAGGTCGAGCACGACGCTGCGCTTGCCGAGGTTGTTGCCGATGAAGGTGACCGACGTGCCGCGCATCGTCGGCTGGCCGCGGCGGACCATGTCGCCCGCCGGCGGCTCCACCTTGACGACGGTGGCACCGAGCAGGCCGAGGTAGCAGGCGGCGACCGGTCCGACCGCGGCCTGGCCGAGATCGAGCACCAGCAGGCCGGACAGCGGGCCGGGATCGGGGACGAGCGCGGCACTCACGGCGCGGGGCGTCCTCGGAGCGGTACCACGCACACCGCGTCGGCGAGCG
>JBIKMO010000308.1:0-5208 GCA_044359175.1 Burkholderiaceae bacterium | reverse complement strand
CGCGTCGAGGACGGCGAGGCGCTGGTCGATCTCGAGTGGCACGGCACCAACCAGCGCGGCGAGCGCAACTGCCACGGCACCGCGACCGTACGGCTCGCGTCGCGCCGGCTCGACACGAAGATCTGAACCCGAAGGAACGACGATGGCTCGCAGGCCCCTCGAAGGCATCCGCGTGCTCGACTTCACGCACGGCGTGGCCGGGCCCTACACCGCGATGCTGCTCGGCGACCTGGGCGCCGACGTGATCAAGGTCGAGCAGCCCGAGCGCGGCGACTCCACCCGCTACATGAACGTCGCCGAGCGCTTCGTCACCGACATCCCGAAGGTGGGCGGCGACTACTTCCTCGCGATCAGCCGAAACAAGCGCAGCGTCGGCATCGACATCAAGCACCCGGACGGCGTCGCGCTGTGCCGGCGGCTCGCGGGCTGGGCCGACATCGCGCTGCAGAGCTTCCGGCCCGGCGTGATGGAGCGGCTGGGGCTGGATGCCGCGTCGCTGCGCGCGGTGAACCCCCGGCTGATCTACGCGAGCCTGTCGGCCTACGGGCAGGACGGCTCGCTCGCCGACAAGCCCGGCATGGACATCGCGGTGCAGGCGCGCTCGGGCGTGATGCGGCTCACCGGCCCGGTGGGCAGCGACGCACCGATCCGCCCCGGCGCGTCGATGGCCGACTTCGCCGGCGGCATCTACCTGTACGCGGCGCTCGCCACCGCGCTCTTCGACCGCGAGCGTACCGGCACCGGCCAGGAGGTGCAGGTGTCGCTGATGGACGCGACGATGAGCATGCTCGCCAACTACACGGTGGCGGTGATGGACGGGCAGGCGCCGCTCGCGCCGGTGGGCTCGGGCCATCCGCAGCTCGTGCCCTACCAGGCGTTCGCGACGAAGGACGGCCACGTGGTGGTGGCCGCCGGCACGAACAAGGTGTTCCGCGAGCTGTGCGCGGTGCTCGGCTGCGACGAGCTCGCGAAGGACCCGCGCTTCCGGCTCAACCAGGACCGCGTGCGCCACCGCGCCGAGCTGATCCCGCTGATGGAGCCGCTCACCCGCGGCCGGACCACCGCCGAGTGGCTGGCGATCTTCGATGCGTCCGATATCCCGTCCGCGCCGGTCAACGACATGCCGACGGCGTTCGAGGAGCTGCGCGCGACCTCGCCCGGCATGGTTCGGGAGGTCGTCCATCCGAAGGCCGGCCCGCTGCACCTGATCGGCGTGCCGTTCCGCTTCGGCGACGCGCAGGGCGACATCCGGCGGCCGCCGCCGATGCTCGGCGAGCACACCGACGAGGTGCTTCGCGAGGTGCTGGGCCTGCAGGACGACGAGGTGGCCCGGCTGCGCGGCGCGAAGGTGGTCGGGTGAGCGCGGCGGCGCCGCACCCCCGCGCGGCGCACCCGCTCGACGCGGTCTTCCGTGCGCGCTCGGTCGCGCTGGTCGGCGTGTCGGCCGACGCGCACAAGCTCAACGGCGCGCCGCTGCCCATCCTGAAGGCCTCGGGCTTCCGGGGCGCGATCTACCCGGTCAACCCGAAGTACGACGCGATCGACGGGCTGTGCTGCTTCGCGCGCGTCGAGGACCTGCCCGAGGCCCCCGACGTCGCGCTGGTGCTCGCGCCGGCGCGCGAGGTACCCGGAGCGATCGGCGCGCTCGCGCGCCGCGGCACGCGCGCGGCGGTGGTGGTGAGCTCCGGCTTCGAGGAGCAGGCGGGCGGCGATGCGCTGGTCGAGCGGCTCGCGGCCACCTGCCGCGAGCACGGCGTCGCACTGGTCGGACCCAACTGCGAGGGCGTGTGGTCGGTGCGCAGTCGCGTGATGCTGACCTTCGGCTCGGCGGCGAAGCGCTCCGAGTGGACGCACGCGCCGCTCGCCATCGTCAGCCAGAGCGGCGCGATGGCGGGTGCGATCGGCCGGCACCTGCAGGACGGCGGCTTCGGCTGCGCCTACCTGGTGAGCGTGGGCAACGAGACCGTACTCGGGCTGGTCGACCACCTCGAGTACCTCGTCGAGCAGGACGACGTGCGCGTCGTGCTGATGTTCATGGAGGGCCTGCGCGACGGCGACCGGCTGCTGCGCGTGGCGGCGCGGGCGCGCAGCCGCGGCATCGTGCTGGTGGCGCTGAAGTCCGGCGACTCGCCGCTGGGCCGCGCCGCGGTGGCGTCGCACACCGGCAAGGTCGCCACCGACGCGGCGATCTACCGCGACGTGCTCGCGCAGGCCGGCGTCGTGCAGGTCGACGGGCTGTCCGAGCTGATCGAGGCCGCGGAGCTCTTCCTGTCGGCGCCGCTGCCGCGCGCGAGCGCGGGCCCCGCGCCCGGCGTGTCGGTCTACAGCATTCCCGGCGGCACGCGCGCGCTCACCGCCGACCAGTGCGAACGGCGCGGCGTGCCGATGGCCACCTTCGAGGCGGCCACCGAGCGGGCGCTCGCCGAGCGGCTGCCCGCCTTCGGCCAGGCGCGCAACCCCACCGACATGACCGGGCAGCTGCTGTCCAGGCCCGAGATGTTCGACGAGACGCTGCGCCTGGTGGCGGCCGACGCGAACACCGAGGCGCTGGTCGTGCAGCTCGCCAACCGCGGGCCGGCCGACGCGCTGCGCTACCGCGACACGATCCGCGACGCCGCGCGCATGCACGGCGTGCCGGCGGTGGTGTCGTTCCTCGGCGACGCGCTGCCCGCGCGCGAGCGGCGTGCATTCGCCGATCATGGCATCGCCTGCGCGCGCGACCCGAACGAGGCGGTGCGATGGCTGTCGTGGCTGTACGGCGCGCGTGCGGCGCTCGGCCGGGGTGCGCGGGTGCCGGCGTGGCCCGCGCCGCAGGCCGCCGGCGCCGTGCGCGCCGTGGACGACGCCGCCGCGGCAGCGGGCGCCGGCTGGGCCGAGGGCGCCGCGCTGCTCGAGCGTGCCGGCGTGCCGGCGGTCGCGTGGGCGCTGCTGCCGGCGGGCACCGCGGCCGCGCGGGCGTGCGCCGAGCTGCGCTTCCCGGTCGCGCTGAAGGCGCTGCCCGAGCAGGCCGCGCACAAGACCGAGCTCGGCCTGCTGCGGCTGGGCCTGCGCGATGCGGATGCGGTGGACGCGGCGGCGGGCGAGCTGCGCGTGCGGCTCGGCGTGCCCGATGCGACGCTGCTCGTGCAGCAGATGGCCGAGCCCGGGGTCGAGATGGTGCTCACCGCGATGCGCAACCCCGACTTCGGCCTGGTGGTGGCGCTGGGCAGCGGCGGCACGCAGGTCGAGCTGCTGGACGACGTCGGATTCGTCGCCGCGCCGTTCGACGAGGCCGACGTCGAACGCGTGCTCGCGCGGTTGCGCGTGTCGCGGCTGCTCGACGGCTTCCGCGGTGCGCCGCCCGCCGATCGCGACGCGCTCGCGCGCGCGGCGGTGGGCCTGGCGCGCGCGTTCGCGGCGACCCCGCTGCGCGAGGTGGAGATCAACCCGCTGATCGTCGGGCGGGCGGGGCGCGGCGTGGTGGCGGTCGACGTGCTGCAGCAGGGCTAGCGGCGGCGCCTCGACCCGTTCCGCGCCGCCGCCCTTCGGGTCGCGGCGGCACGGGCCGGCGGACTCACTCGAACCGGATCCCCGCCGCCTTCACCAGCGCCCCCCAGCCTGCGATCTCGTCGCGGATCAGCGCACCGAACGCGTCGCCCGCCGTGGTCAGCGGCTCCATGCCGAGCGCGCGCATCCGCTCCTGCAGCTCGGGCGATGCGATCGCGCGGTGCGTGTCCGCGCGGACACGGTCGAGCACCTCGCGCGGCGTGCCGGCGGGCGCGAGCACGCCGAACCAGACGCTGACGTCGTAGCCGGGCACGCCCGACTCGGCGATCGTGGGCAGCGCCGGCAGCAGCGTCGAGCGCCTCGAGGACGACACCGCGATCGCGCGAAGCCGCTGCGACTCGACGAACGCGCGCACCGCGGCCGGCGTGTCGAACATCGCCTGCACCTGGCCGCCGACCACGTCGTTCAGCGCGGGCGCCGAGCCCTTGTACGGCACGTGCACGACCGACACGCCCGCGCGCTGCTTCAGCAGCTCGACGCACAGGTGCGCGAGCGTGCCGTTGCCGCCCGACGCGAAGTTCAGCCGGCCCGGCTCGGCACGCGCGAGCCGCAGCAGCTCGTCGAAGCTCGAGGCCTTCACCGCCGGGTTCACCACCAGCACGTACGGCGAGTGCGCGACCATCGTGATCGGCGCGAAGTCGCGCACGGTGTCGTACGGCAGCTTCGGATAGGCGGCCGGGCCGAGCGTGATCGTGCCCGCGGCGAGCAGCAGCGTGTAGCCGTCGGCGGGCGCCTTGGCGACCGCGTCGGTGCCGAGGGTCGCGCCCGCGCCGGGCCGGTTCTCGACCACCACCGGCTGCCCCCAGGCCTCGGACAGCTTCTGCGCGAGCGCGCGCGTGAGCTGGTCGCCGCCGCCGCCCGCGGCGAACGGCAGCACGATGCGCACCGGCCGCGCCGGCCAGTCGGCGGCGGACACGGCGGTGCACCCGAGCACGACGGCGAAGGTCGCGAGCGCACGCAGCAGGCGGATCATGACGGTCTCCCCTCGGCCCGTCGGTCGCGGGCCCGTGCCGGTCACCCTACCGCGCCGCGCGGCGCGCACGCGGCGTCGCGTCTCACGATGTGAACGGCGGGTCGCGCGCCCGCGGCGCGTGCGCGCGGATCGCTCGGGTATGCTGGATGCGACCCGGCCCGAGCGACGCCGGGCCCAACGGAGGGGCGGGTGCGGACGGTGCTGGTGATCGGGGCGGGTGCGATCGGCGGGATGATCGCCGCCCACCTCGCGTTCGCCGGGCACGCGGTGTCGGTGGTGTGCCGCGGCGCGCACCTCGACGCCATCCGCGCACAGCGCGGCCTGCGCTTTTCCACGCCCGCGGGCGAGCGGTTCGCGCCGCTCGAGGCGCACGGCTCGATCGGGGCGGCGCCGCCCGCGGACACCGTGCTGGTGACGCTGAAGGCGCACCAGTGGTCGGGCGAGATCGACGCCCTGGGTGCGAGGGCGCGCGCCGCGCAGGCCTTCGTGCCGGTGCACAACGGCCTGCCCTGGTGGTTCTTCGCGGGGGCCGAGGGCCCGCACGCGGACCGGCCGCTGCGCGCGGCGGATCCGGACGGCCGGCTGCTCGCGGCCTTCGGCCCGCTCGCGCCGTTGCCCGGCTTCGCGAACATGGCCGCCGAGGTGGTCGAGCCCGGGCGTGTGCACAACCCGGCCAACGACACCGATGC
>JBIKMO010000307.1:0-5218 GCA_044359175.1 Burkholderiaceae bacterium | reverse complement strand
CCGTGGCACTGCTTGTACTTGCGCCCCGACCCGCACGGGCACGGATCGTTGCGACCGACCTTGGTGCCGAACCGGCGGAACGGCTGCTCCTTGTCGGCCTGCGGCGCGGCCGGCGCCTCCTGCACCGCGAGGGCCACGGCCTCGGGGTCGGCGTCCGGCGCGGCGGCGAACTCGGAATGCGTGTACGACGCCTGCGAAAACGACGACTCGGCCTGCTGCTCGACCTGCCGCTCGGCCTGCTCGGCCTCCTCGGCGCTCTGGATGCGCACGTTCATGAGCACGCGCACGACCTCGGCGCGGATCGACTGCAGCATCGACTCGAACAGCTCGAAGGCCTCGCGCTTGTACTCCTGCTTCGGGTTCTTCTGCGCGTAGCCGCGCAGGTGGATGCCCTGGCGCAGATGGTCGAGCGCCGACAGGTGCTCGCGCCAGCGCTGGTCGATCGACTGCAGCATGATCGAGCGCTCGAAGCCGGCGAAGCCCGGCTTGCCGACCAGCTCGACCTTGGCCGCGTAGCGCTCGTCGACCGCCTTCAGCACCGCCGCAAGCAGGTCCTCGTCGGTCGCGTCACCCTCGACCATCTGCGCGAGCGGCACGTCCAGCTCCCAGTCGTCCTTCAGCACGCGCACCAGGGCGGCGACGTTCCACTGCTCCTCGACGCTTTCGGCCGGCACGTGCTCGCGGAACAGTTCGGTGAACACCCCGTGCCGCAGGCCGGTCATCAGCTCGGTGGTATCCGAGTTCTCGAGCAGCTCGTTGCGCTGCTGATAGACCACCTTGCGCTGGTCGTTCGCGACATCGTCGTACTCGAGCAGCTGCTTGCGGATGTCGAAGTTGCGCGCCTCGACCTTGCGCTGCGCGCTCTCGATCGACTTCGTGACCATCCCCGCCTCGATCGCCTCGCCCTCGGGCAGCTTGAGCGCGTCCATGATCGACTTCAGTCGGTCGCCCGCGAAGATCTTGAGCAGCGTGTCGTCCATCGACAGGTAGAAGCGCGACGAGCCCGGGTCGCCCTGCCGGCCCGAGCGACCGCGCAGCTGATTGTCGATGCGGCGGGACTCGTGCCGCTCGGTACCGATGATGTGCAGCCCGCCCGCGCCGATCACCTGGTCGTGCAGCCGCTGCCAGTCGGCGCGCATCGCGTCCGCCTGCATCTGGCGCGCCGCCGGGTCGAGATCCTCGCGCGCCTGCAGCGCGTCGATCAGCTTCGTCACGTTGCCGCCGAGCACGATGTCGGTGCCGCGGCCGGCCATGTTGGTGGCGATCGTGATCGTGCCCGGACGTCCGGCCTCGGCGACGATCTGGGCCTCCTGCGCGTGCTGCTTGGCGTTGAGGACGTTGTGCGGCAGCTTGTCCTTCTCGAGCAGCCCCGACAGCAGCTCGGAGTTCTCGATCGAGGTGGTGCCCACCAGCACCGGCTGGCCGCGGGCGGCGCAGTCCTTGATGTCGGCGAGGATCGCCGCGTACTTCTCGCGCGCGGTGCGGAAGACCTGGTCCTGGCGGTCCTTGCGGATCATCGGCCGATGGGTCGGGATCAGCACGGTCTCCAGCCGGTAGATCTCCTGGAACTCGTACGCCTCGGTGTCCGCGGTGCCGGTCATGCCCGCGAGCTTGCCGTACATGCGGAAGTAGTTCTGGAAGGTGATGCTCGCCAGCGTCTGGTTCTCCGACTGGATGCGCACGCCCTCCTTGGCCTCGACCGCCTGGTGCAGGCCGTCGGACCAGCGGCGCCCGGGCATCAGCCGGCCGGTGAACTCGTCGACGATGATGACCTCGCCGTTCTGCACCACGTACTGCTGGTCGCGGAAGAACAGCGTGTGAGCGCGCAGCGCCACCGTCAGATGGTGGAACAGCAGGATGTTCGCCGCGTCGTACAGGCTCGCGCCCTCCGGCAGCAGGCCCTGCTGCCCGAGGATCCGCTCGGCCTTCTCGTGCCCGGCCTCGGACAGGTGGACCTGGTGCGCCTTGCGATCGACCCAGTAGTCGCCCGGCGGCTCGGGTTCGTTGGACTTCGGCTCGGAGGCCATCGGCACCAGCAGCGGCGGCACCGCGTTCATCCGCTGGTAGAGCTCGGTGTGGTCCTCGGCCATGCCCGAGATGATCAGCGGCGTACGCGCCTCGTCGATCAGGATCGAGTCGACCTCGTCGACGATCGCATACGACAGGCCGCGCTGCACGCGATCCTTGGCCTCGTAGACCATGTTGTCGCGCAGATAGTCGAACCCGTACTCGTTGTTCGTGCCGTAGGTGATGTCGGCGCCGTAGGCGGCCTGCTTCTGTGCGTGAGGCATCTGCGACAGGTTCACGCCGACCGTCAGGCCGAGGAACCGGTAGACCTTGCCCATCCAGTCGGCGTCACGCTGCGCGAGGTAGTCGTTCACCGTGACCACGTGCACGCCCTTGCCGGCGAGCGCGTTCAGGTAGGCCGGCAGCGTGGCGACCAGCGTCTTGCCCTCGCCGGTGCGCATCTCGGCGATCTTGCCCTCGTGCAGCGCGATGCCGCCGATCAGCTGCACATCGAAGTGACGCATGCCGAGTACGCGCTTGGCCGCCTCGCGACAGGTGGCGAACGCGTCGGGAAGCACGTCCTCGAGCACGGCACCTTGCGCGACCCGAGCCTTGAGCTCGGCGGTGCGCCCGGCGAGCTGCTCGTCCGACAGGGCCGCGACCGACGCCTCGAGCGCGTTGATGCGTTCGACCGTCTTGCGGTATCGCCGCAGCAGGCGCTCGTTGCGGCTGCCGAAGAGCTTCTTGAGAAACGACTGGATCATGGTCGCAGCCGGGCGCGGCGCAACGGCCCGGGCAGGAGGTGTCAAGGCCAATCGCCGAGTCTAGCACGCGGTCCCGAGCGCTCGCGCCGCACGCCGGCGGGCCGCGGCGACGCGTGGCGGCGGGCCGCCGCGGCATGGTTCGGGCGCCGCCGGATCGGGCCGCTTGCAGCGTCGCGGCGCCGATGCGCGCTACAGTGTGGCGGCCGGCCGGGCATCGCTCGCCCGCAGACCCGCCGGCGCGACCACCCCCTCCCCATGAAGCCCGCCACCTCGCGTTCCGCGATCGCCTGGCTGCAGCGCGAGCCGACCCTCGCCCGACTGGGCGAGCAGGCCGCACGCCTGACCGCACTGCAGGCCGCACTCGACCGGCTGACGCCTGGCATGGCGCTCGTGGTGATCGCGCTCGAGCGTGACGCGCTGGTGGTGGGCGCACCGCACGCGGCGGTCGCCGCGCGGCTGAGGCAGCAGACGCCGAGCCTGATCGCCGCCCTGGCCCGCGAGGGCTGGCGCGTCGAGCGGATCCGTTTCAAGCCGCAGTGGCGGCCGGCCGCCGACACGCGGCGCGTCAAGCAGGTGACCCCACCCGGCGCCGCCGCGCTCGCCGGGCTCTCGGCGCTGGCCGATGCCGTGCGCGAACCCGGCCTGCGGGCGGCGCTGCGGCGGCTGGCGCGGCGCCACCGTCCCGCGGGACCGAAGACCGGCGAGTGACGCCTGCGAGCGACGCCGACGCTTGGCCCGCGCGGACTCGCCCCGTCCCGAGCCGCGCCGGCCCGGGGGCTCAGCGGTCGGTGTCGGCCCCGGCGGCGGAGCCGACGTTGGCGCCCGCGGGTCCGGCCGGCAGCACGCCCACCGGGTGCAGGTCGACGGTCTCGTGCACCTCGCGCATGTAGGCGAGCAACTCAGCCGACGCCGCCTCCGGATCTCCCGCGTGCAGCGCAGCCATCAGCCGGCGGCGGCCAGGCAGCACGTCGACCACGACGCGATCCCCCGTTCGCGCGGCCGCCTCGACGAATCGGCGCACCAGATCGGAGGTGGCGGTGACGAGCATGCCGAGCGCCCGGTTGCCGGCGGTCGCGGCGAGCAGTCCGTAGAACGCGTGCACCACCTCGAAGCGCTCCTCGAAGCGGCCGGCACGGGTCAGCGCCTCGGTCTGCGCGACGTTGCGGTCGAGCGCGTCCAGGTCGGCTGCAGTCGCCCGGACGCACGCGAGCCGGACCACCGCGTCCAGCACCAGCGCGCGTGCCTCGGTGAGCTCGGCCCAGCCGATCGAGCCGTGGTCGAGCAGGTCGCCGATCGCCCGCGTGACCCGGCTCGCGTTGACCGGCCGGATGAACGCACCGCCGGCGCGACCCTTCTCGAGACGGACCACGCCAGCCATCTCCAGGCTGCGCAGCGCCTCGCGGACCGCGTTGCGGCCGACGCCGAATTGCTCGGCCATTTCGCGCTCGGCGGGCAGCTTGTCGCCCGCCTTCAGCTCGCCGCAGGCGACGCGCCGCCGGATGCGACCCGCGATGTCCTCGAAGGTGCGCTGCGGCGCGGGCGACGGGATCGGAACGGAGGCGGTCATCTCGTGGGGGCGTCGGAGCAGTCGACCCGGCGGGCCGGGCGGCCGCAGCCGCCTGATCGCGCGGATGGTGGTCCGGTGCGGCGGCGATCGTCAAGCCGGCGTCCCGCAACGTGGCCTCGGGACCGGCCCCGGTCCCCGGGCCTGCGGCGACCCTAGGTCAGGCGCTCGATCGCGAGGATGCCGAAGAACAGCAGCCCGACCACCACGCCCGCCTTCAGCAGACGGATGCTGCGGTCGAACCACGTGCGCTGACCGGTCAGCAGCCACAGCACCGCACTGACGACGATCGCGATCGCCATCAGGATCGCGATCGTGCGCAGCAGCAGCATCGGGGTGCGCGGCTCAGGCCGCAGCCCAATCGCGGGCGAACAGCCGGGGCGCTTCGCGACGATTCGGGAAGGTTGCGATCTGCGACGCGCCGGGCGTCTCGATCAGGGCGCGCAGCAGCCGATTGTTCAGCGCGTGGCCGGACTTGTGCGCCGTGTACGACGCGAGCAGCGGATGCCCGACCAGGTACAGGTCGCCGATCGCATCGAGGATCTTGTGGCGGACGAACTCGCCGTCGGAGCGCAGCCCGCCGCGGTTGAGCACGCCGTCGGTACCGACCACGATCGTGTTCGAGTAGCTGCCGCCCTGCGCGAGACCGTGCGCGAGCAGCCACTCGACATCCTTCTCGAATCCGAAGGTCCGCGAGCGGGCGATCGCCTCGACGTAGGACTGGGTCGCGAAGTCGACCTCGAGCTCCTGCACGGTCGCGTCGATCGCCGGGTGATTGAAGTCGATCGAGAAGCGCAACCGGTAGCCGAAGTGGGGATCGAGCCGCGCCCACTTGTCGCCGTCGCGCACCTCGATCGGCTGCAGCACGCGCAGGAATCGCTTG
>JBIKMO010000077.1:0-17305 GCA_044359175.1 Burkholderiaceae bacterium | reverse complement strand
GGTGTTTCGGCACGGTGAAGACATGCGCGCCGCCCGGGCGCAGCACGCGCAGGATCTCGCGCGCCGCGACGTCCGGGCGCAGCACGTGTTCGAACACGTCCTGGGTGACCATCAGATCCAGGCTCGCATCGGGGAAGGTGAGCGCCTCCAGGTTCTCGCAGCGCACGCCGTCGCGCTGCGTGCCCGGCGCGACCTCGGGCAGGTACTGCGACGCGCCGTAGCGGGCGCAGCGCCGCGCGAGGTAATCGTTCGATGGCGAGGACTCGTGCATCTCGAGGTCGTCCCAGCCCGGGAAGACCGCGTCCAGCACCTGCTGCAGGTGCCGCTGTCGGGGGATCGATCCACAGCGCTCGCACAGGTACTGATCGCGCAGCCACGGCCCGGTGATCCGAAAGGTCGCGTCGGCGCGGCACACCGTGCACCAGCCGGCGTTGCGGTCGGGTCCGAGCCAGCCAGTGGCCTGCCGCACGGCGTCGCGCTCGGCGAGGGCGTCGTCGCGAGCACGCCCGAGCTCGCCGACCTGGGCGGCCAGCGCGTCGCACCGGGCAGCCGCGGCGTCGCGCTCGCGCTGGAGCTCGGCGATGGCGGCGCGCAGCTCGAGCACGCTGCGGCGCAGCGCATCGCGCTCGGCGACCACGGTGCGCAGCACTGGCGTATGCTCGGCGACGCGCTTGAAGACGGCCGGATAGGGCATCGGAGGATGGCGTGACCGATGACGGTAGGCGGGAGGATGCCACGAGCGGCGCTGCGGCGGCCCACTGCACCCGACCCGGCGCCACCGGGCGATGCGTGAGGGCTTTCGCGCCGCGGGCACGCGGGCTGGCGATGATCGCCCGACCGTGGTCTCGCCGAGATCGAGGATCGACATGACCCGAATCATCCTGAACGGCCGGCCGATGAGGCTGTCGGCCGAACCGTCGACCCCGCTGCTGTGGGTGCTGCGGGACGACCTCGGGCTGACCGGCACGAAGTACGGATGCGGCGCGGGCCTGTGCGGCGCGTGCACGGTGCACGTGAACAGCCGCCCGACGCGGGCGTGCACCACGACGCTCGCCGCGGTCGAGGGCAAGCGGGTGACCACGGTCGAAGGCGTGGACTTCGACCGCGTCGGCCGGGCGGTCGAGGACGCATGGGTCCGCAACGACGTCGCGCAGTGCGGCTGGTGCCAGGCCGGCCAGCTGATGAGCGCGATCGCGCTGCTGCGCACGGTGCCGCGGCCCACCGACCGACAGATCGACGAGGCGATGGCCGGCAACCTCTGCCGCTGCGGCACCTACCAGCGGATCCGCGCGGCGATCAAGGACGCGGCGCTGTCGCTGCAGCTGTCCTGAGACGGAGCCCGCGGTGGATCCCGAACGACTCCTCGCGCGGCTGCGGGTCGGCACGGTACCGGTCGATGCGTCGCGCCGCCGCTTCGTCGCGACCACCGTCGGCGGCCTCGCCGGGCTGGCGCTGATGCCCGCGCGGGCCCGTGCGCAGGGCGCAGCCGAGTCGTCGCCCGGCAGCCGGCCCACCGAGCGGCCGGCGGCGTTCGTCTCGATCGCGCGCGACGGCACCGCCACCGTGCTGTGCAACCGGCTGGACATGGGGCAGGGCATCGAGACCGCGCTCGCGATGCTGTGCGCCGAGGAGCTCGACCTGCCGTGGCGTCAGGTGCGCACCGGCTTCGGCGATCATGGCCCGGCGTATGCCGATCCCCAATGGGGGGTGAACACCACCGGCGGCTCGGTGTCGATCCGGCACAGCGCACGCCAGTACCAGGAGCTGGGGGCGCGGGCGCGCGCGATGCTCGTGGCCGCCGCGGCGCGGCGCTGGAACGTACCGCCCGCCGCGCTGGTCGCCGCCGACGGGCGCGTGCGCGGAGCGGGCCGATCGGCCGGCTACGGCGAGCTGTTCGAGGCGGCGATGCGCGAGCCGATACCCGAGGCGGTCGTGCTCAAGGATCCGTCGACCTACCGGATCGTCGGCAAGCCCACGCCGCTCACGGTCTCGCGGCTGAAGGCGAGCGGCGACCAGGTCTACGGGCTGGACCTGCGGCTGCCGGGTCTGCTCACCGCCGTGATCGCGCGCCCGCCGGCGTTCGGCGCGCGGGCCGAGAGCTGGGACGGCGCGAAGGCGCTCGCGGTGCCCGGCGTGCGCGCGGTGCTGCCGGTGGAGCTCGACCGCGGAGGCCGCGGCGTGGCGGTGGTGGGCGAGGGGTACTGGCGCGCGAAGCTCGGGCGGGACGCGCTGTCGGTCGCGTGGGACACCGCGTCGGTCGAGCGGGCGGACACCGAGGCGCTGCTCGCGCAGTACCGCGAACTCGCCGCCCGCCCCGGCACCCTCGCGCCCGAGCCCCGACTGCAGGCCGATCTCGCGCCGCTCGCGTCGGCGTCCCGACGCATCGAGGCCGAGTACGTGTTCCCCTACCTCAGCCATGCGGCGATGGAACCGCTGTCCTGCGTGGTCGACCTGCGCGAGGACGGCTGCACCGTGATGACCGCCTCGCAGGCACCGGGGACCGACGCGGCCCAGGTCGCGCGCGTGACCGGACTGCGGCCCGAGCAGGTGCGCATCGTCGTTCAGATGGCCGGCGGAAGTTTCGGGCGGCGCGCCTCGCCCGCGAGCGACTTCGTCGTCGAGTCGGTGCAGGTCGCGCGCGCGCTCGTCGCCGCGGGTCGGCGCGCGCCGGTCAAGGTGGTCTGGAGCCGCGAGGACGACATGCGCGCTGGCTACTACCGGCCGATGGCGGTGCACCGGGCCGAGATCGGCCTGGACGAGACCGGCCGGGTGGTCGCGTGGGACCACCGGATCGTCGCCCAGAGGATCGTCGCGGGCCCGTCGCAGGAGTCCGACCTGGCCCGGGACGGGGTCGACGCGTCCGCGTTCGACGGCATGCGCGAGCCCTACGCGTTGCCGATGCGGCTCACGGTTCACCACCCGAAGGTCAACGTGCCGGTGCTCTGGTGGCGCGCGGTCGGCTCGACCCATACCGCGTTCGTGATGGAGACGCTGATCGACGAGATCGCGGCCGCGGCCCAGCGTGACCCGGTCGAGTACCGGCTGGCGCTGACCGCGGACAATCCTCGCGCGACGCGCTACCGCGCCGCGCTGCGACTCGCGGTCGAGCGCTCGGGCTACGGTCGCCGGACGCTGCCGGCGGGTACCGCGTGGGGCGTGGCGGTGCACGAGAGCTTCGACTCGGTGGTCGCCTACGTGGTCGAGGCGCGGCTCGCCGGTCAGGGCGCCAGCGCCCGGCCGATGCTCGCGCGCGTGACCGCCGGGGTGCACTGCAACGCGGTGGTCAACCCGTCTGGCGTGGAGGCGCAGGTGCAGGGCTCGGTGCTGATGGCGCTCGCCACCACGCTGCCCGGCCACGAGATCACGCTGAAGGACGGCGAGGTCGTGCAGGGCAACTTCGACCGGTTCGTGCTGCCGCGCATCACCGACATGCCCCAGGTGTCGGTGCACGTGGTACCGAGCACCGACCCGCCCACCGGGATGGGCGAGCCCGCGCTGCCGCCGCTCGCGCCGGCCTACGCGAACGCGCTGTCTCGGCTCACCGGGCGGCGGATTCGTGCGCTGCCGTTTCCCTCCGCCTGATCCGGGGGCGCGCGATGCGGACCATCGTGTGGATCGTGTTCGGCGCGCTGGTGCTCGCGTGGACCGGACTCGCCTGGCTCGCGTCCGAGCTCACGCAGTGGCTCGGCGCGGCGGTCGCCTCCGGGCGGGCCGCGGACCTCGGCCAGGCGGCCGCGCAGTGGCCGATCCCGGCGTGGCTCGGCGCTTGGGTCGATCCGGCGCTGATCGTGGGGCTGCAGGACGCGGTGCTGTGGGCGATCGACGCGCTGCGGTCCGCGGGGCCCGCGGCGGGGGCCGCGATCGGCTGGCTGGTGCCGCTGATCTGGATCGTGTGGGTGCTCGGTCTGCTGCCGCTGCTCCTGCTCGCAGGCGGGGCGCACCTGCTGCTCGGACGCGCCCGCCGCCGGCCGGCCTGAGCGCGGGCGGGGCCGCGGACCGCCCGCGGAACGGGGACGCACCGTGCGCCGGCCGTCCTCAGGCGGCCCGAGCCGCGCCGCGCTCGATCGCGAGCCGCTCGTCCAGCAGCCGCCGGAACCGCACCAGAGCCGCATCCATCGCGAGCGGCAGCATCGGCGCGTCCGGATCGAGCAGCAGGTTGCGGTACTGCGCGCCGATCATCGCGCGGTCTTCCTCGAAGGCGACCACCAGACTCTGGTGGATCGACTCGGCGATCTGCGCGTCACCGTGACCGGCGCGGTGCGACTGCTGGAAGAAGTAGTGGGTCGAGGTCGCGGTCTCGGGCGTCAGGGTCTGGCAGCTGTGCAGCCGTACGACGTCGCGCTCGTCGTCCTCGGGCGCGCCTGCGGGTCGGCCGCCCGAGTGCATCAGCAGCGTGCCGGGCAGCAGGAACTCGTAGACGAACCAGCGGTCGAGCGGCCCGTCGAAGCGACGGAACCGCTGGTAGAACGGCGGCGCTGGGCAGTCGGGCACGTGACGCGACACCTTGATGCCGAGCTGCGGCCACGCGGCGCCGGGGCCCGGTACCGGTTCGATCACCGGCTGCGCCTGCGCGATCCGGGTTGATCCGCCGAGCGAACGCTCGTGCACGTAGCTCAGGTGCGAGAAATCGAGCAGGTTGTCGCAGATCAGCAGGTACGGGGTGTCGTAGTGCAGGTAGCCGGGACGGTGGCGCCAGTCCGGGTGGTCGCACGAGAAGTTGTCGGGCAGCAGCGCCGGGTCGGCCTTCGCCGGATCGCCGGGCCACACGAACACCCATCGGTTGCGCAGAGCCACCGGGTAGCTGCGCACTCGGGCCTGGGTCGGCACCTTCGCGAGCCCGGGTACGTCGACGCACACGCCCCGCGCGTCAAACAGCAGGCCGTGGTAGCCGCAGCGCACGCAGTCGCCCTCGCGCCGGCCCCGCGACAGCGGCGCCAGCCGATGGCAGCAGCGATCCTCGAGCGCGACCATCCGGCCGTCGCCGGTGCGGTAGACCAGGATCGGTTCACCGAGCACGGTGCGGCTGAACAGCGGCACGTCGCGCGGCGAGTCTGCCGCGGGCACTTCGTGGTCCCAGGCGATCACGTACCAGCAGTCGCGCAGCCAGCGGGCGTGGTCCTGCGGCATCGGTCTCCCCGGCGGTCGGAGCCCACGGGTGCGCTCGGCACCGCGCACGGGCGGTCCGACGACTCTAGCGCGGCCGCGAGGCCTGTGCCAGCGGCGACCGGCGCTGCTAGCATGCCGGCATGAACCCACCCGTCCGGACCGACTGGCTGCCGATTGCCGAAGCCTTCGGTGGCCATCTCGCGCTGCCGCCCGCGGGCCGCGGCCCCGGCCTGCTGCTGTGGCAGGAGATCTTCGGCGTGAACGAGCACATCCGGGCGGTGGCCGAGCAGTACGCGCTCGCCGGGTTCGTGGTGCTCGCGCCCGACGCGTTCTGGCGAACCGCGCCGCGCGTGTCGCTCGGCTACGAGGCCGAGGACCGCCAGCGCGGCATCGCGCTGATGGGCGCGATGACGCCCGAGGCGACCGACGCCGACCTGCATGCGGCGCTCGCGGCGCTGCGCGCGCACCCCGCGGTCGACGGCGCGCGGATCGGCTCGGTCGGCTACTGCCTGGGCGGCCGCCTCGCCTACCTGACCGCGGCGACCGGCCGGACCGACGCGGCGGTCGCGTACTACGGCGGCGGCATCCAGTCGATGCTCGATCGCGCAGGGGGCCTGCGCGGCGGCATCCAGTTCCACTACGCCGGTCAGGACGACCACATCCCGCCGGAGGCGGTCGAACGGGTCCGGGCCGCGGTCTCGGGTCGGGACGCCGAGGTGCACGTGTACCCCGGGTCGCGGCACGGCTTCAACTGCTGGGCCCGCGGCACCTACCACCCGGCGAGCGCCGCGCTCGCATTCGGCCGCAGCCTCGCGTTCCTCGCGCAGCGGCTGTTCTGACGCGCGGTCGGTCGCAGATCGTTCGACCGGCGGCGCCGGGCGTCGCGTCCGCCCGCGCCTGCCCCTGCGCTCAGCCGCCGAACATGCGCCCGGCGTCGCGCAGCGCGCCGCTGCCGCTCGCGCGGTCGCGCGGCGCGTCGATCACCGCGGCGCCGGGGTCGGCGGCGCGCACCTGGCACGGGTCGATCCACGCGCTCGCGAACGCCCGCGATGACTCGATCCGGAACCGGGTGCCCAGCGGCCAGCCGAGCAGCCGCTCGGGTGCGACCGACACCGGCGCGGTGGCCGGTGCGCCGTACGAGCGCAGCACCAGCAGGCCGGGGCCGCGGGCGGTGTGCAGCGCGATGTGCCCGGTGGCCAGTCGAGACAGCTTCGCGGACACGGTACGCGACAGCCGCAGGCCGCCGGTCATCGCGACGAAGCGGTCCCAGCGGAACGCAACCTCGCCCTGCGGCGGCAGGTGCCAGAGCACGAACTGCGCACCTTGCGCCGCCTGCAGCGCGACCCGCCGCGGCCCGTGGTCCGGCGCGCCGCCGTCGATCCGCTTGAGCAGCCAGCAGCCCGAGCGCAACCGCGCGAGCGGTGCCCGCAGCGGCTGCGGCGGCAGCAGCGCGGTCTCCGGCGCCGCGTCGTCGACGTCGACGCTGCGCCGCACGTACAGCGTGCGTCCGTCGAGGTCGAGCTCGACGCGCGAGCCGTCGGTCACCGTCAGCACGACGCCTTCGCCCGCGGACCGCTCGCCGGGCGTCATCGTCGCGTAGGCCTCGCGATCCTCGGCGAACAGCGTGCGCGACAGCACGTGCAGGAACGAGCGCAGCGCGATCAGCAGCAGCAGCGCGCCCTTGAGCGCGAACCAGGACGACAGCGCGGCGATGCCGATGTCGAGCTGCGCGTGCGCGCTGCGCGACACCGCCGCGAAATGCGCGCGCAGACGCTGCGTCGGCGACCGCTCGGCGTCGGGGCGGTCGGCGGTGCCCGAGCCGGACGTGGTCGTGCCGGGCGCGGCTCCGGCGAGGGCGCCCGGGCTGGCGACCGACGCGAGCAGCGCGTCGCGCGGTGCCGCGTAGGCCCGCTCGAGCAGTCCGGCAAGCCGAGCGGCGACGTGGCAGGTGGCATCGACCAGTCCGCAGCCGTCGGTGCGCAGCCGCGGGTCGAGGTCTGCGATGCGGCGAGGCAGTTGCCGCTCGAGCGCGGTCGTGGCGGCGGCCAGGGCGAGCGTCGTGCCGCCCGGCGCGCGGGCCGGCGCCGCCTCGAGCGCCGCGACCGTCCGGGCCTCGGCCTGCGCGATCAGCCGGTCGAGCGCGCCGCGCAGGTCGGTGTGCAGCGTGCCCGGCGCCTGTTCCGAGCGCCGCAGCAGCGCGCCGCGGCAGGCCTCGTCGCCGCCGATGCAGCCGATCCGCCCGAGCGCGGCCTCGAGCGCCGCCGCACCGAGCAGCAGGTGCAGCGCGGCGAGCGCCGCCGCGGCGGGGCTCCAGACCCAGGCGGCGCGCAGCAGCGCACGCCGCCACTGCGGGCGTCCGATCGCCGCGCGCAGCTCGCGGTTGTCCTGCACCGTGCGTGCCGCCACGCGCAGCAGCAGCGCCGCAAGCACCGCGCCGAGCAGCGCGTGCAGCGCGAGCGCGACCCGGGCGGAGCGCCCGTCGGCGTCCTCGCCCCACGCGGCACCCAGTGCGAGCACGAGTGCGCCGACGGCGAGCGCGGCGAAGCACGGTCCGGCGAACGGCGCCCGCCACAGCAGCCAGGCGAGGGTCGCGAGCGCCGCGAGCAGGTACGGTCCGCCGCGCAACGCGGCGTCGTGCCGCATCGCGATCCGGTGCTCGCGGTCGAGGCCGATCCGCAGCTCGGTCACGCGGGAGATCGCCTCGGCGCGGGCGAGCTCGGCACGCTCGCGGGCGTACTCGAGGCCCGGGCGCGCGGCGTCCTGAAGCTGCGAGATCGCGTTCTGCAGCTCGAGGATCCTCGCCGTGCCGATCGCCCGCGCGAGGATCGACCCCCGATCGGTCGCCGACTGCAGCTCGGCGATCTGCGCTCGGCGGGCGTCGAGTTGCCGGGCGAGGGCATCGCGCTGCGCGAACCACGCCACCTGCGCGGTCTGCGCGGCGAGCACCGCGGTCCGGGCCGGCGCGAGCGCCGCCTGCAGCGCCTGCGGCGCCGGCGGCGCGCCGGGCACCCGTCCGGCAAGGCTCGCCGCGCGCTCGCGAAGCGCCGCGATGGCGGCCGCGTCGGCCTCGAGGGCCGCTGCGGTCAGCGGCAGCGCGGTGACGGTCGGCAGCGCATCCGGCGCGGCCGCACCGAGCCGGGACGCGGGCACGGTCACCGCGAGCAGCAGGGTAACCGCGATCAGGATCCGCGGCGCGTCGCGGTACCGGACTGCCAGCGCGACCGAGATCGCGAGCGCCGGCAGCAGCAACCAGCGCAGCGGATCGAGCGGCAGGCCGATCGCCGCGCCGGCATCGAGCGAGCTCGCGAGCGGGGGCAGCCCGACCGCGAACGCGGGCATCACCGCGAGTGCGGCGACCGCTGCGGTCGGGGCATCGGGCGCGGCGGGAGGTGCGCTCTCGGACGGGGCGGGCCGGGACGGGGCGGGCTGGGACACGCCGGGACTCTACCGCGCGGGTCGAGCCTCGGCGCGGGACGACGGGCCGCGGCGACCGACGGCGGCTCGCGCCAATCCCGAGCGCCAACGGCGACGATCCGCCGGGGCGAGCCGTGCCCGCGGTACGCTGTGCCGATGGCCGTGTCAGTCGTTGCGCGTCGTGCGCTGCTGCGTGCCGCGCCGCTCCCGTGGCTCGCCGGGCTGTCCGCGTGCGCAACGCCGCTGTCGCTCGACGACGTGCCGCGTCCGTCCGAGGCGGCCGCGCGGCGTCTGTCGGACTGCGCCGCCGCCCATGGCGCGGCGGCCTACGCGGCGATCGCCGATGTCGCGGTCGCCTACGACGGCACCTGGCGACCGGTGATCGCCCGGCTGCAGCCGGAGCTCGTCGACGCGGGCTACCGGGTGCGTTCCGAGGAACGCCTGCTGCCCCGCCGGGGCGTGGTCGGCCAGGCGTTCGTGGGGCCGGCGGGTCGCAAGCAGGTGTTCTGGCGGCGCGGCGATGGCAGCCCCGCCGATCCGGGCGAGGTGTCGGTCTGGTATGACGGCGTGCGGGACGCGCGGCCGGCGACGCTCGCCACCTCGGCGCTGGTCGCCGAGGGCTACGGGCTCTTCCTGCTCGGCCCGCTGTGGGTCGTGAACCGCGGTCTGCCCGTGCAGCTCGACGGCACCGACTGGGTCGGGGGGCGCGCCTGCGACGTGGTCAGCGTGTGGCTGCGCCCGGGGCTGGGTCGCGTCGCGCAGGACCGCGTTGCGTTCTTCGTCGATCGCGATGACGCGACGCTGCGCCGGGTCCGGTTCACGCTCGAGGGGTTCGCCGGTACGCGCGGCGCGGTCGCGAAGGTCGATCTGCTCGAGCACCGACGTCTGGCCGGCGTGCTCTGGCCGGTCCGGCTCTACGAGGAGCTCGTGCGCCCGTTCAGGCTGCCGGTTCACGACTGGTGGGTGACCGGGCTCGACGTGAACCGGGGCTACGGCGAGGAGGCGCTGCGCGGGCCTGCGTTCACCGGTGCCGCGGCGGCCCCGGCGGCTGCGCTGTCGGCCGGCGGATGACCCTGGGCGGGGGCCGGGCATGCGGCGTCGCCGCGGTGCCGCGCGGCGATGCTCGGGGCCCCGTCGCCCATCGGGCTGCCCGTCCGTGAAGTGTTCCCGATCCGCCCTCGCGAGCCTGGTCCTCGCCGCCGTCCTCGCCCCGCGCGGCGCGGTCGCGCAGCCCGGGCCGAACCCCGCGGGCATCGACTGGCAGCCGGTCGGCAGCTTCTGGATCGCGCGCACCGAGACCACGATCGGCCAGTTCGCGCGCTGGGTCGATGCGACCCGGACCGTGACCCGGGCCGAGCGCCACGGCGGCGGCGAGGTCTTCGAGGCGGGCTGGACCCGCAAGCCCGGCTGGACCTGGCGCACGCCGTTCGGCGGCGCGGGGCCGGGGGCGTCCGACGAGCCTGCGGTGCACGTCACCTACGACGAGGCGCAGGCGTTCTGCCGATGGGCCGGGGGTCGGTTGCCGACCGATGCCGAGTGGGTGAGCGCCGCCTACACCGAGCAGCGGGCCAGCCCGCCCTCGGGATTCCAGCGCGGCCGGACCTATCCGTACCCGACCGGCGAGCGCCCGGACGGCGCGCAGTGCCTCGCCGACTGCGGGCCGCAGGCCCGGGCACGGGCGGTGAACCACGGCGCGAGGCTCACGCGCGGCGACGGGCACGCACGCGCCGGCACCACGCCGGCCGGCGTCAACGGCCTGCACGACATGGGCGGCAACGCGTGGGAGTGGGTGGACGAGCCGCGCGGCGGCGCCGGCGACGACGAGCGCCGCACGCGCGGCGGATCGTGGTGGTACGGCCGCACGCAGATGCAGGCCGACCACCTGCAGGGCAAGCCTGGGACCACCACGGTCGTGTACATCGGCTTTCGCTGCGTGCGCTAGTCGCGCTGCCCGTTCACGCCTCGATCGTCGGGGTCCGCTCGCCCGGGGCGGGCGGTGGCACCTGCGGCGGCCGCAGTGGCAGGCGCACCTCGAAGCGGGCGCCGCGACCGGGGCCCTCGCTGTCGACCCTCACCGAGCCGTCGTGCAGCGTCACCAGCCCGCGTACGGTCGCGAGGCCCAGGCCCAGGCCGCCGTCGACCCGTGCGAGGCCGGGGTCGATCTGCACGAACGGCTCGAACAGGTCGTCCAGACGGGCCGGGTCGATGCCGATGCCGGTGTCGCTCACGGTGATCAGTGCCTCCGGACCCTGGACCTGCAGCGTCAGGCGCACCGTTCCGCCAGGCCCGCCGAACTTCACCGCGTTCGCGAGCAGGTTGTGCAGCGCCTGGGTGATCCGGGCCGCGTCGGCGAGCGTGTCCACCGGGTCGTCGGGCACCTCGACGACCAGCCGCTGCGACGACGACTCGACCTCGGCGCGCATCGCGTCGCCGATCTCGCGCACCGTTGCCGACAGCGAGGTCGGCGCAAGGCGCAGCCGGACCTTGCCGTTCACCAGTCGCGACGCGTCGAGCAGGTCGTCGACCAGCCGCGCGAGCTGCCCGGTCTGCCGCGCGATCATCTCCAGGCCGCGCCGGCCGGTCGCGCTCATCTCGGGTTCGCGCTCGAGCAGCCGGGTCGCGTTCAGGATCGGCGCGAGCGGGTTGCGCAGCTCGTGCGCGAGCATGGCGAGCAGTTCGTCGCGGCGCTGCACCGCCAGCCGCAGCCGCCCGAGCGCATCGTTCAGCTCGCGGGTCGCGGCGTTACGCTCGTGTGCGATCCGCTCCAGCCGCTGGCCGGCGCGGTGCAATGCGTCCGACAGCGCGTCCAGCTCGGCGATGCGCGACCGCCGAGACGCCACCGGCTGCTGCGCGGCGAGCCGGGCGGCGTCCTCGGCGGCGTCGTCGACTGCGAGAGCGATCCGCCGCGACAGCAGCCCGCCCGCCGCGAGACCAGCGGCGAGCATCACGGCGCCGGCGATCGCCGCGGTCCACAGCGACCGCGTGAGCGCGGCGTCGTAGCTGGCCGCGAGCGAGCCCATGCCGACGACCCAGCCGCCCGGCAGCCGGTGCCAGGCGGCCAGCACCGCCTCGCCCTCGAGCGTGATCGTGCGGCCGCTGCCGCTCGGTCGCGAGCCGATCAGCGCCAGGTACTCGGGGGTGCTCGGGCGGCCCTGGAATCGTGCGAGTTCGCGGCTGCGGCCGACGATCAGCCCGTTGCGATCGACGATCGAGCTCACGAAGCCGGCGGGCAGCTCGATCGTGGTCAGCAGCTCCGACAGCGCGACGTCGTCCAGCCGTGCAGCCAGCACCCACCGGACCGCGCCCTCGCGGACCACCGGCACCAGCACCGCAACCGCGGGCGCGCCGTTGGGCGCACTCGCATAGATGTCGCTGACCACCGGGGCGAGGCTGCGCACCGCTTCGGCCACCGGCAGCGCCTCGCGCGGCCCGGTATCGGCACCGAACGGCCGCCGCGTGTCCAGGACGGCTTCGCCATCGGGGGCGAGCAGCAGCAGCTGATCCCAATCGCGCTGCTCGGCGGCGACCTCGACCGCGTACGCGTGGAACTCGGCGAGCGAACCGCGGTCCAGCAGCGGCAGCGCGGCGATGCGTTCGAGCTGGCGTGCGGTCGCCGCCAGCTCGCGCTCCACCGCGAGCGACAGCGAGCGCACCGACTGGCTCAGCTGGCGCTCGGAGCGACGCTGCCCGTCGACCCACTGACCGTACAGCTGAGCGACCGCGAACCCCGCCAGCGGCAGCACCGCCAACGCGACGAGCAGGCTCAGCAGCAGGAACAGACGCACCCGACGCGGCCACCTCGCCGCGGGCCAGGACGACGACATCGACCCCCTCTCCGACCGCGCGGGCGGCCCCCGCGCCCCGATTCTACGGGGCCCGGCGCGCAGACCGGCTCGCTGGGCCTAGGCCTTGGGCAGGCGGTGCAGCGCGCAGATCTTGTTGCCGTCCGGGTCGCGCAGGTACGCAAGGTAGATCCGGCCGGCCGCGCCCTCGCGCACGCCCGGCGGATCCTCGCAGGAGGTACCGCCATGGGCCACGCCCGCCTCGTGCCAGGCTCGCGCCTGCTCGGGCGATGTGCACGCGAAGCCGATGGTGCCGCCGTTGCCCACGGTCGCGGGCTTGCCGTCGATCGGCACGGTGACCGAGAACACGCCGGTCGGCGTGCGCCAGAACACGCGGTGGCGGTCGACCACCCCCGGCGGCACGCCGAGCGCACCGAGCACCGCGTCGTAGAAGGCCTTCGCGCGGGCGAGGTCGTTGGTGCCGATCATGATGTGGGAGAACATGGGACGGGTGTCTCCGTGCGGTCGTCGAACGCGTGAGGGTACCGGGGCGGCGCCGGGCAGGGCCGCCCGCGCGCGCTTTCCGGAACGCGACCGGGCGCGGGCACGCGGACGGCGGCGCGGGTTCGCGTGCCCGCCGTCCGCGGTCACTCCACGGTGACAGACTGGTTCAGGTAGTGAGTAATTTTTGTTTTCATAAATTTCTATCCTCTTGCGTCTTTTTTTTGGAGACCAGACTGATTTTGTCTGTTCCTGGAGTCACTTCGTATTCCCGTCCCTCACGCCCAGATCGCAACTTCTTGATGCCGTCATTAACGATGGGCAGATGCATGGTCAGCGTTAAGTGATGTTCTCGGTTTTCAGATTCGTAGAGCACATCAATCCTTTTTACCAAGCCACCGATGTATTCCTTCTTCTGTTCATCAGTCAATGCGTCCAGCTTCTCTACTTCGTCGCCAAACGCTTTCAACCAGTTCACCCACTTCCGTGATTCCGCAGTACCAGCCAGTTCAAGCCGTGCGCTGGCAAGCTCAGTTTCAATGTTGCCAAGTTCATCCCGAATTCGCTGAACTGTGGTGTCGTAACTCACATCATTGATCTTGCCGATCAACTTATTCGCTTCAAGATTGCCAAGCGTTTCGCTCATAGAGCCATAGCTCTTCTGAAGCCTGCGAATCTTTGCCTGTAATGCTCTGATCTCAGCATCGGTGCGAATCTTGATGCCGCTCTCTTTGAGCAACCGATTCTTGACCTCTTCTTTCAGTGTGCTTGACTTCGCATGAAGTGATGTGACCAGTTCCCAAACCAACTTATCTGTCTGTGGAATGTTCATGGCACGAGCGAAGCCACAACCCATGCCCCTTTTCCATGGTGTTTCTGATCCGCCCTTTTCAACCCAAACACGTTCTTTGTTCGGGCAGTAGTAAGACGACTCAGCACGTGAAATCTTGACCATGTGTCGTCTGGTCTTTGAAGCCAGCAAGACACTTGACTCTGCAAACTTCTCAGACTTCTGTGCTGACATTGGCTACAAAGATAACAGTAGCGTCATTCGCGAGTTCATTGTGATTGGCAAGCTACAGCCGCGATTGATAGCACATGCTGATTTGCTGCCTGCGAGCTGGTCAAGCATCTATGCTTTGACACAGATTCCTGCACAGTCTTTTGAAAACATGATTCACATGAATCGTTCGTTCAAAGAATTGACTGTCTCTGAAGTCACTAAACTCGTCAAAGAGACACGTGACTTGAATAAAGTCTCAGAAATCATCAAGCCCACGCTGATGACTGCAGAAGAAAAGAACGACAAGATTCTCGGTAGCACTGTGCTTGCGAAAGTCTATTTCACAAAAGTACCTGACGATCTTGACTGGCATGCCTTTGAAAAAGCATTGCTTGAAGTTCAAGCGAATCTCCCTGTTCGTGTTCAGTTCTTGAGTACAGCTAAAGAAATTTTCAATCAGCGCAAGAACAAACGCTATGAACAGATCAAAGCGACTGAAGCCCCCAGCCCCTTCAAGCCTGAAGACTGGGACATGGGGCGCGGTGTTATCAACATGTCACAGACACCGCTGAATGATCCACAGCAAGAAATGACAGCTTAAACAAAGCTATCAAAACAAATCAACCACCTTCGGGTGGTTTTTGTGCGTGTTCTACGTAGAACTTTTTAACCGAGCAATTCAACTGCCGAGCGCATCAGCTTGGGATTGCTCTCAATGTATTTCTGAGTGACCGCCAAACTGCGGTGCCCTGCCAAGTCCATCAACACACGCACTGATACGCCCATCTCACTAAGTTTCGTAATGAATGACCTGCGTGAACTGTGGGATGAAGCGCCCATGATGCCAGCGCCCTTGTACATGTAATGAAAGTGCTGTGCAAGTGTTGACGCTGTGAAGCCCCTGTTTGGGTTCTTCTGTGTCGTGAACAACGCCCGAGATGTGTCGGTCATGGTCACTGCCAGCAAGTCTTTCAGCTTGAATCGAGTCATCAAGTAGTTCTTGATTTCCTCCTGCGCCTTCTGATTCAAGACCACAACCCGCCCCCGTGATCCCTTCGTCTGATCTGCGGCAAGACGAATTTCTTCAACGATCTCGCCTGTCGGGGTCAACACATCGCACAAGCGAAGTGCTGCCAACTCCCCCACCCGCATTCCTGTTGCGTTGAGCACCACGAATATTGCGCGGTTGCGTGTTGAGTGTTTGCGACTTGCGATGTAGAGCAAGACTTTGCGGACTTCTTTTTCAGACAGAACTTTTGCTTGGGACATTCAGATTTTCCTTACATATCAAATGATTAATGTGTATTTAGTCTCTTCCCTTTGATTAGGTAGGACAAGCCTTTTGGCGAAATATTGGAAACCCATATGAATCAAAAACTTGCGCAGGAATCAAAACTTCCTATGAGATTGTTTGATTTCTTGCGTGTCGTGGATCTGATCTGATTGCGTGATTGCCCGCGTGCCTCTGCGCTAGCTATTAATTGATCTGCTGTGATTGCTAACTCAGTCCCGAGACTAATGTGAATTCCGTCTACCTGACGCAACACCCATACCTATCCATTCCTCATTTCAGCGTCTATGTTCTCTGACGCTGACAGCGAACCTTCGGTTCACTAAGTGCTTTCGCACTCATCTCGCTTCGCTCATTCGTTTGCTCAGCACTTCAATTCGGACTGACTTGATAAGAAATCACGGATGACATGTATTGGTTTTTTGGACTGCTTTTCTGTCATCTGTACTTGAGCCGCACTCACCCTTAAGCAGGGGTGAGTGAGTACATCGCTGTACCTGTCCGTCGCCATTAGACTTTTTCTCAGTGGATCACGCACTACATGCCGTTACCGACAATTGTCTCGGTCATGGCTCGTGTGACCATGCCTTTCGTTGCGCTCTTTTTACATGACAGCAATGACCTGCTCTCGGCTCTGTACCGCACCGTTCCACAACTATTTTTAAGACTTCTTCTAAGGTGAATTTGAAGTCATGGCAGACCTGTTCTTGATTGCTGTTTTTGTCTTGAAAATCAAGACACCCCATTCGATACAGACTCTTTTGCTATTTCAGGAATAGCGGGGTTACTCTTGGCAAGAGTAGTTCTGTAAAGACTGTGCTGAACCTCACATCTACCGTCACTACACGAATGAGAACGGATTGTCGGCATGCTTTCAAGTGATGCTAACTTTTGATCCAGTGCTTGAACATGTATTTATGCCAATCCAGCCATAACCAAATATTTCCATGAAAGAACCAAACAGCACGGTCTAGGAATCAAATGGACACGGCAATAGGCTCAACAGCACTCATCAACACACAAGGAGATTTCAATGAGTGCGATTCTTTCCAGTCTGAAATTGGTCAACGCAAAGCGCCAGAATTCAGTTGATCCCGTTGTCTTCCGCCGCAACAAACTCAATGAAAAATTGAAGATTCAAATTGCTATGGCTGAAGCAATGAACAATGGCGAAAATTTCACTGTCAAGCGCATCAGAAAAGTGCGTGACGAGGTCTCTGGTTTGACATCAATGGTTGAAGTCAACAGGCGGGTCAAGACTTGGTGGTTCACCAACAGTGACACCAAGAAGGTTGCCGTTCAAATCTTCTACGGCAACAAGCTGATCGATCTGGCGAAAGGCAAGAACGCCGTCGAGGTTGCGAACGCCGATGAACTGATCGCCGTGCTTTCGAAGTTGCAAGAGGCTGTGCTTGATGGATCGTTAGATGCTCAAATCGAACAGGCGGCGGATTCGGTTAAGGCGCGTTTTGCGAAGTGAGCATGATTCTGAGTGATCTCGAGCGTCTAGTCACTGGACGCTTTATCTGAAGTTCGAATGAACAGAATGCTCCACTTGATGGGGCATTTCCATATGCTGATAAATACATCGGAGGATCAACCGATGAGATTATTTGAGTTCGCTGACGCAGAGTCGCAAATGGAGTTGTGGAAGCTAATCACTGATAGTGTCTGGCAAGCTATCTACAAGCAAGCACAAGAGCAGAAGCGACTTGAAGCTCAAAAAAACAAATCCGTGACTGCTACCCCTAAACAATCCAAAGCAGTCAAACCCAAGATCGTCAGTCCTCAAGCTAGCAAAACCAAGAAAACATCAGCACAAGAGATACAGCGTCAAAAAGTCCAATCTAACATTGTTAAATCCAAGCCTAAGACGACTTCTATGCCAAGTAGTAGTGCTACTGCTTCAGTTGGAAAAAATCAGTCAAAGCGAGTTCTTCTCAATCCCAACTCAGTTGCCAATACTCAGCGCCAACTTGATCCACTTGCGTTTGATCCAACGATAAAGAAATTGACTAATTGAAGCCTTTTCAATCCTTAGCATTGCTACCAACATCCTTCTAGACCCCAAACTTTATTCAAAAGTTCCGGGAATCTAAACATTGAAAATTACCAAATAGCCTAAGCGGTGCTTAAAATGAGTTTTCCTACATCTGCTAACTGTTCTGCTTTTCAAGTTCCCGCTGTAGGTCAATCCATGCAGAGTCA
>JBIKMO010000306.1:0-5235 GCA_044359175.1 Burkholderiaceae bacterium | reverse complement strand
GGTTCCCGAGCGGCACGCGGACGTCGTCGAAGAAGAGCTCGGCGGTGTCCTGCGCCTTCAGGCCGATCTTGTCCATCGGCGCGGTGCCCTTGGTGAAGCCGGGCGTGCCGGCCTCCACCGCGATCAGCGACACGCCCCGGGCGCCGGCGGCCGGGTCGGTCTTGCACGCGACGATCACCACCCCGCAGTTGAACCCGTTGGTGATCCAGACCTTCTGGCCGCGGATCACCCAGTGGTCGCCGTCGCGGACCGCGGTGGTGCGGATGCTCTTCAGGTCGCTGCCGGTGCCGGGCTCGGTCATGCCGATCGACGCGACGAGCTCGCCCGAGCACAGCCGGGGCAGCAGGCGGCGCCTAAGGTCCTCGCTGCCGTAGTGCAGCAGGTAGGGCGCGACCATGTCGGAGTGCACCGGCAGCCCGAGGCTGGCGCCCACGCGCGCCATCTCCTCGGTGACCACGCAGGCGTGCAGGAAGGTCCCGCCGGGGCCGCCGCAGTCCTCGGGGACGGTGGTGCACAGCACGCCGGCCTCGCCGGCGCGACGCCAGAACGACAGCGGCGTGACGCCGGCCCGCTCCCAGTCGCGGTAGTGGGGCGCGATCTCGCGCTCGCAGAAGCGGCGCACCTGCTCGCGGAAGGCCTCGTGCTCCTCGCTGAAGATCGGTCGTGCGCTCATCGTGCGGGGCCGCACGCGGCGGCCCGGTGTCTCCGGGGTCGGCAGGATCCTCGCACCGGCGTCGCTCGGGCGTCAAACGCGCGCCCGTACGCCGGCGGCCCCGCAGGCGCCCCCCCGACGCGCCGACGCGCCGACGCGCCCTGGAATCCAACTTGATATGACAAGCGGACAGGCGTAACCTCGGCCCGCACCGCCCGGCCCGGAGACGCGATGCCCAGGCTCGCCGACCTCGCGACGGTCGTTCGAAGCAAGAACGCCGGTCCGCTCACGCTGTCCTTCGACCTGATGTTCCCCGATCGCGAGGCCTTCGAGCGTGCGCTCGCCGCCCGCGCGCTGACGTCCGAGCGGATCGGCACGCTCTACGGCGTGCCGCCGGACGAGGTGTCGATCGTCCCGTACGCGGCCGCGCACGCGATCAAGATCGCGCTCCCCCGACGCACGGTCGCCGGCTCGCCCGGGGACCGCGACGTCTACGGCGCCCAG
Source organism: Burkholderiaceae bacterium (assembly GCA_044359175.1). Taxonomy (GTDB): domain Bacteria; phylum Pseudomonadota; class Gammaproteobacteria; order Burkholderiales; family Burkholderiaceae_E; genus UBA4615. The sequence goes on along the minus strand of JBIKMO010000306.1, from coordinate 4,079 downwards.
CAGCACGGTCCGCTGCTCGAGCTCGAGCTGTGAGCGCGGTCGCCCGGCTGCTGGCCCGGCGCCCCGCGAGGCTGCGCATCCTGTCGGCGTCGGGCCAGCTCGGCTACGGCATCCCGGCCGAGGCCTTCGCCGAGGGCATCCGCCGCGGTCCCGACTTCATCGGCGCCGACATGGGCTCGGTCGACCCCGGGCCGGCCTACCTCGGCTCGGGCGAGATGGCCACCAGCCCGCAGGCCACGCGGCGCGACCTGGCGCTGGTGCTGGAGGCGGCCCGCGCGATCGACGTGCCGCTGATCATCGGAACGGCCGGAACCGCCGGTGCGGGGCCGCACCTGGACGCGACGCTGGCCGTGGTGCGCGAGATCGCGCACGAGCGCGGGCTGCGGTTCCGGCTCGCGTCGATCCGCGCCGACCTGCCGCGCGAGCGCGTCCGGCGCGCGCTGTCCGCGGGCGAACTGCATGCGCTCGGGGGCGAGTTGCCGGTCGCCGACGCCGACCTGGATGCGTGCACCCACCTGGTCGGGCAGATGGGCTGCGAGCCGTTCGAGCGGGCGCTCGCGCTCGATCCGGACGTGATCGTCGCCGGACGGGCCTGCGACACCGCGATCTTCGCGGCCATCCCGAAGCGGCTGGGCTTCGCGATGGCGAACGTGATGCACATGGCCAAGATCATCGAGTGCACGTCGATCTGCTGCGAGCCCGGCGGACGCGATGCGATGCTCGCCGACCTGGACGCCGACGGGTTCGTGCTCGAGAGCATGAATCCGGCGCGCCGCGCCACGCCGCTGTCGGTGGCCGCGCACAGCCTGTACGAGCAGGCCGACCCCACGCGGTTCACCGAGCCCGACGGCACGCTGCACGTCACCGACGCCCGCTACGAGGCGCTCGACGCGCGGCGCACGCGCGTTCACGGCGCCACCTGGGAAGCGGCCACCGCGACCACGCTGAAGGTCGAGGGTGCCGCGTGGGTCGGTCACCGGGCGGTGCTGCTCGCCTCGAGCGTCGACCCGTCCTTCATCGGGCGGATCGACCCGATCCTGATCGAGGTCGAGCGCATCACGCGCACGATGGTCGAGGGCGACTACCAGCTGCATCCGCGCGTCTACGGCCTCGACGCCACGCGCCTGTCGCCTCGCGGCGCCGTGGGCGTGCCGCGCGAGGCCTTCGTGCTGGTCGAGGTCATCGCCGCCGACGCGGGCGTCGCGCTCGCCGCCGCGAAGACCTTCAAGCAGTACCTGCTCCACCACGGCTTCCCGGGCCGCAAGTCCACCGGCGGCAACATCGCGTTCCCGTTCACGCCGCCCGAGCTCGCCGCGGGCGCGGCCTGGCGCTTCGCGGTCTACCACGTGATGCCGGCCCCCGACGCCGCGACGCTGTTCCCGGTCGCCGTCGAGGACGTCGGCGGCTGAGGGAGGCTCCATCGTGAGGACGATCGCCGGGCGCCACGTGCGCGACACCCTCGAGGAGCTGGTCGATCCGCGAGTCTCGGCGCTGCTCGCCGTCGACATCCAGAACGACTTCTGCAGTGCCGGCGGACACTTCGCACGGCACGGCAAGGATGTGGCGCGGATGGCCCCGGCGGTGGCCACGATGGTGCACTTCGTCGGCGCGGCGCAGGCGCTGGGGGTGCGCACGATCTTCGTGCGCCAGGCCTCGCTGCCCGACGCGCGCATGGACTCGCCCGCGTGGCTGCGCTTCAAGACCCGCGACGGCAAGGCCCCCGACTACGCGATCCCGGGCACCTGGGGCTGGCAGCTGGTCGACGGACTGCGCGTCCGCGAGGGCGACTGGACGATCGAGAAGTTCCGGCCCGACGGCTTCATCGGCACGCACCTGGACCACGTGCTGCGCACGCAGGGCATCGAGTCGGTGATCGTGTGCGGCACCACCACGGAGGGCTGCGTGGAGTCCACCGTGCGCTCGGCCTCGTACCACGACTACTACACCGTGGTCGTGTCCGATGCGGTCGCGTCGCCGAACGCCGAGCTTCACGACGGCTCGCTGCGCTTCTTCCGGGCGCGCTACCCCACCCACACCTGCGCCGAGGTGCTGGCCGCCCTCCGCGCGGCCCGCGCCGGCTGAGCGCGCCCGTCCACGGAGATCCTCCGATGTCCGCTGTGCCCACGAGCCGGACCGACGCGCCGGCGATGCCCCGGCCGCTCGCGCAGGCCACCGGCCGCAACCGGCGGCTGCGCGGACTGCTGTCGGCCCCGTCGCTGCTGATGGCACCCGGCGTCTTCGACTGCCTGACCGCGCGCCTCGCCGAGCGCGCCGGGTTCGACGCGCTCTACATGACCGGATCGGGCGTTTCGATCAGCCGCATGGGCGCGCCCGACGTCGCGCTGCTGTCCTTCGGCGAGATCCTCGACCAGGCGCGGCGGATCGCCGACGTCTGCGGCCTGCCGGTGATCGCCGACGCGGACACCGGCTACGGCGGCCCGCTCAACGTGATCCGCACCGTGCGCGAGCTCGAGCGCGCGGGCATCAGCGGCATCCAGCTCGAGGACCAGGACTGGCCCAAGCGCTGCGGCCACGAGCCCGGCCGCCGGCTGGTCGGCGCGCAGGAGATGTGCGCGCGCGTGCGTGCGGCCGTGGACGCGCGCGTCGATCCGGACCTCGTCGTGGTCGCGCGCACCGACGCGCGCACGACCCTCGGCATCGACGCGGCGATCGAGCGCGCCTGCCTGTACGTCGAGGCGGGCGCGGACCTGGCCTTCGTCGAGTCGCCCGAGACGCCGCAGGAGATGCGCAGGGTGGCCGCCGAGGTTCCGGCCCCGGTGCTCGCCAACCTCGTCGAAGGCGGCAGGACGCCGATGCTGTCGGCCGACGATCTCGAGGGCATCGGCTACCGCGTCGCGATCTACCCGAACTCGATCACGCGGCTGATCGGCCGCATGGGCGCGCAGCTCTACGCGGGCCTGCGGCGGGACGGCGACACGCGTGCGTTCGCCGACCGCATGCTCGACCACCGCGCGCTCTGGGACCTGTTCGACTATCCGGACTTCATCGCGCTGGAGGGCCGCTACGCCGCGCCCGCGGCGTCCGCGCGGATCGACGGCGCGCCCGGCGCGCCGGCGGCGCGCTGAGCGTGCGGGGCCCCGGTGTCGGCCGCCCCACGATGGACCGCGTTCCGGGTCAACCCGGAGCTGCCCGAGCCCCTGTACTTCCAGATCTTCGCGTCGCTCCGCGACCGTATCCTCGACGGCAGCTTCGCGCCCGGCCAGCCCTTCCCGAGCGAGAGCGAGATCCAGTCGGCGCTTGGCGTGTCGCGCATCACCGCCCGCCGTTCGCTCGACGAGCTGGCCGCGCGCGGCCTGATCCTGAGGGTCCAGGGTCGCCGCTCGACCGTGGCGCCGTACCGGCCGCGCACGCGCCTGCTCGCCGGCGTCGAGGGCATGATCGAGAACAACCGCCTGATGGGGGACCAGACCGAGGTCAGGCTGCTCGAGCTGTCGACCGTGCCCGCCAGCGCGGAGATCGCGCAGCGGCTGCGGCTGCGCCGCGGCGAGCCGGTGGAGCGTTCGGTGCGGGTGCGCAGCATCGACGGCGTGCCGTTCTCGCATGCGGTCACGCACCTGCCCTTGCGGGTCGCGCGACTGATCCGCTCGGAGCGGATGTCGACCGAACCGCTGATCGAGCTGCTCGAGCGCGCCGGCATCGCGATCGGCCGCGCCGAGCAGGTCATCCTCGCCCGCTCGGCCAGCCCCGAGGTGGCCCGGGCGCTCCACGTCGAGCCGGGCACCGCGCTGCTCGAATCCGACCGCCTGGTCTTCGACGACCAGGACCGTCCGGTGCAGGCCATCCTGGTCCTCTACCGGCCCGACATCTACCGCTACGCGGTGGACCTGCGCCGCACGCCGTCGCGGAAGGGCCCGGTGTGGTCCCCGGACCCGGTCAGCGCAGCCAGTCCGGATGCCGCGACGACCAGGGCTCGCTCGCCTCGTAGGCCGCAGCCACCTGGTAGACCACCGGCTCGCAGAAATGACGCGACATGACCTGAAGCGCGAGCGGCAGGCCGGGCGTGCCGGCGGTGAACCCCATCGGGAGCACCAGCGCGGGCATGCCGGTGAGGTTGCCCA
>JBIKMO010000305.1:0-5241 GCA_044359175.1 Burkholderiaceae bacterium | reverse complement strand
GCGGCGAGGTTCACCAGCGTGCCGGGGATGGCCGCGGCGGTGCCGATCGCGACCGCCGCGGTGCCCATCATCGCGTGGTGCAGCTTGCCCATCGACAGCGCGCGCACCAGCAGGTCGACGTCGGACGCGGCCACGCGCTTGCCGCTGGAGGCGACGTAGTCCTTCGGCGGCGCGACGAACGCCACCTTGGGCGTGTGCTGGCGCCGCGCGGCCTCCTCCAGCTTCGAGATCAGGCCCATGCGCATCGCCCCGTGCGCGCGCAGCGTCTCGAACATCGCGAGCGCCTTCGCATCGCCGTTGACCTGCTCCTGCAGCTCGGTGCCGGTGCAGCCGACCGAGGCCGCGTCGACGAAGATCGTCGGGATGCCGGCGTTGATCATCGTGGCCTTCAGGGTGCCCAGGCCGGGCACCTCGAGGTCGTCGACCAGCCGGCCGGTGGGGAACATCGCGCCGCCCGCGCCCTCCTCCTCGGCGGCCGGGTCGAGGAACTCGAGCTGCACCTCGGCCGCGGGGAAGGTCACGCCGTCGAGCTCGAAGTCGCCGGTCTCCTGCACCGCGCCGTCGGTGACCGGCACGTGCGCGACGATGGTCTTGCCGATGTTGGCCTGCCACACGCGCACGGTGACCGTGCCGTCGCGCGGCACGCGCGCCGGATCGATCAGGCCGTTGGCGATCGCGAACGGCCCGACCGCGGCCGACAGGTTGCCGCAGTTGCCGCTCCAGTCGACGAAGGGCGCGTCGATGGAGACCTGGCCGAACAGATAGTCGACGTCGTGTCCGGGCCGCGTGCTGCGCGACAGGATCACGGTCTTGCTGGTGCTCGAGGTGGCGCCGCCCATGCCGTCGATCTGCTTGGCGTACGGGTCGGGGCTGCCGATGACCCGCTGCAGCAGCCCGTCGCGCGCGGCGCCCGGCACCTGCGCCCGCTCGGGCAGGTCCTGCAGCCGGAAGAAGACGCCCTTGCTGGTGCCGCCGCGCATGTACACGGCGGGGATGCGGACCTGGGGTGCGTGGGCCATCGCGGTGCGCTCCTCAGGCGGCCTTGGACGATTCGAGGAAGTCCTGCGCGAAGCGCTGCAGCACGCCGCCCGCCTCGTAGATCGACACTTCTTCGGCGGTGTCGAGCCGACAGACCACCGGCACGCGCACGGTCTCGCCGCCACGCCGGTGGATCACCAGCACGAGTCGCGCGCGCGGCGTGCGCTCGCCCTCGACGTCGAAGGTCTCGGTGCCGTCGATGCCGAGCGTCCTGCGGTTCGTGCCCGCCTCGAACTCGAGCGGCAGCACGCCCATGCCGATCAGGTTGGTGCGGTGGATGCGCTCGAAGCCCTCGGCGACGATCGCCTCCACGCCCGCGAGCCGCACGCCCTTGGCCGCCCAGTCGCGCGACGAGCCCTGGCCGTAGTCGGCGCCCGCGATCACCACCAGCGGCTGGCGGCGCTCCATGTAGGTCTCGATCGCCTCCCACATCCGCACCACGCGCCCGTCGGGCTCGAGCCGCGCGTACGAGCCGGCCTTCACCTTGCCGTCGACCACGACCATCTCGTTCTTCAGCGTCGGGTTCGCGAAGGTGGCGCGCTGCGCGGTGAGGTGGTCGCCGCGGTGGGTCGCGTACGAGTTGAAGTCCTCCTCGGGCAGACCCATCCGCGCGAGGTATTCGCCGGCCGCGCTGTCGGGCAGGATCGCGTTGGACGGCGACAGGTGGTCGGTGGTGATGTTGTCGCCCAGCACCGCCAGCGGCCGCATGCCGCGCAGCGTGCGCTCGCCGGCGAGCGCGCCCTCCCAGTACGGCGGGCGGCGGATGTACGTACTCCGCGGCCGCCACGCGTACAGCGGCGTCACCGCCGCGCCCTTCGCCTCGCGCTGCTCGAACATCGGGATGTAGACGTCGCGGAACTGCTTCGGGCGGACCGCGCTGCGCACGATCGCGTCGATCTCCTCGTCGGACGGCCACAGGTCCTTCAGCGTGATCGGGCGGCCCGACGCGTCGGTGCCGAACGCGTCGCGCTCGATGTCGAAGCGGATGGTGCCGGCGATCGCGTAGGCCACCACCAGCGGCGGCGACGCGAGGAAGGCCTGCTTCGCGTACGGATGGATGCGGCCGTCGAAGTTGCGGTTGCCCGACAGCACCGCCACCGAGTACAGGTCGCGCTCGACGATCTCCCGCTGGATGACCGGGTCCAGTGCGCCCGACATGCCGTTGCAGGTCGTGCAGGCGAACGCGACGATGCCGAAGCCGAGCCGCTCGAGCTCCTCCTTCAGCCCGGCCTCCTCGAGGTACAGCGCCACCGCCTTCGAGCCGGGCGCGAGCGAGCTCTTGACCCAGGGCTTGCGGACCAGGCCCGCGCGGTTGGCGTTGCGTGCGAGCAGGCCGGCGGCGATCACGTTGCGCGGGTTGCTGGTGTTGGTGCAGCTGGTGATCGCGGCGATGATCACCGCGCCGTCGGGCATCTCGCCCGGCGTGGCCGTCCACGGGGCCGCGATGCCGCGCGCGGCCAGCTCGGTGGTGGACACGCGCGCGTGCGGGTTCGACGGGCCGGCCATCGTGCGCACGACGCTCGACAGGTCGAAGTGCAGCGTGCGCTCGTAGCGGGCGGTGCGCAGCGCGTCGGCCCACAGGCCGGCGTGCTTCGCGTAGGTCTCCACCAGCTTCACCTGCGACTCCTCGCGGCCGGTGAGCCGCAGGTAGTCGAGCGTCTGCGGGTCGATGAAGAACATCGCCGCGGTGGCGCCGTACTCCGGCGCCATGTTGGAGATCGTCGCGCGGTCGCCGAGGGTGAGCGCCGCGGCGCCCTCGCCGCGGAACTCCAGGTAGGCGCCCACCACCTTCGCGCGGCGCAGGAACTCGGTGAGCGTGAGCACGACGTCGGTCGCGGTGATGCCCGGCTGCGGGCGGCCGGTGAGCTCCACGCCGACGATCTCCGGCAGCCGCATCCAGGACGCGCGGCCGAGCATCACGTTCTCGGCCTCGAGCCCGCCCACGCCCACCGCGATCACGCCCAGCGCGTCGACGTGCGGCGTGTGGCTGTCGGTGCCCACGAGGGTGTCGGGGTAGGCCACGCCGTCCTTCGCGTGGATCACCGGCGACATCCGCTCCAGGTTGATCTGGTGCATGATCCCGTTGCCCGCCGGGATCACGTCGACGTTCTCGAACGCGAGCTGGGTCCACTCGATGAAGTGGAACCGGTCCTCGTTGCGGCGGTCCTCGATCGCGCGGTTCTTCGCGAACGCGTCCGGATCGTCGCCGCCGCACTCCACCGCGAGCGAGTGGTCCACGATCAGCTGCACCGGCACCACCGGGTTCACGCGGGCCGGGTCGCCGCCGCGCTCGGCGATCGCGTCGCGCAGGCCGGCCAGGTCGACCAGCGCGGTCTGGCCGAGGATGTCATGGCACACCACGCGCGCCGGGAACCACGGGAAGTCGCGGTCGCGCTTGCCCTCGACGATCTGGCGCAGGCACTCCTGCAGGATCGCCGGGTCGCAGCGGCGCACCAGGTTCTCGGCGTGCACGCGCGAGGTGTAGGGCAGCCGGTCCCAGGCGCCGGGCTCGAGGTCGTTCACGGCGGCGCGCGCGTCGAAGTGGTCGAGCGCGGTGCCGGGCAGCGGCGTGCGGTAAGCGGTGTTCATGGCGGCGGCGGCGGGTTGCGGCGGCCGGCCGGATGCCGGCCGCTCCCGGCGTCCAAGGGTACCAGCCTGACCGGGGTCGGCCCAAGGCGCGGCGCGAGCAACCGCGACGGGGCAGTCTCGCGGCCGGGTACCCCGGCCGCCATGCCGCGAGGCATGCGGCGCGGCCGGCTTCGATCCGCCGCGCGGCACCGCGCGGCGGATCGACCGCCACCTTGGGCGTCAGCGCCCGGGCGATCCAGCTATCGGTCCGGCCGACCCGCGGCGCCGCCCGACAGGTGGCGGCGAGCGGCCTCGCCCAGACGGGCGTCGAAGGTGGCGAGCGGCGCGTCGAGTCGCGCGGCGAGCCACAGGTACGCGGCGTCGTACGCCGACAGCCCGTATCGGGCAGCCAGGGTGAACGCCTCGCGCGGACCGACCTCGAAGCACTCGATGTCGAGTCGTTCCGCCTCCCCGAGCGCGCTCGCCGCGTCCTCGGGCCCGATCGCGCCGCGGCGCACCTTGTTCATCGCGGCGTTCGCGAGTTCCAGGCCGACGATGGCCGGCGCGCACAGCGATCGTCCCCGGAGCAGGGCGGCCGCCTGGGGCGCGGCCTCTTCGGTGAAGACGACCGCCGCGAGCAGGTTCGCGTCGACGACGAGCCGCGGTCGCCGCGCGAAGTGCGAGGCAGGCTCGGCGACGTGGAGCAGCGTCGGTTCGCTCATCGCCGACGCCTCGGCGCGGGCCGGTCGTCCAGGTCGACCGACAGCCCCGCGTCCCGCTGCGCGCGGATGAAGTCGACGGAACTCGGCGTTCCGGCGGGGAAGCGCGCACGCGCGGCGTCGTACACCTGCTCGATCGACAGCCGCTCTCCCGGAGGCCTCAGGGTCGCGCCCGCGCGCGGCGGGTCGCGACGCTCGTCGGTGACCGCCTCGATGATGGCGAGCATCTCCCGCTGCAGCGAGCGGCCGTTCGCCTCGGCCCGCTCGCGCAACTTGCGCGCGAGCGCGTCGGGCACGTTCTTGATCGACAGGTTGACGGGCACGGGCACCTCCCGAACCGGAACGGATCCACCGATGGATCCATTCTGGATCCGCCGTCGGATCCGCGTCAACGCTTGAACGGCAGGCGTCGCCGGCGGACGCGCGAGCGGAGTTCGCGCGAGCCGCGCAGCGGTCGGCGCACGAGGTGGGTGCCGGCGGCGCGCACGCGGCGCTCGGATCTGCGGCGGCTGCACGACACGAGACTCGTGCCCCGTCGCGTGAGCCCGAGCAGGCGGCCTTGCGCACGTGAACGCACCGGTGCGCGTGCGGCGCGCCGTCGAAGAACCCCACGCTGCAGGGTCCCTCGGTCTGCCGGACGTCCCGCACGCCGTCGCCGCCGATGTCGCGCACCGTGCAGAGTGAGCGCGCACATAACTGGAAGAGCAGGCACCTTCATCGTGCTCTGCCAAGCGTCGGTCGCTTCCGGATGCGCCAAGATGCCTGGGTGATTCATCACCCATGCGAGTCCGCGATGAGCCTAGATCCGGCGGTTACCCGCTCGCAGGAAGCGCCCCGAGGGGCTTTGGCGGGCCGATCGAGGGTGCGATGCGATGGGCCACGTAGCGCACGAGCGTGGTCCAGGGATCGATCGAGC
>JBIKMO010000304.1:0-5247 GCA_044359175.1 Burkholderiaceae bacterium | reverse complement strand
GCCCGCATCGCCGCGATCCAGGGTGCCAAGCGCACCGCCGAGCTGATCCCGCTGTGCCACCCGATCGCCCTCACCCGGGTCGCGGTCGACCTGGCGATCGACGAGGCCGCGCACGCGGTGGTCTGCACCGCCACGGTCGAGTGTGACGGCCGCACCGGCGTCGAGATGGAGGCCCTCACCGCCGTGCAGGTCGGCCTGCTCACCGTCTACGACATGCTCAAGGCCATCGACCGCGGGATGGTGATCTCCGACGTGCGGCTGCTGGAGAAGCGCGGCGGCAAGAGCGGGGACTGGGTGGCGCGGAGCTGAGGCATTCGGCGTTCCGCCGCAGTGCTCGTCCGCCCACCTCCCGACGCTCGCACGCCGGCGATCGGGGCCGATGCCCGATCCCGGAGGCCTGCCCGGCGTGCGCCGCGCCCAGGCAGGCCGCCCACGTGCACCCACGCGCCCCGCCGTGCTGGCGTCGATCACCCAGACACCGGACGACCCTCGTACTGCGGATCCAGACGAATCACGTGCTCGTCGCGGGCGCGGATCCGCGCATCGACACGGTACGTGTGCGCACATGATCCGTGCGATTGACCAGGCTGATCATGAACATCACGCCGTCGGTCGACGACCGCGTCGTCGAGCAGGCGCGCAACGCTGCGCAGGCGATGGGCACACGCCTGAACCAAGCGGTACGCGACGACCTCGAGCAGCTCGCCCGCCAGGCGCAGCAGGAGTCGGTCGTGCACGAGGTGCTCGAACGCGAGCGAGCGCCGGTGCCAGTACGCGGAGCCGCCGTCCGACGGGGCCTATCCGATCGCAGCGGCACTCACCCGCTCGCCGAAGAACGCCTCGGCCAGCCCCGTCCACAGCGATGCGCCGATCGGCAGGCAGGCATCGTTGAAGTCGAAGTGCGGGTTGTGCACGTTGCAGGCGCCTGCGGGGCGGCCTGCCGCGTGGCCGTTGTCGCCGTTGCCGATCATCAGGTAGCAGCCCGGCACCTGTTGCAGCATGAACGCGAAGTCCTCGCTCGCCGGCAGCGGCTCGGCGTTGGCGTGGACGCGATCGGCACCGAGGAGCGCCGTGGCGACCCGCGCGACCCGAGCCGCCTCGGGCGCGGCGTTGACCAGCACCGGGTAACCGCGCTCGGCCTCGACCGCGACGCGCACCCCGAAGGCGGCGGCCTGACCCTCGGCGATCGCCCGGATCCGACGGTGCACCTCGTCGCGGACCGTCGCCGACAGCGTACGCACGCTCAGCTCCAGCTCGGCGGTCTCGGCGATCACGTTGTAGGTCGCCCCGGCCTGCAGGCGACCGACGCTCACCACCGCGGTGTCGGCCACCGGATCGAGGTTGCGCGCGACGATGCTCTGCAGCGCGAGCACGGTGGCGGCCGCCGGCAGCGACGGATCGGCGGCGAGGTGCGGCATCGCGCCGTGACCGCCCCGACCGTGGAAGCGGATCAGCACCTTGTCCGAGGACGCGAGGAACGCGCCGGCACGCAGGTACACGTGCCCCACCGGCATGCCGGGGTAGTTGTGCAGCGCGAACACCGCGTCGCATGGGAAGCGCTCGAACACTCCCTCGTCGATCATGCGCCGCGCACCCCCGCCGCCACCCAGCTCCTCGGCCGGCTGGAAGATCACGTGCACGGTGCCCGCCTCGCCGAGCCGGCCGGACGCCACCCGTTCGGACAGGGCCCGCGCGGCACCGAGCAGCATCGCGGTGTGGCCATCGTGGCCGCAGGCGTGCATGCGACCGGGCACGCGGCTGGCCCAGGGCAGGCCGGTGCGCTCCTCGATCGGCAACGCATCCATGTCGGCGCGCAGCCCCAGCCGCGGCGCGCGCTCGGCCGCCCCCCAGCGCAGCGTGCCGACCACGCCGGTGACCGCGATGCCCCCGGTCACCTGCCAGCCCCAGTCGCGCAGCCGGTCGGCCACCAGCCGGGCGGTCGCGCGCTCCTCGAAGCCGAGCTCCGGGTGGCGGTGGATCGCGCGCCGCCACGCCTGCATCGCGCTCACCGCGTCGGCGTCGACCGCGTCCGCAACCGGCTCCAGGACCTCGGTCATCGGGCACCCATCGAGGGGCGAAGCGCGGCGGCGGTGCCGACCGACCGGGCCGCCCCGGCGAACGCGAAGTCGATCTCGGGCGCGAGCCCGCTCACGATCCGCGCGATGCTCTTGCCCGAGCCGCAGGCGTGGGTCCAGCCGAGCGTTCCGTGGCCGGTGTTCAGGTACAGGTTGGGCAGCTTGGAGCGGCCGATGATCGGCACGTTGCTCGGCGTGGCGGGCCGCAGGCCGGTCCAGAACTGCGCCCGCGAGGTGTCTCCGGCGCCGGGGAACAGCATCTCGACCCGACGTACGATCGCCTCGCAGCGCACCCGGTTCAGGTCGCGGTCGTAGCCGTTGAGCTCCGCGGTACCGGCGATGCGCAGCCGGTCGCCCAACCGCGAGAACACGAGCTTGTACTCGTCGTCTGTCAGCGAGACCTGATGCGCCTTCGAGGCGTCGAGCACCGGCAGGGTCACCGAGTAGCCCTTGGCCGGGTAGATCGGCAGGCGGATGCCCAGCGGCGAGAGCAGCAGCGGACTGAGCGACCCCATCGCGACCACGTAAGCGTCGCCCCGGATCCGCTGGAAACGACCCTCGGCGTCGGTCGCTTCGACGTGATCGATCGCGCCGCCCGCCTCGCGCAGCGCGGTCACCGTATGGCTCATCCGGAACACCACCCCCGCCTGCTCGCACAGCCGCACCAGTTCACGGGCGAACCGGTTCGCGTCGCCCGATTCGTCCTCGGCGGTGTAGGTCGCGCCGGCCAGGCGGTCGCGCACCTGGGCGAGCGCCGGCTCCAGGCGCACCGCCTCGTCGGCCGAGATCACGCGCCGCTCGCAGCCCAGCGCGCGCATCTGGGCGGCGGGCGCCTCGGCGGCCTCGAACTCGCGCGCGTTGGTGTAGAAGTGCAGGATGCCCTGGGTGCGCTGGTCGTACTGCAGCCCCGTGTCGCGGCGCAACTGCTGCAGCGTGTCGCGGCTGTACGTGCCGAGCCGCACGATCTGTTCGATGTTCCTGCGGGTGCGCGCCGGGGTGCACTCGCGCATGAACTGCAGGCCCCACAGCCACTGGCGAGCGTCGGCGCGCAGCCGGAACAGCAGCGGCGCATCCTCCTTGCCCAGCCACTGCAGCACCTTCAGCGGCGCGCTCGGGTTGGCCCACGGCTCGGCGTGACTCACTGAGATCTGCCCGCCGTTGGCGAAGCTGGTCTCCGCGGCGGGGCTCGCCTGCCGGTCGATCACCACGACCTCGTGGCCGAGTTGACGCAGGAAGTAGGCCGAGGTCACGCCGAGCAGGCCGGCACCGAGGACGACGACGTTCATGGGGGGCTCCGTGGGTGGTGTCGCGCCGCCCCCGGGCCTCGTGGCGGGCCCGGGCGGTGGTCGCCGCGCGCTACTGCGGTTGAAGGTTGATCGATCGGGCGATCGCCCGGAACCGGGCGGTGCCGTCGAGGTAGGCCTTGCCGACCGCATCGAGCGGCAGCGGCGAGGCGAGCAGCTGGCTCTGCGCCTCGAGCGACGCGCGGACCTGCGGATCGCTCAGCGTGTCGGTGATCGCGCGATGCAGCCGCTGCACCACCGGCTCGGGCGTGTCCTTGCGCACGAAGTACCCGGTCCAGATGTTGAACGAGAAGTCCTTGAGCTGCCTGCTCTCGGTGATCGCCGGATAGGCCTGGACGCCGTCCAGCCGCTCGCGGTTCAGCATCGCCAGGATCTTGAGCTTGCCCTGCTTGGCGAACTCGTCGTGTTTCCTGCCGAAGGGCGCGAGGAAGAAGTCGACCTCGCCGGCGAGCAGATCCTGCTCGGCCGGCTGCGCGCCCTTGTACGGCACGTGCACCATCGGGATCCCGGTGACCTGGGACAGGTGCTCGCCCAGCAGATGGTAGAACGAGCCGATCCCCACGCTCGCGTAGGTGAGCGGCTTGCCGGCGGCGGCGGCCCGGCGTGCGTGGTCGAGGAACTCGTCGACGGTGCCGGCGGGCATGTCCCTGCGCACCAGGAACGCGATCTGCGCGGTCGCGATCATCTGAACCAGCCTGAAGTCCTCGCTGCGGAACTTGACCGACGCGATCGCCAGCGGTCCGAGGATCAGCTCGTTGGGCGAACCCTGGAACACCTGGTGTCCGTCGGCCGGCGCGTTGAGCACGCGGGTGGCGGCGATCGAGCCGCTGCCACCGGCGACGTTCTCGACGATCGCCGGCTGCCCGAGCTGCCGGCCCAGCGCCGGGTTGACGGTCCGGGCGATGACGTCCGACAGACCGCCGGCCGGATAGGGCACGACCAGCGAGACCGGTCGGGTGGGGAACGACTGCGCCGCGGCGGCGCCGGCGAAGGTGAGCGCCGCCGCGACGGCGGACAGGCCACGGATCAGGGGACGCGTACTCGAGTTCACGACGAGGCTCCGGGTCGGTGAAGGGACGGTGGGCGAAGGACGGGCGGTCGGCGATGAAACACCGGGAACGGCACGATCCTAGGGGTCGTCAATTCATGCGTCCAATGCATTTCATTCCTTGTTAGCATTCATCGATCGAATGCTTTTCGGAGCCGGGAGCCGACCGTGAACATCCGCCACCTGGAACACCTGCTCGCGATCGCCGAGACCGGCTCGTTCAGTCGCGCCGCCGAGCGCGCGTTCATCACCCAGTCGGCGCTCAGCCGCAGCATCCGGGCGTTGGAGGACGAGCTCGGCGGGCGCCTGGTCGACCGGATCGGCAAACGCAACGCGCTGACCGCGCTCGGCCAGGACACGGTCGTGCGAGCGCGGGCGATCGTCCTCGGCGCCGAGGAGCTGCGCCGCAACGCCGCGCTCTTCCAGCAGGGCGACGGCGGCGCGATCCGGGTCGGACTGGGGTCGGGGCCCGGCGCGATGCTGATGACCCCGCTGCTGCGCCACATGGCGGTCCATCATCCGGGCGTGAGGGTGGACATCTCTCGGGGTTCGACCGAACTTCAGCTCACGCAGCTGCGCGACCGGGAACTCGAGGCGCTGGTGATCGACGCGCGCCGCATCACGCCGGCGCCGGACCTGCGCATCGAGCCGCTCGGCGAGATGCGCACCGGCTTCGTGTGCCGTGCGGACCACCCGCTCGCCACGCGCGGCCCGGTCACGCTCGCCGACGTGCTCGAACACCCGGTGGCCACCACGCCGCTGTCCGGCGAGGTGACGCGCCTGCTGGTCGAGCAGTACGGGCCGCGCGCCGATCCCGCCG
>JBIKMO010000076.1:0-17420 GCA_044359175.1 Burkholderiaceae bacterium | reverse complement strand
CGCTGCCCTCCTGGATCCAGATGCCGGTGGCCGGATCGAGCGACCACAGCGGCACGCTGGCGTCGCCCGGATCCGCGCCCGTGGCCGTGCCGATCGGGAAGGTCAGCGTGGCGCGCGCTCCCTGGGCAAGCCGCAGCGCATTGCCTTGCGCGTCCTTCAGGTCCACCTGCACGACCCCGAAGCTCTGCAGCAGCCCTGGGTTGGCGGTCGTGCCCGCGGTCGTACCGCCGAGGAAGCGCCCGGGGAAGACCGAGGTGAACGCCGGGTCGCCGGGCACCAGCGTGGTCAGCTCGACCGTGTAGGTGGACACCGGCCGGCCCGCGGTGTCGACCACCGCGTTCGCAGGGATGGTCACCGAGCCGTTGCGGCCGTCGCTGCGCGTGTCGGTCACCACCTGCTGGGTGGCGGCCGACAGGTTGCCACGGGCCACGCCGACCTGCTTGATCGTGAGGTTGAGGAAGCTGTTCTGGCCGCCGACGACGGTCACCGTCGACTGTCCCGGCATGAACCCCGACTTGCCCAACGTGATCGTCTGGTTCGCGCCGGGCGCGACGTTCTCGATCACGAAGAAGCCCTGCTCGTTGCTGGTGACCGTGGTACCGCCCAGCGTCACCTGCGTGCTGCCCACCGCCGCGCCCGTGGGATCGACCACCTTGCCGGTGACGATGCCCCGATCACTCACGGTTTGCGACACGGCGGGCGCGGGCGCGGGCGCGGGCGCGGGGGCCGGGTTGGGCGTGGGGGCCGGCGTGGCCGAGTCCCCCCCGCCGCCGCCGCATCCGGCCGCCACCGCCACGGTGGCGGCGAGGAGCGCCGACGCGAGCCAGCGCGAAGTGAACGATTTCATGATGCCCTCATGGTTGGATGGATCGATCGAACGAGTGATCTCCGGGCCCGTGGAGTGCGTTGATGATCCCGTGGATCGGCGCGCGTGGGGTCGCCGGAATCGGACCTGCGTGCGCAACGCCTGATCTGCGTCAAGCGCGTGCGAGGTCCACCGGTCGCGCGGGCGCGCGCCGGCCGCAGCGTGCGCGGGTGGGCCTGCTCGATCGCGCGGGGCCGCGCGTGCAGGGCCTTCGAAGGGGTCGGCGACGGGCCCGGGCGGGCCCGCCGTTCAGGCCGCGGTCACAACCACGCCTGGATCACGTAGTCGTAGGCGGCCTGCCCGTTCATCAGATCGACGCGCTGCAGCTTCACGCGCAGGCCCGCGGGCGTGCGCACCAGCGTGTGCCGATACGAGCCGCCGAAGTGGCGGACCGCGTCGCGGCGCAGCTCCATCGCCTGGAAGCGCGAATACACGTGCACCGTGCCGGCCTGCTCGGACTCGACGATCACGTTGGCCACCAGGTGATTGGTGCCCCAGCTCGCCGCCTGCGACCAGGCGTTCGGATGCTGGAGCCGGCCCATGCGGACCTCCATCAGCAGCCGGTCCTCGGCGAAGATCGACGGCTCGCCGAGCCAGTCGGTCTGCTCGGGGGTGACCGGCATCCAGTACACGCCGTCGTCGGTGAACAGGTCGATCCACTCCTGCCAGCGGCGTGCGTCGAGCAGCGCGGCCTGGCGGTACAGGAAGGTTTCCACCTCGCGCTGCAGCGCGACCGGGACGTCCGCCACGTCCGGAACGTACTGGGTCGACGGCCGCGCACCGCGCCCGTAGTGATCGGGCGCGATCGAGTCGGCGCCGGTCATCGACTCGACCGCCTCGATGACCACCCCGGTGCCCAGCACCTTGCCCATCTGCGTCGTGCTCATGTCCGTCCCCTTCATGCGCGCGCGGCGCGCGCCATGTACTCGGTCCAGGCCTTGAACTGGCTGCGCATCACCACCTCGGAGGTGCCCTGGTTCGAATAGAGCACGCCGTCGCGCTCGGTGTCGCCGCCGTAGTGGCGGTGGAAGCTCACCCAGTCGCCGGCCTTGCTCGACTGCAGGCCCCACTGACCCTTGGTCCAGTTCTCGAGGTCGTCGGCGTTGATCAGGGTCGAGGGCGAATTGACCAGGTTGAAGTACCAGAGCGCACGGCGATAGATCGCCTCCGGCACGCCCTTCAGCCGGAAATGCCAGATCTCCGACAGCGTGCGGTCCGCGGCGATCGGGCGCAGGCAGCGCAACTGCTGCAACGGTGACTGCACCGACAGATACGGATAGACCAGCACGTGGTGGATGCTGCGCGACAGGAAGGTCTCGGCCTGCTCGTCGCCGTAGGCGCGCTTCATCAGCGCCTCGTACTCGAGCGTGTCCGGGTCGGTGGGGCGCAGGCCCATGTACGCCTTCAGCACCCCGTGGCCGCGCGGCAGGTTCACGGTCTGAACCGAGTCCCACTGATCGAAACCGGAGGCGAACGCGCTCAGGTAGTGGAAGAACAGCGGCGCGGCGCCGCGCTCGGCCTTCAGACGGCTCTCGATGCGTCGCGCCGGCACGCCGGTGCTCTGGTGGGTCACCGAGGGATGCAGCGAATCGAGCTGGTTCTCCATGAAGAACTTCCAGTTCGAGTGCTGCACCACGCGGTGGCACACCGGCACCACCTCGACCTCGCCGACCGGGGAGCGGTCGCACATGTCGTCGAAGGCGACCTTCGCATCGCCGAGGAACTCGGCGAGCGAGGGTCCGTCGGAGGAGAGGCTCGCGAACACGAAGCCGCGGTAGCTGTCCACGCGCTCGGCCGGCCGCATGCTCGCGTCCGGGTTGCCCGGCGTGAGCCGTGTGCCGTCGTAGCCCTTCATCAGCGGGATCGCGCGCATCCGCCCGTCCAGATGGAAGCTCCAGGCGTGGTACGAGCAGACGAACGCGTTGCCGGTGTTGCCGCGCTGGTTGCCGCACAGCTGCACGCCACGATGCGGGCAGCGGTTGTAGAGCACGCGGACCGAGCGGTCGCGGTCGCGAACCATCACCATCGGCTGGCGACCGATCGTCATCGTCCAGTAGTCGCCGACGTGAGGCACCTGCGACTCGTGGCCGCAGTAGACCCAGGTCTTCTCGAAGATGTGCTCGATCTCGGCGTCGAAGATCGCCGGGTCGGTGTACACGCTGCGGTGCACGCGGTCGGGTTCGATCAGCGCGGACAGGTTCATCCGTGTCTCCATGGGGATGCTGCGCGGCGGCGGGGCGGCGCCGGTGCGTCGATGGTAACCAGCCACCCCACGGCAGGTGCATGAACCGGCTTGCCGAATCCAGTCGTATCGGTTATGGATGAGCGATGGACTCCGATGAGATCGACCCCCGCCGGATCGCGCACCTGACGGTCGCGGTGCGCTGCGGCAGCCTGAGTGCCGCCGCCCAGGAGCTCGCCCTCACGCAGCCCGCGCTGTCCAAGAGCATCCGGGCGCTCGAGCGCGCGCTGGGCGTGCCGGTGATCGAACGCGGTCGCTTCGGCGTGCGCCCGACCGCGTTCGGCGACGCGCTGGTGGCGCGCGGCCGGGCGATCGAGGCCGAGCTGCGCGCCGCCGCGGACGCGGTGCGTGCGCTGCGCGGCTCGCAGCGCCGCCGCGTGGTCGTGGGCTGTGGGCCCTCGGAGGCGACGCGGCTGCTGCCGATGGCGCTGGAATCACTGGCCGCGAGCGAGCCGGGCCTGCAGGTGACCGTGCTGTCCGGCCTGAACGAGGCGCTGATGCCGATGGTCCGGCACTCGGAGGTGGACTTCGCGCTGTCCTCGGTGCCCCGCACCGCGAGCGATCCGCAGCTCGCGCACGAGACCCTGCATGTCGACACCGCGGTGGTGATCGCGCACGCCGAGCATCCGCTCGCGGCACGCCGCAGCGTGCGGCCGGCCGAGCTCGCGGGCGGACGCTGGGTGCTCGCGCGGCGCCGCGAGCTCGAGCGACGCGCGTTCGACGAACTGTTCCTCCAGGCGGGTCTGCGGCCGATCGAGGCCGAGGTCGAGACCACGTCGCCGGTGCTGATGAAGACGCTGGTGCTCGCCGGCGCGCACCTGAGCTTCATGCCCCGGGAGATGATCCACTACGAGGTGCGCGCCGGGCTGTTGCGCGCGCTGCCGGTGGCTGCGCCGCAGTGGGCACGTTCGGTCGGGATCACCCGGCGCCGGCACGCGAAGGACACCCCGGCGGCCGCCGCGCTCGCCGCGGCGCTGCGCGCGGTGGCACCGCGGCTGGCCGGCACGCGCACGCCGCGCTGAGGCGTCGCACCCGCGGTGCCCGGCTCAGACGCCGAGGTACCGGTGCCACACCCCGCGGTCGGCGTCCAGCTCGGCGGACGTGCCGCGCCACGCGATGCGCCCGCGCTCCACGATCAGGTGTCGGTCGCCGATCTCGATCAGTCGGTTCACGTACTTGTCGATCACCAGGATGGTCTGGCCGGCGGCGCGCAGGCTGCGCAGGCAGCGCCAGATCTCCTCGCGCACCAGCGGCGCCAGGCCCTCGGTGGCCTCGTCCAGGATCAGCAGCCGCGGGTTGGTGACCAGCGCGCGGCCGATCGCGAGCATCTGCTGCTCGCCGCCGGACAGCTGGTTGCCGAGGTTGTCGCGCCGTTCGGCAAGCCTGGGAAAGAGCCCGTAGACGCGCGCGGCGGTCCAGGGCTCGCCGGCCGCCTCGCCGCCACGGCGGGCGGCGAATGCGGTCAGGTGCTCGTCCACGGTCAGGTTCGGGAACACCTGGCGGCCTTCGGGGACCACCGCCAGGCCCATGCGGGCGATGCGGTCGGGCGGCGAACCGCGCACTTCGCGCCCGTCGAACCGCACGCTGCCCGCGCGCGGCGCGAGCAGCCCGAGGATCGATCGCACCAGGGTGGTCTTGCCCATACCGTTGCGCCCGAGCAGGCCGACGACTTCGCCGGCATGCACCTCCAGGTCGACGCCGAACAGGACCTGGCTCGCGCCGTAGGCGGCGTCCAGGCCCGCGACCTGCAGCAGCGGCGCACTCACTGCCGCACCTCCTCGCCGAGGTAGGCGGTGATCACCTCGGGGTCGCTGCGCACCGCCTGAGGATCGCCGGAGGCGATCACGCGGCCGTTGACCAGCACCGACACGCGGTCGGCCAGCCGGAACACCGCGTCCACGTCGTGCTCGACCAACAGGATCGTGGCCTTGCGCCGCACCCGTTCGATCAGCGCGACCATCCGCGCCGATTCCTCGGGCCCGGTGCCCGCCATCGGCTCGTCGAGCAGCAGCAGCCGCGGTCGCGTGGCCAGCGCGAGCCCGACCTCGAGCGCCCGCTGCTCGCCATGCGCGAGCACGGCCGCGGGCGTGTCCGCCCGTCCGGCCAGGCCGACCTCCTCGAGCAGCGCGCTCGCCTCGTCGAAGAGGGCGCGCTCCCGCGTCACCGGGCGCCAGAACCGCAGGCTCGAACCGCTCCTCGCCTGCACCGCGAGCGCGAGGTTGTCCAGCGCGCTGAAGCTGCGGAACAGCCGCGTGATCTGGAACGACCGGGCGAGCCCCAGGCGAACGCGGGCGTGCTGCGGCAGCCGGGTGAGGTCGTGGCCGTCGAAGCGGATCGTGCCGGCGTCCGGCATCAGCGCCCCGGAGAGCTGGGCGATCAGGCTGGTCTTGCCGGCCCCGTTGGGGCCGATCAGCGCGTGCACCTCGCCCTCTCGCACCGACAGGTCCACCCGGTCGGTGGCGATCACGCCGCCGAAGCGCTTGACCAGTCCGCTGACCTCGAGCAGCACGGCGGGACCCTCAGCGCGCCCGGTCGCGCGGTCGCAGCCGGGCGAGCAGCCCGACCAGGCCGCGCGGCGCGAACAGCACCACCGCGAGCAGCACCCAGCCGACGTAGAACTGCCAGTGCACCGTGTAGGCGGCCACCACCTCCTCGAGCAGCAGCAGCCCCGCCGCACCGAGCACGCCGCCCCACAGCGTGCCCACGCCGCCCAGGATCACCATCACCATCAGCGTGCCCGACTGGGTCCAGTGCAGCACGTTCGGGTTCACGTAGTTCTGCTGGTTGACCATCAGCGCGCCGGCCAGCCCGCCGAGCGCGCCGCCGATCACGAACAGCACCAGCTTGTAGCGGAACGTCGGGAAGCCCAGCGCCTCGGCGCGCGCGTCGTCGTCGCGCATCGCGAGCACCACGCGCCCGAAGCGCGAGGCCATGATCCGGTGCACCAGCACCAGCGCGAGCACCAGGAACGCGAGCACCACGAAGTAGAAGGTCAGGTCGTCCTTCAGGTTCAGGCCGAAGCCGAAGTCCGAGCGGCGGCGGATGTTCAGCCCCTCGTCGCCGCCGTAGGCCTTCATGCTGTTGACCAGGTAGAACAGCATCTGCGCGAAGGCGAGTGTGATCATGATGAAGTACACGCCGCGCGTGCGCAGCGACACCGCGCCGATCGCCGCGGCCGCCGCCGCCGCGATTGCCATCGCCGCCGCGAAGCCGAACCAGCCGTTGGGCAGGCCTTCATGGATCAGGATGCCGACGGTGTACGCGCCGATGCCGACGAATGCGGCATGCCCGAACGACACCAGCCCGCCGTAGCCCAGGATCAGGTTCAGGCTGGTGGCTGCGATGCCGAAGATCATGATCCGGCTGGCTACACTGATGTAGAAGTCGGCGTCCAGTGCGCGCATCACGAACGGATAGGCGAGCGCGACCCCGGCGAGCAGTACGAGCGCGGCGACGGCGAGCGGGCGGCGCACCGGGGGGGGCATCGCGTCAGCCCCGGGCCGGGAACAGGCCCTGCGGCCGCACGAACAGAATCACCGCCATCAGCAGGTAGACGATGATCGACGCCACCGCGGGCCCCGCGGCCGATGCGAACTGCGGCGGCAGGAACTCGCGGAACAGATGCGGCAGCAGGGTACGGCCGAGCGTGTCGACGAAGCCCACCAGCAGCGAGCCGACCAGCGCGCCTCGGATGCTGCCGATGCCGCCGATCACGATCACCACGAACGCCAGGATCAGGATGCCCTCGCCCATGCCCACCTGCACCGCGAGCAGCGGGCTCAACATGGCCCCGGCCACCGCGCACAGCATCGCGCCGATGCCGAAGACCGCGGTGAACAGGCGGCGAATGTCCACGCCCATCGCCATCGCCATCTCGCGGTTTGAGGCGCCGGCGCGCACCAGCGCGCCCATCCGGGTCTTGGCGACCATCAGGTACAGCAGCACCGCGAGCACGAGGCCCACCGCGATGATCACCAGCCGGTACGACGGGTAGTACAAGCCCGGCAGCAGCTGCACCGGTCCGGACAGCGCGGCCGGCGTGGGCAGCGCCATGTCGGTGCCCCAGATCATCCGCACGCTCTCGTTGATGATCAGGATGAGCGCGAAGGTCGCGAGCACCTGCGACAGGTGGTCGCGCGCGTACAGTGAGCGCAACAGCGTGCTCTCGAGCACCATGCCGAACAGGCCGGTGGCCGGGATCGCGAGCAGCACGCCCAGGACGAACGACCCGGTGAGCTGCACGAACCACGCCGCGAGGAACGCGCCGACCATGTACAACGAGCCGTGCGCGAGGTTGATCATGTCCATGATCCCGAACACCAGCGTGAGGCCGGCGGCGAGCAGGAACAGCATCAGGCCGAACTGCAGGCCGTTGAGGAGTTGCTCGAGGACGAGGATGCCCGACATGCGGCGGCGCGCGGAGGCTTCGGATCCGTGGGGTCGGGCGATCCTAGCATCGAACGCGCGGCACTCCACGCAGGGCGCGTGCCGGCGCGTGCCCGGCCTGCGCCGCGACGGTCGGTGCCGGGTGCCTGCCGGCGCGACCGGCTGCTACACTCGGCCCGCGCCGTGGCGCGCCGGCAGGGGGCTTCATCCGGTCCCGCACGGTCGCCGCGGCATCGTCGAGGCCCGATGTCCGCATCGCCGCAGACCCTGTTCGGCCGAGTCGCGTCGCACGCGCGCGCGGCGCCGCTCGCGCCGGCGCTTCGGGACGCGAGCGGCACGCTCACCTACGGCGCACTCGCCGACGAGGCGCGGTCGGTCGCCGCCGGGCTGCAGTCCCTCGGCGTGACCCGCGGCGACACGGTCGCGGTGCAGCTGCCCAACGGCCGCGAGTTCGTGAGCCTGCTGCTCGCCGCCGGCGCGCTCGGCGCCGCGCTGCAGACCGTGCACATGCCGTACCGCCGCGCCGAACTCGCGATGCTGCTGCGCCATGGCGGGGCCCGCGTGTTCGTCGGCCTGGCGCGGTTCCGTGACGAGCGGCCCGCGGCCGAGGTGGTCGCGCTGGGCGCCGATCCGGCGGCGGGTCTGGACGCGCTGCGCGCGGTGGTGCGGGTCGGTGAGGGGGACGACGGCGCGCTGTCGTTCGATGCGCTGCGCGTGCGGCCGGTCGGGCCGCTGCCCGAGGTCGGCGCAGACGAGCCGTTCGTGCTGCTGTACACCTCGGGCACCACCGCGAATCCGAAGGGCGTGCCGGTGACCGCGCGGCGCTTCTTGGGCAACGCCCAAGACGCGATCGGCGAGTTCGGTCTCGGGCCGTCCGATGTGCTGCTGTCGGCCGCGCCGTTCTCCCATCTGTACGGGCTGTTCGTGCTGCAGTGCGCGCTGCTGGCGGGTGCGTCGCTGTCGCTGCTGCCGCTGTTCTCGCCGCCGGAGCTGGTCGCCACGGTCAGGCGCGATGCGCCCACCGCGATCTTCGCCGGCCCCGCGCATTTCAAGCCGCTGCTGGACGCCGGGGTGATGCTGGCGGCGGACTTCGCGCCGGTGCGCCTGGTGTGCCTGTCGGGTACGGCGGTCGCGCCCGCGCTCGCGCGGGCGGTCGAGGCCGCGCTGCCGAGCGGCCGTGTGTTCCAGCTCTGGGGGATGAGCGAACTGCAGGCCGGCGCGTACGGTCGACCGGACGATCCGCCGTCGGTGCGCCACGAGACCGCCGGGGGCGCGTCGCCCGGCACCGATCTGCGCGTGGTCGATGACGACGGGCGGGCGCTGCCCGCGGGTCGCGAGGGGCGGCTGGAGGTGCGCGGCGCCTCGGTGTTCGACGGCTACAAGGACAACCCCACCGCGACCGCGGCCGCGTTCCGCGACGGCTGGTTCGACACCGGCGATACCGCGCTGCTGCGCGAGGACGGCGCGCTGGTGCTGACCGGCCGCGTGAAGGAGCTGATCAACCGCGGCGGCGTGAAGTTCAATCCGGTGGACGTCGAGGCGCTGCTCGACACCGTGCCGGGGGTGGCGCGCTGCGTGCTCGCGCCGATGCCGGACCCGGTCCTCGGCGAGCGCGCGTGCGCGTTCGTGCTGCGCGACGGCCGCACCGAGGTGACCCTCGCTGCGCTCACCGCGAGACTGAACACCGCGGGCGTGGCCAAGTTCAAGTGGCCCGAGCGGCTCGAGTTCGTCGACGAATTCCCGATGACGCCGACCCAGAAGGTGCGTCGGGCGCTGCTGACCGAATGGGTGAAGGAGAGGATGCGGGCATGATCGAACTCTACGAACTCGGCGGCCTCGAGGATCGCCGCTACAGCAGCTTCTCTTGGCGGACCCGGCTCGCGCTCGCGCACAAGGGGCTCGCGTTCTCCGCCCGTCCGGTGCTGATGACCGACAAGGCCGCGATCGCGTTCTCCGGCGGCGCCACCGTGCCGGTGATCCGCGACGGCGAGACCGTGGTGCGGGACTCCTGGCAGATCGCCGAGCACCTGGAGCGGGTCTACCCGGATCGCCGTTCGCTGTTCGGCGGGCCCACCGGGCACGCGCTGTGCCGCTTCTTCAACGCCTGGACCGATCGGGTGGTCATGCCGGCCGCGTTCCTCGCGCTCGCCTGCGACGCGATCCAGGTGCAGGACCCGGCCGATCGCGCCCACTTCACCGCGTCGGTCGAGAAGTTCGCCGGCGTCGCCCCCGAGGCGCTGAGGCCGAAGCAGGCCGAGCACCTCGCGCGACTGGGCAAGGCCCTGGAGCCGGCGCGCGCCACGCTCAAGCGCCAGGCGTTCGTCGGTGGTGACGCACCCTGCTACGCGGACTACGCGCTCGCCTCGGTGTTCCAGTGGGCCCGCATCGTGAGCCCGGTGGCGGTGCTGCCCGACGGCGATCCGCTGGGTGCCTGGTTCGAGCGGATACTCGATCTGCACGACGGCGCGGCACGCCGCACGGTGGCGTTCCGCTGACCGGCTCGGTCGCGACCCGTCGTCCTCCGGGGCGACCGACCCTCCGCCCTGGGGTGCGCCCCAGCTAGTCGACGTCCCGAACCGCGGGCGATAGTCCGGTTCGCGCGGGGGTTCGCCCGCGCGAGCCGGTCACGCACGAACCCGAGGAGGGGTGCCATGTCGTCGTTTTCGCCCGTCGCCAGCGGCTCGCCGAACCTCGTCGCCCGCGGTGCCGGCGCGACGACGGCGTCCGGCCGGAGCTCGCCACTCGCCGCGCCCAAGAGCGCGACGTTGACGCCCGAGGCGCGCGCGTCGGTCTCCCACCTCAACGGCGGCGGCCGGCTGACGCCCCCCTTGAAGTTTCAGCAGGCGGCCGCCCTGCTGCGCTCGGCCGGTGCGTCGCCGGTTCCACTGGTCGGCTCGCGCTGGGCTTCACCCGAGGCCCAGCGCAGCCTGGTCCGTTCCCACTACAACCCGGAGGAGGTCCTGTCCTCGCGGGTCCGGGAACTGGTCGCGGTCGACAACGCATTCGCCCGGTGGCGGGCTTTGCCTTCGCCGCTCGGACCGGTCGACGGTCTGCTGGACGGGGCGGTCAACGGCCTGGTGGCCAAGCGCAAAGGAGACTTCGCCCAGGCCGCGGCGCGGTTGGATTTTGCGGCAGAGCGGTTGGCCTCGGCGCTGCAGGTCAATGGCGAGAAGCCGCCCTATGTGGCGATGTTTCAACCCGATGGCTCGCCCGATCCGACGCTGCTGAACCGGATCGCCCAACCCGCGGCCATCGAGCGCGCCCACGAGTATCGCTCCGCCCAGCAGGGGTTGACCGAGGCGATGGACCGGCTGAGTAGCCTGTCGGACCTGCTGGACAAGCAAAACAGGTCTGGGAAGGTCAATCCGTGGGAGTTGTTGCGGGAGCTGCCCGGCCTGCGGCCCGCGCTGATGAATCTGCTTCGGCCTTGACCCGAGGCCCTTCGGGGCCCCGGGTGCGCGACTCCGGTCACTTCATCGGGCAGTCCTTGACGTACGCGTCGCCGTGGTTGCGGAACACGGGATCGCCGATCGACTTGTTCACCAGCCGGCCCTGCGCGTCCTTGCCTACCACGCGCAGGTAGTAGTTCTGGACCGGCATCTGGTTGGTGTTGAAGCGGAAGTCGCCTCGGACCGACTGCCACTTGGCGTTGCGTACCGCGCGGCGCACCGCCTCCCGGTCATCGAGCTTGCCCTTCAGGTCGCGGACCGCGGCGTCGATCAGCAGCGCCGCGTCGTAGCCCTGGGCGGCCAGCACCGACGGCAGGCGCTTGTACTCCTTCTCGAACTCGGCGACGAACCGGCGGTTGGCCGCGTTGGGCAGGTCCATCGCCCAGTGCGCGGTGTCGAACAGACCGAGCATCGCGTCGCCCACCGGGCGGATGATGTCCTGGTCCGAGCCGAAGCCGGGGGTCAGCAGCGCGATGTCCTTGGACAGGCCGGCGCCGACGAACTGCTTGATGAAGTTGATGCCCATGCCCCCGGGCAGAAAGATGTACAGCGCATCCGGTTTGGCCGCACGGATCTCGGCGAGCTCGGCCGAGTAGTCGAGCTGGCCGAGCTTCGTGTAGACCTCGTTCGCGATCTTGCCCTTGTAGAAGCGCTTGAAGCCGGCGAGCGAGTCCTTGCCCGCCTGGTAGTTGGGCGCGAGCAGGTAGACGTTCTTGAAGCCCCGGGTCGTCGCATGCTGGCCCATGGCTTCGTGGTACGCGTCGTTCGGCCAGGACACCGCGAAGAACCACGGGTTGCAGTCCTTGCCGGCCAGCGGCGAGGGCGCCGCGTTCGGGCTGACGTACACGGTCTTGGAGTCGAACGCCTCGGGCACCGCGGCCAGGAGGATGTTGGAGAACACCACGCCGGTCATGAAGTCGACCCGGTCGCGCTTGATGTTCTTCTCGAACAGCTGCTTGGCGACGTCCGGGCGGAACTGGTCGTCGGCGACGATCACCTCGGCCGGCAGGCCGCCGAGCTTGCCGCCGTTCAGCTTGACGGCCAAATTGAACGCATCCCGGATGTCGATGCCGAGCGCCGAGTTGGGACCGGAGAGGGTGCTGACGAATCCGACCTTGACGCGGTCCGCGGCGTGCGCGGGCGCGCCCAGCAACAGGCCGGCGGTCAGGGCGGCGGTGGTGAACGAGTGCAGCAGGGGACGCATGGGCGATGCCTCGCGACGGATCGTTGGGACGACGCCGATTATGGCAGCGCCCCGGCCATCCGGCGATCGGGTCCTTTCGGTGGCCGGGGGCGGGAGGGCGCCGGCCGAGACCGCTCCCGACGCCCGGAGCGCGCGCCAGGGGGGGCGTCACCGAGCGGCCGGGGCCTCGATTCGATGGCTCGTGGCGCCGGGGATGCCGTGCCGAGCGCCCGGCTCACCGCGCTCGCCTCGTGCGGCGTGCATCGTCGCTGCATCGGCACCGCGACGCAGGCTGCCCGGCAGTCGGGTGCCCGCGGGTACCGCCATTCGGTAGCGCACCGCCGGCCGGCGCGACTCGGTATCGTGCTCGCCGGTGTCGCAGACCGCGCCTGCCGAGAGCATGCGCGCTCGGAACGCCGACTTCTCCAGCCCGCGCCCGAGCACCGCCTCGAAGCAGCGCTGCATCTCGGGCAGCGTGAAGGTCGGCGGCAGCAGCGCGGCCGGCAGCACCGAGTGCTCGGCGCGTTCCAGCAGATGGCCGAGGGCCGCGTCCAGCAGGTGGTCGTGGTCGAAGGCGAGCGGACCCGGGCGCCGAGCGCGGTCGATCGGATGCCACTGGGCGCCGCTGCCCAGCGGCCCGGCGCAGCGCGCCGCGGCCGCCCGGGCGCGCTCGCTCGGGACCAGCGCGAGGTACACGGTGGTCACCGACCATCCGCGCGGATCGCGGCGCGGCCCGCCCCAGGTGCCGACCTGCTCGAGAACTTCACTGCTCAGGCCGGTCTGTTCGGCGAGTCGTCGTGCCGCGCTGGCGTCGAACGACTCGTCGTGGCGGATGTCGATGCCTCCACCGGGCAGCGACCAGCGGTTCGGGTGGGGTTCGCCCAGTCGAAGCCGCTGCCGTGGCAGCAGCAGCACCTTGAGTTCGCCGTCGAGCAGCGCGACTGCGACGACGTCGACCATCGACAGAGGCCGGTCGACCGGCGCGATTCCGATCGCGGGCATGGCGGTCTCCTTCTCGTGTGCGCCGACGATGAGCGACTCGACGCGCATCACCCGCCGGGCGCAAGTATGGTCACCCAACTTGCTGCGGTGGGGCAAGGCCCGAGGTGGCATGGGTGCCGGATCGTGGTGAGCAGACCACGAAAACGTCCGGTGTACGCAACGCCCGAGCACGTCGCCGCGGTCGAGGCGGGCTGAGCGGGCTCGGCGCTGCGCCAGCGAGGGCCGCCGGGCGCGGCAAAGGCGCCGGCCCGCGCGCGGTGTTCGGTGCACGAGTGGGGTGACCGCCCCGCGCCGGCGATCGCCGCCGCAGACCCGGCGACGCGCGTCTCGCGGCGGTGACCCGGGCCCTCTCGTGACGGAGGGCCGACCCCACCGAGGGTGCCGACGGCGAAATCCGACCGGCGGCGGACAGGGCGGTGCCGGGTCGTATACCATCGGAGCCGCGCGTTTCTCTCGGAGCGACGATGATCCAGGTGTCCTACCTGAGCCGTGCGACCCGGCCCATGTCGGCAGGCGATCTGCTCGCGCTGCTGATGCATGCCCGTCGCAGCAACCAGGCGAGCGGCATCACCGGAATGCTGCTGTTCGGCAACGACACGTTCCTGCAGGTGATCGAGGGTGAGGCGGAAGTGATCGACGGCCTGGTGCAGCGCCTTGCGCAGGATTCGCGTCACGAGGACGTCCGAATCCTGAGCCGCCGCGAGGTGCCGCAGCGACAGTACTCCGACTGGAGCATGGGGTTCGAGCAGGTCGGAGATCGGGGTGTGGATCCGATCGAAGGCCTGCGCGACCTCGGCGTTCGATTCGACTTCGACGCGCTGACCGGCGACGAGTCGGCGGCTGAGAGGATCCTGGAACAGTACCGTGCGCCGCACTGGGATCCTCTGGTGCGCGAACTCGACGCCCGCGATCGGCTGGTCGCGGACCTTCGGCGCGGGCTGCAGGAGGCGCGCAGCCGTTCGGAGGTCGCCGCGCTGGTGCTGGAGAGCGTGGTCGACGCCGCGAGCGAACGTCCGTTGACTGCCGAGCACCTCCGACTGTGCGAATCGGCTCTGGCCGCGCTGCGCCAGCGCTGAGTGCGCCGGCCACGCCGGACGGTGGCCCGGGGCACCCGCAGGCGACCGCCGGTGGCCGCTCGGCCGCGCGCCGGCTCGCCCTCGCCGGCGTCGTGGCGCTGGCCGTGCCCGTCGCGACCCTGGGCCGCGCGCACGCCGCGGCGGCCTCCGGTGCGGTGCTCGCCTTCGTGCACCTGCACACCGGCGAGCGGCTGTCGACGCCCTGGCCCCCCGGTGGGCCGTCCGACCACGCGGCGCTGCGCCGCATCGACCACCTGCTGCGGGACGTCCGGACCGGTGAGGTCCATCCGATCGACCCGGCGCTGCTCGAGCAGTTGCTGCGGGTCGTGCGACTCACCGGCACGCGCGAGCCGTTCGAGGTGATCTCGGGCTACCGCTCGGAGCGCACGAACGCGATGCTGCGGGCCCGCGGCGGGGGCGGCGTCGCGCGCCGCAGCCTGCACCTGGAGGGCCGCGCGATCGACGTTCGGCTGGCCGACGTGCCGCTCTCCGATCTGCGCGACGCGGCGCGCAGCCTGCGCGCGGGCGGCGTGGGCTACTACCCGCGCGACCGATTCGTTCACCTGGACACCGGTCCGGTTCGCAGCTGGTGACCGCCCGGGCGTGCAGCGCGCCCGCAATTGATGTCGCCGTGGCGTCAGCGCGGCGCGGCCGGCCCGTGCAGGCCCCGCAGCGCTTGGTCGAGGCGGGCGTCGTGGCCGTACAGGTCCGGCAGGAAGCTCAGCCGGCCCTCGGCGTCCGCGATCACGGTCGCGTAGAAGATCAGCACCGGAATCGGCGCGGCGGTCGGCACCACCCGGTTGCGGTCGGAGGCCAGTGCCGCGTCGATCAGCGCTTGCGGCGGCTCGGGCCGACCCTGCAGCACGAACGCGGCGAGTCCCGCTGGATCCTCCAGACGGATGCAGCCGTGGCTGAAATCCCGCCGGCTGCGGGCGAAGAGGGTGCGGGCAGGGGTGTCGTGCAGGTACACGTCGTGCGGATTCGGCATCACGAACTTCACCCGCCCGAGCGCGTTCCACGGGCCGGGCCGCTGGCGCAGGCGCGCCGCGCCGCGGGCGAGCGCCGCGCGCAGGTCGCGCTCGCGGTCGCCGCCGATCAGCTCCATGTGCTGGGCGGCGAGCCGGCCCGGATCGCGCGCGAAGGTCGGATAGAGCTCCCGGGCCGCGATCGAGCGCGGCACGTTCCAGTACGGGTTGAACTCGACCGCCTCGATCGCGTCGACGAACACCGGCGTGCGCGAGGCGACCCGGCCGACCACCACCGCCATCGACAGCGTGACCCGCCCGCCGTCGACCGCCCACAGCCGGAACGCGGGCAGGTTGACCGCCACGTACCGTCCGGTGGGCGTCGCTCCGAGCCAGCGCAGCCGCTCGAGCGTGAGCTCGATGCTGCGGATCCGATCCGCGGCCGGAACCGCGAGCTCGGCGAGCGTGCGGGCCCCGAGGATGCCGTCGGCCTCCAGCCCGTGCCGTTGCTGGAAGCGGCGCACTGCCTGCGGCAGGTCCCCGGCGTACCGGTCGGACGGCACGTCCCGCGCCGTCGCCGGGAGATCGCCTTCGGCCTGCAGGCGCGCGCGCAGCGCCGCCACGCCCGGCCACGCGTCGCCGGGCTCGACCTTGCCGCGCACCGGGGGCAGCGCCGGCGGCGCGGGGCCTGCGGCGCGCGCGCGCCACTGCGGCAGCGCGGCGCGCAGCGTCCGGTAGAGCGGCAGGCTCGGCTCGATCGCAGCGAGCGCCTCGCGCGGGTCGGGCCGGCCGAGCGCCCGGCGCACCGCCGGCTGCAGGTCATCGCGGCGGCGCTGCTGCGGCAGGTCGTGCCCGAGCGCGCGGGGATCGATGCGCCCGAACCCCGCGTCGGCCAGATGGCGGCCGAAGGTCAGGGCGAGTGCGGCCTCGGCACGCGCCGCGGTGCGCGGGTCGACCGCCGACTCCAGTGCCGCACGCAATGCCTCCGGACGGTAGGCCGCAGCCGGCAGTCCGCGCGCTGGCGCGTCGACCAGCACCTCGAGCACCGCATAGGCGTCGGGGGTCGGCCGATAGGGCGGCTCGGCCTCGACGAAACGCGGCTCGAACTCCCGGTCGGCCCAGGCCGCCTGCACCGCGAGTACCACCGCGTCGGCCGGCGTTGCGCGCAGCGCGGCGCGCAGCTCGAGCGCGACTTCGCCGCCGGCCGCGCCGCTGGTGGCGAGCGCGAGGAGCGCGGCGACCGCCCGGGCGGTCGCCGCCACGCCGCGGGCGGCGCGTCGGAGTCGGTCGGGATCGCGGCCGCGGCGCGACCGCCGAGGACCCCCAAGCCGCTCGCACCCGCGCGCGACCGCGCCGGCGCGCCCGCGGTGCCTGAGCCTGCTGCCGTCGATCGTGAGCACGGAGATCGGGCCCCTTCGAAGCGTCATGGGTTGGCCGCCGTCGCGCGCGACGACCCGCTGCCCGAGCCGGGGTCGTCGTCGACCGCCAGGCCGACCCGCGCAGGATGCACCAGGCCGGCGGATCCGGGGCGGGTGCCGTCGGCGGGGCGCGCGGCATAGAGTGTTGCCGATGCCGCCGAGCCCGTCGCCCATGGACCCCGCCCTCGCCCGTCAACCCGAGACCCCGGTGCCGCTGCTGCGCCCGGACGGCGTCACCGTGGCCGCGCGCCGGCGCCGTGCGCGGCTGCCACCCGGGCGGCCCGCGGTGCTGCTGCTGCACGGCCTGGCGAGCAATCTCACCCGGTTCTCCGAGTTCGTCGAACACACCACGCTCGACATGCGCCACGACCTGCTGCGCGCGGACCTGCGGGGGCACGGCGACTCGCTGTCGCGGCGGGCGGTCTCGCACGAGGTCTGGAGCGATGACCTCGCCGCGCTGCTCGACGCGTGCGGTCACGCCGACGCCGTGGTGGTCGGGCACAGCCTGGGTGCACAGGTCGCGCTGCACTTCGCCGCTCGCCACCCGGAGCGCGTGCGCGGGCTGGTGTTGATCGACCCGGTGTTCCGAGATGCGCTGCTGCCGCGCTGGCATCGGCTCGCCCGCGCGGGGCCGCTGCTGTCGGTCGCCGCCGCGGCGGTGCGCGCGCTGAACGCGCTCGGCCTGCACCGGCGGCGTCTGCCGCCGGTGGACCTGCGCGCGCTCGATCGGGCGGCGCGCGAAGCGCTCGGCTCGCCGCAGGCCGAGGCCGAGTTCATCCGGCGCTACAGCTCGACCCGCGCCGACCTGCGCACCACCGCCACCGCCGTGTACCT
>JBIKMO010000003.1:0-50427 GCA_044359175.1 Burkholderiaceae bacterium | reverse complement strand
CCGAACGTGTCGGCACGCTGGCCGACGTGCCGGCGGCGGTGGCGAAGGTGCTCGCCGCTCACGGTCTGGGTACCCGTGCGGTGTGCTGGAACACGATCCGTGACCTCGACTGGGCGAGCGCTGGCCTTGAGGTCGAGGCGCGGCGCCCGCTCGGCGAGGACCTGGTCGGCGTCAGCGGCGTGTTCGCCGCGGTGGCCGAGACTGGCACGCTGGTGATGGCCTCGGGCCCCGAGACGCCCGCGTCGATGCACCTGCTGCCGGAGACGCACGTGGCGATCGTGCCGGCCTCCCGTGTCGTCGCCCACTACGAGGACGCGTTCGCGCTCGCGCGCGCCGAACTCGGCCGTCTGCCGCGGGCGTTCAACCTGGTGTCCGGCCCGTCCCGCACCGGCGACATCGAGCAGACGATCGTGCTCGGCGCCCACGGTCCGTACCGCGTTCACGTGGTGATCGTCGCGGATGCGGGGTCGCGATGAAGCCGAGGCTGCTGGTCACGCGCCGCGTGTTCCCGGAGGTGATCGAGGCGCTCGCGGGCGCGTACGAAGTCCACGGCAATCCCGACGACGCGCCCTGGAGCGCGGACGAACTGCGGGCGCGGGCAGCACCGTGCGACGCGCTGTACGTGGTCACGACCGATCGAATCGACGCGGCGCTGCTCGACGCGTGCCCGCGGCTGCGGATCGTCGCCACCGGCTCGGTCGGCTACAACCATGTCGACCTCGCCGCCTGCGCGGCGCGCGGCATCCTGGTCACCAATACGCCCGACGTGCTCACCGAGGCGACCGCCGACATGGCGTGGGCCCTGCTGATGGCCGCGGCAAGGCGGGTCTGCGAGTCAGAGCACTGGCTGCGTGAGGGTCGCTGGGGCCGCTGGGCGTGGGACCAGTTCCTCGGCGCCGACGTGCACGGACGCACGCTCGGCATCGCCGGCATGGGCCGCATCGGTTCGGCGGTTGCGCGGCGCGCCCTCGGCTTCGACATGCGCGTGCTGTACTGCAACCGCAGCGACTCGCCGAACGCCGAGGCACTCGGGGCACGGCGGGTCGACCGCGACACGCTGCTGGCCGAGTCCGACCACGTGGTCCTGGTGCTGCCGTACTCGCCGCAGACGCACCACTTCGTCGGCGAGCGCGAACTCGCGCTGATGAAGCCCACGGCGGTGCTGGTCAACGTGGCGCGCGGCGGCATCGTCGACGACGCCGCGCTCGCACGCGCGCTGCACGCCGGCCGCCTGGCTGCGGCCGGCTTGGACGTCTACGAGAACGAGCCGGCGCTGCACCCGGGCTTGCTCGAGGTCCCCAACGTGGTGCTCACCCCGCACATCGGCAGCGCGACCCGCTCGTCGCGGCTCGGCATGGCGATGCTCGCGGCCCGCAATCTGCTCGCGCACGCGGCCGGGGAGCCGCTGCCCACCCCGGTGGTCGCCCGTTGACGCGACCCCCGACGCAGGAGTCCGCCGATGTCCCACATCGACTTCAGCCGCGATCACCGCCTCGGTCTGAAGAAGGCCCGCCTGGCGGCGCAGCGGGTTGCCGACGAGATGGAGCGCGAGTTCGGGATCGCCAGCCAGTGGGACGGCAACACGCTGCGGTTCGAGCGCAGCGGCTTGAGCGGCGAACTCACGGTCGGCAAGTCGCACGTCGAGCTGCATGCGAAGCTCGGCTTCCTGCTCTCGGCGTTCCGTGGCCGGATCGAGGAGCAGCTGCACCGCAACTTCGACGAGTACTTCTCCTGAACCCGGGGCCTGCCGGTCCGATGGACGGGGTGTGCCTGACCTGCGACCCGGGCGAGCATCGCCCGATCTCAGCCCTTGAGGTCCCCGATCAGGTCGACGTACTGCTGCATCGCGTCGTTTTTCGCCGTGCCCTTGATCTCGTTCCACGCGTCCCACTTCGCCCGCCCGACCATGTCGGTGAAGCCCGGGCGCTTGCCTTCGACGTCGCCGTCGGTCGCCTGCTTGTAGAGCGCGTACAGCTTGAGGAGCGTCGCGTTGTCCGGGCGCTCGGAGAGCTTCTTCGAGTCGGCCACGGCCTTCTGGAACTGCTTCGCGAGATCGGCCATCGGCGTGTCTCCTCATTGGGGCGTTGGCGGAGGCTATCATAGCCTCGGCGAGGGGGCGCGCGTTCGGTGAGCGGAGCGTGATGGGCAGCACGGGCGGGGATCGGATCGTTCGCGAGCGGATGTCGGCGGTGGACACCGCCTGGCTGCGGATGGACCGCCCGAGCAATCTGATGATGATCGTCGGCATCGACGTGTTCGAGCGTCCGGTCGACGCGAAGCGACTGCGCGCGGTCGTCGAATCGAGGTTGCTCGCATTCGAGCGCTTCCGGCAGCGCGTGGAGTTCGATACCGCGGGGGGCGCGTGGTGGGTCGACGACGATCGGTTCGACCTCGATCGGCACCTGGTATCGCATGCGCTCGGCGGGGCGGGCGACGACGCCGCCCTGCAGCGGTTCGTGGCCGAACTCGCATCCACGCCGTTGGATCCGGAGCGGCCGCTGTGGCAGTTCCATCTGGTGCGCGGCTACAGAGGCACGGACGCGCTGGTTGCGCGCATCCACCACTGCATCGCCGACGGGATCGCGCTCGTGCGCGTCTTGCTGAGTCTGACCGACCCGGATGGCGCTCGGGCGCGGCCGCCCCGGGCGGCGGCCGCGGCGCCGGGGCACGAGCACGAGGATGCGAGGCTGGTGTCCAACCCCTGGCGACCGTTCCTCGACCCGATCACCCACGGTGCGGTTCGGGCGATCGAGGTCACCAGCGCCGCGGTCGTCGAGTCGGTCAAGCTCGCGCACGACCCCGACCGGCTGCTCGGCGCGGCGCAGTCGGCGCCCCGGATCGCCGCCGACGCGGCCCGGATCGCGCTGATGACCGCCGACACGCCCACCAGCCTGAAGGGCCGCACCGGCGTGGCCAAGGCGGTCGCGTGGAACGAACCGCTGCCGCTGGCCGACGTGAAGCTGGTTTGCCGCGCCCTTGACGCGTCGGTCAACGACGTCCTGCTGTCCTGCGTCGCGGGCGCGCTTCGCGGCTACCTGCGCGGGCGCGGCGAGGCCACCGAGGGCTGTGAGATCCGGGCGCTGGTACCGGTCAACCTGCGGCCGGCCGACGCGCCGCTGCAGCTCGGCAACCAGTTCGGGCTCGTGCCGCTCGAGCTGCCGGTGGGCTTCGCCAACCCGATCGCCCGCCTGCTCGAGGTGCGCCGCCGGATGGACGCCCTCAAGGACGGCTACCAGGGCCTGCTGTCGTACGGGCTGCTCGCCGCGCTGGGCTCCGCTCCTCGCGCAGTGCAGACCCCGATCCTCGACTATCTCGCGCACAAGGCCACCGCGGTGATGACCAACGTGCCGGGGCCGCGCGAGCCGCTGCGCCTGGCGGGGCGCAGACTGTCGCGGATGATGTGCTGGGTGCCCCAGTCGAGCGACATCGGACTCGGCGTGTCGATCCTGTCCTACGCGGGCGCAGTGCAGTTCGGCGTGATCGCGGATCGTCGGCTGTGTCCCGATCCGCGGGCGCTGATCGATGCGTTCGCACCCGAGTTCGAGCGGCTGCTGCTGCTTGCCGCGATGCTGCCCGCCGAGCTGTTCGGCCCGGGGCTCGACCCCGACCGGCTCGAGCGCGCGCTGTTCGGAGCGCCGCCGTCCGGCGCGCACGGCGTGTTCGGGGCGAGCGTGGCGGCCCACGGTCCAAAGCGTCCGCGGACCGCGTCGAGCGTCTAGCGTCCGCTCGGGTCGCACGGCGCGCGACCGCACGGACCCGACCCCAGGCATCGCGGGCGCCTTCCGCCGCTGCGGCCGCGGGTTGCGGTCGCGGTCAGCGGTTCAGCCAGTGCAGCGGAGCGCCCGCGCGCGGCCAGTCGATCGCGACCAGGCGTCCGGTGGTCGACAGGGTCACGTACGCGGTGCGCAGGTCGGGGCCGCCGAAGCACAGGTTCGTCGTGTACGTGTCCGGCATGGGCACCCAGTGCGCCGCGCCGCCGTCGGGCGGCACCGTGGTGATGCCCCCTTCCATCAGCGTGGCCACGCAGACGTGACCCGCCGAATCGACCGCGAGCGAGTCGAACAGCCGGTAGCTCGAAGCCTGGTGCAGCAGCGTGCCGCCCCACGGTGACGGGAAGGGCTGGCGCTTGAGCACGCCTGGCGACTCGATCTCCCATGCCCAGATCCTTCCCGCGCGGGTCTCGGCGACGTACAGCCGGGAGCCGTCGGGCGACAGGCCGATCCCGTTGGGCGTCAGCATCGGCTGCACGACCTCGACGATCGACGAGCCGTCGGGCTTCGCGTAGTAGACCGCACCGTAGTCCAGATCCCTCGGTCGGGTCTTGCCCAGGTCGGTGAACCAGAAGCCGCCGTGCGCGTCGAACACCAGATCGTTCGGGCCGCGCAGGGGGCCGTTCGGCCCGTGCGTGTACAGGCGGTCCACCCGGCCGGTTTCGAGGTCGACGCGCTCGATCCGGCCGCCCGAGTAGTCCTTCGGCTGATGCGCGGGCCGCACGCGGCCACCGGGCATCTCGATCCAGTCGAAGCCGCCGTTGTTGCACAGGTAGGCCGCGCCGTCCGGTCCGATCGCGACGCCGTTCGGCCCGCCGCCGGTATGGGCGACCACCTCGGTACGTCCGTCGGGGCGCACCCGGGTGAGGGTGCCGCGGCGGATCTCGACCAGCAGCAGGTCTCCGTCGGGCAGGGCGACCGGGCCTTCGGGAAACTGCAGGCCGTGGGCGATCTCTCGGATCCGGGGGAAGGTCATCGGTCGGGTACTCCGGGGTCGGGCGGGACGGGTCCGGTCGGTCAGGCGATCCGGCGGTCACGGCCCGCCCAGTAGGGCTCGCGCAGCACGCGCTTGAGCACTTTGCCGCTCGGGTTGCGCGGAATGGCATCGACGAAGTCGACCGATTTCGGGCTCTTGTAGTGGGCGATGCGTTCGCGCACGAATGCGATGAGCTCGTTCGCGTCCGCTCGGGCGCCGGGCGCGAGCACCACGACCGCCTTGACCGACTCGCCCCAGCGCTCGTCGGGCACGCCGATCACCGCGCCGTCGGCGACCGCCGGATGCTGCATCAGCACGTTCTCGACCTCGGCCGGATAGACGTTCTCGCCGCCCGACACGATCATGTCCTTCAGCCGGTCGTGCAGGAACAGGTGCTCGCCTCGCCGGTAGCCGGCATCCCCGCTGCGGAACCACGGCGGGTCGCCCCGCGGATCGGGCTCGAAGGCCTCGGCGGTGGCCCGCGGGTTGCGCCAGTAACCGCTCATGTTCTTCGGGGAACGGATCCAGACCTCGCCGACCTCGCCGTCGGCGCATTCGTCCCGCGTCCCCGGTCGCACCACGCGCAGCTCGACGTCGTTCATCGGCTGGCCGGCCGATCGCAGCAGCACCGCCCGCGGGCCCTCGGTCGCGTGGTCGTGCGGCCGCAGCGCGGTCACCGCACCGCAGGTCTCGGTCAGTCCGTAGACCTGAAGGAACGCGCAGCCGAACACCCGCAGCGCCTCGCCGAGCACGCGCTCGCCGATCGGCGCGGCCCCGTACGAGATCATCTGCAGCGACGACAGGTCGCGCTCCCAAACGTCGGGCACCTGCAGCATGAACTGGATCATCGCCGGCACGAGGAACGCGTGCGTGACCCGCTCGCGCTCGATCGCCAGCAGCGCGTCGCGCGCATCGAAGTCCGGCTGCGTCACACTGCGTCCGCCGAACGCATGCGTCATCAGCGCGACCCCCGCGCCAGCGATGTGGAACGCCGGCAGCACGTTCAGGTTCACGTGCACGCGCGGGTCGTAGCCCCACTCGCGAGACACGCCATTGATGTGCGAGTGCGCGATCGCCCGGTGCGACAGCTCCACCCCCTTGGGCAGGCCGGTGGTGCCGGACGAGTAGAGCTGCAGCGCGATGTCCTCGGGCCGCGGCTCGAAACCGGGGTCGACGTCCGGCCGGTCGGCGATCCAGTCCTCGAGGGCCGGCAGCGCGGCGCCGTGTCGCGTGGCGACCGTCGCGCGCACCGTCGGCGCCTGAAGCGCCTGGGCCATCGGCGCGAACTCGGGATCGACCAGCAGCAGGCGCGCGGTGCCGTCATCGACCATGTGCCGGACCTCGGCCGGCGCGAGCCGCCAGTTGATCGGCATGCACACGGCGCCGATCTTCTGCGCGGCGAGCACGAGCATCGCGCACTCGGGCTGGTGACGGGTCAGGCAGGCGACCCGGTCCCCGCGTCCGATCCCCGAGTCGCGCATGGCGTTGGCCAGCCGGTTGGTCAGCGTCTCGACCCGTCCGAAGGTCCAGTCACGGTCGGGCGCCGACCAGGCGATCGCCTCGGGTCGCTCCTGCGCCCGTGCGCGCGACATCCGCAGCGTCGTCGTCTCCATGGGTCCGCCACCTCCGCGGCGGGCCGGTGCGCCCGCGACCGCAGCAGTGTCTCGCATCGCACGGGCGGTGTCATCGGCACGCGCGCGGCGTCGCCGTGGCAGACTGCGCGAATGGATCCGGTGCTCAAGTTCGTCCACCTGTCGGCCTTCGCGGTGTGGATCGGCGGCATGTTCTTCGCCCACTTCTGCCTGCGGCCGGCCGCGTTCGAGCTGCTGGCGCCGCCGCAGCGGGTCGCGTTGCTGGTCGGCGCGCTGAGCCGGTTCTTCCGCTGGGTCGGGGTCGCGATCCTGCTGCTGTGGGCGAGCGGCCTCGCCCGGATGGGCCGGGTCGGATTCGCCGAGTCGCCGCCGGCGTGGCACGCGATGGCGACGCTGGCTGCGGTGATGACCGCCGTGTTCGTCGTGATCGTCGGGGTCGTGTTCCCGAAGGTGCGCGTCGCGGTCGCCTCGCAGCGCGTGGCCGACGCCGCGGCCGGGCTGACCCGGGTCCGCGCGCTGGTCGCGGTCAATCTCGCGCTCGGGTTCGCGACGATCGCGTCGGCCGTGCTGATCCGCTGAGCGTCTCGTTTGCGCCGGGCGGGCCCGCCAGTGCGCTCAGCCCGCGCGTCGCGATGCGTCGAGGTACCGCAGGGAGAGCCGCTCGAACAGCGCACGTGCATCCCCGCTGAGGTAGGCGCCCGCGAGCGCCATCACCTGGAAGGCGCCGCGCGCGAGAGCACCGTCCTGCCACTGCGGATCGCCGAAGCGACGCGCGTCGCGCACGTGCTCGTAGGACAGCCACCAGGTCGCGACCACGACCATGTTGGTCGACAGCGCCTGCAGCTCGTAGTCGGTCGCGTGCAGCTGGCCGGCCGCAGCCAGACCGTCGCACAGTTGCCGCGCCGCGGCGGTCTTGCGCGTCATGATGCGGGGGAAGCGCGCCCCGATGCGCCTGTTGCGGGCCAGCAGGTCGTGCAGGTCCCGGTAGACGAAGCGGTGCTTCAGAATCGTCTCGAACAGCAGGTGCAGGAACAGCCATGCGTCTTCGACGTCTGCAGTCCGTCGCGCGGGCAGCGCGAGCAGCGCGTCGATGTCGCGTTCGTACGCCTCGAACAGCGCGTCGACGATCTCCTCCTTGTTGTGGAAGTGGTAGTACAGGTTGCCCGGGGAGATGCTCATGCCCTCGGCGATCGCCGACGTCGTGACGTTGGGCTCGCCGTGCTCGTTGAACAGCCGCAGCGACAGCGCCAGGATGCGCTCGCGGGTACGCCGTGGGGGTTTGCGCTGCATGGGCGGCCGACGTGGGCGGAGGGGCGCCTTGCGACGAGGATAGCATCCGCGGCGCGCGCGACGGTCAGCGCTCGCCGGCCCGCGACAGACGCAGCACCCGCTCCAGGTCCTCGAGCGCATGCTCCAGTCGCAGCGCGGCGCGCGACAGCCCGGTGTCGCGGCGCGGCGCCCGCTCCGGGGAGCGGACCAGCGCGTGCCCGGGGTCGGCGAGCCGCTGCACGTTCAGTCTCAGGCCGTGGCGCGCGAGCACCGGGCCCAGCCGGTCGGCGCGTGCGAGCAGGTCCTCACGGGTCGCGCGATAGGCGTGCTCGCACAGGCGGCGCCGACTCGAGACACTGAAGATGCGGGTGAAGAAGATCGTGGCGTCGTCCGCGCGCGGCTCGAAGAGGATCACGTCGGCGTGGGGATGCGTCACCCGGTACTTCTCCAGTCCGACCGCCATCCGCGATCGGATCGCGGTCCGCACGGTCTGCGACAGCACCGCGCCGAGCCCCCGCCGGGCGATCGCGGCGGGCGGCCCGTGCGGCCCGGCCGCGTACGGCACGAGCGGATTCAGGCACAGCACCAGCGAGGCGCCCTCCTGCAGCGCGATCGACGCGTGCATCGTCTTGTTCAGCGCGCCGTCGACGAACCAGCGTCCGGCGATCGGCACCGGCGGCACCAGGCCCGGCACCGCGGCCGAGGCCACCACCGCGCGGGAGATCGGCACGTCGGTCCACCCCGGCGCGCCGAACGCCACCGTATCGCCGCGGTCGATGTCGGTCGCGACCACCCGCAGCACGGTCGGCAGCGCGTCGAAGCGGTCGGTACGCCCGTCGCTCGACAGCAGCCGGGCGATCGACGCCTCGGCGGGTGCGACGTCGATCACGCCGGCCGGCAGCAGCGACGTCGCCAGGTCCAGCGCCCGCCACGCCGCGGTGCCGACCCCGCCGTGAATCAGTCCGCGTCGGATCTCGGTGGCGACTTCGGCCGCGAACGCCGGGGCCTGCGCGATCCGGCGACCGATTTCGGCCCAAGCCGGACGGATCAGCGCCGCCGGATCCAGCGGCGTGTCCGACGCCTCGGTCTCGACGAACAGCCGCACCATCGCATGCGGGCTCAGGCCGTTGGCGAGACCGGCGGCGAGAAAGCCCCCTGCGCTGACGCCCACGTAGACGTCCAGCTCGGTCAGGTCCAGGCCGTCGATCGATTCCGACAGCGCGGCCAGCGCACCGAGTTCGTAGGCGGCGCCCATGAACCCGCCGCCGGCCAGCGCCAAGCCGATCCGGGGGGGCGCGGTGCGCGACGGGCTCATGGGAGGCGGTCTGGGCCGCCCGCAGGCGGCCCCTGGGTGGGTCAGCGACCGGCGGCCGAAGCGGACTTCGTCGCGCGGGTGCCGCGCGGCGCCCGGGTCGCCTGAGTCGCGCGCGCAGCCCCCTTGCGCGGTGCCCGTGCACCCGATGCCGGGGCGGCCGCGCTCGGCGCCGCTGCGCGGGGCGCACGGGGTGCTCGCGAGGGCTTGCCGCCGAGCGCCTGCACGCTCGCGTTCAGCGCATCGACCCGCGCGATCAACGCCTGGATGTCGGTGTGCGTCGGCACGCCCAGGCGGTTCAGCGCCCGCGCGACTCGCTCCTCGAAGACCTGCTCGAGACGGTCCCAGGATTCGGTCGCCTGCTTCGACAGCCCGCCGGCGACCTGGTTCACCCGCCCGGTCACCTCCGAGATCCGGTCTCCGGTCATCGAACGCGTGCGGTCGTGGATCGCGAGGCCCTGGCTGACCAGCGCTTCGAAGACCTTGCCGCCCTCCTTCTGCGCCTTCGCGAACGCGCCGAGCCCGGCCAGCCAGATCTGCTGCGCAGAGTCCTTCACGGCGGCCGCCAGCTGGCTGTCGATCCGGCCGTCGGCC
Source organism: Burkholderiaceae bacterium (assembly GCA_044359175.1). GTDB lineage: Bacteria > Pseudomonadota > Gammaproteobacteria > Burkholderiales > Burkholderiaceae_E > UBA4615. Next base: position 40,914 of record JBIKMO010000003.1, on the reverse strand, counting down.
TGGGGCTTCATCTTCTTGACCATCGCGTCTGCTCCTTCGAGGACGTGTACGAGTGCGTGTCGCCGGGATGGCGGGCAGTCGATGCAGTGTAGGCGGCCGTGCTAGAGGACGGGCACTAAAGTGGGCGCCAGGCGGGTCGCACCGCTGGCGGTGGTCGCCGGGCTCGGCGTCAGCAGCCGCGGTGCTGCGAATCGCGCTGCGCCGACTCGATCGCCTCGTACACGATCCGGGCGACACGAGGATCGCAGGCGAGGCTGATGTGGCCTAGCCCGCGCAGGGTCACGGTGGTCGCGCCGGGCAGCGTCTGCTCCGCCTGAGGCGCCACGATGTTGTCCTGCCGGGACAGCACGACCGTGAACTTCCGCAGCCCTTCGGCAGGCTCCTCGGAGGCGAGCCGTCGCAGCCAGTCGCTGCCACGGCGCATCTGGCGCGCGTTGCGGCCGCGCCCCAGCCGGGCGTGCACCGTACCCTGATGCGGCGTGCCGAGGGTCACCACGCAGGCGATCGCCTCGTCGCCGAACGCCCGCAGGTAGGCGCGCGCCGCCAGCCCTCCCATGCTGTGGGCGACCAGGGCGATCTGCGGCGCACCGGTACGCCGCCGCAGCGCGTCGACCGCCTCGGCGATCCTGGGCGCGTAGTCGTCGATCGAGGCGAACGGGGGCTCCAGGTCCAGCGCCTCGACCGGGTGGCCGCGCGCGATCAGCCGGGGCGCCATCCGTCGCCACAGGCCGCGGTTGCAGAAGTAGCCGTGCAGCAGGAGCACCGGCATGCGGGCGGGGTCGCGCGCGGCCGTGCCGAAGGGTCGCCGTGACAGCAGCGGCTGGGCGACGTCGAAGGTGCGGATGGAGTCCGGGATCTCGCGCAGCCAGGCTCCGATCCAGTGGCCGAGTTCGGCGAGGGTGCCGGGGCCGGGCTCGTCGGCGGGACGCTCGCCGCGGCCGGCCCAGGCGATCGCGAAGCCGAGCGTCAGGAGCGCCGCGTGCAGAGCCAGCGGGACGGCGATGCCGATCGCGATCGCCGCGCCGACCGACGTGTGCCCGCGGCTCGCGAGCCAGACCGCGATCAGCGCGCTCAGGGCGAGCTGGACGACGAGCCCCCAGCGCTGCAGCGTCGCGATCACGCATGCGCTCCCGTGCCGCCGGCCCGAGCGCTCGTGGCGGGGCCGACCGGGTCGCGGGACGTGCGGATCGCCGGGTTCACGCCCGCATTCTAGGTCGGGGTCGGCGGGGACCGTGCCCGCGCGGCCGGCCGGCGCCGGCGGCTGCGGCATACTCGGTCTCCGGCACGGTCCGTCCCGATGAACCCCGCAGAACGACTCCGGATCGCCGCGGCCGACGTGGCCGCGCTGCGCGCGCTCGAGGGCGCGGACGACGCGCTGCGGGCGCGCCGGGAGGCGCTCCGGGTGTGGCAGGCGCAGCGGCTCGCCCACACCCACGCCGATCTGCTCGCCGAGCCGAGACACGCGCAGGCGGCTCGGTTTTTTCTCGACGAACTGTACGGCGCCAAGGACTTTTCGCAGCGCGACGTCGAACTTGCCCGGCTGATCCCCACGCTCACCCGCTTCTTGCCGCAGGCGGCGCTCGACACGATCGCTGACGCGGTGGAGCTCGATGCGCTGTCCGAGCGGCTGGACCTCGCGACCGCGCGGGCGCTGCAGGCGGACCCCGCGCTCGCCGGGCGGCCGATCGACGACGCGGCCTACGCGCGCGCCTACCGGAGCGCGGGTGCGCGCACCGACCGCGAGCGCCAGATCGAGCTGATCGGCCACATCGGCGGCGCGCTCGATCGGCTCGTGCGCCAGCCGCTGCTGTCGATGCTGCTCGGCGCGATGGAGACGCCGGCCCGGCTCGCCGGCCTGTCGGCGATGCACGCGTTCCTCGCCTCGGGCTTCAGGGCGTTCAAGGCGATGCGGGGCGCCGACGCGTTCATCGAGCGCATCACCCGCCGCGAAGCCGAACTGATGCAGCGGTTCTACGCCGGCACTCCGGACCCGGTCGGCCGCGGCGGCGGCCCGGGGATGGCGCTGGGGCAGGGGCCGCGGGGGCGGGGGCTGGACACGGACGCGTCCTTGGGCGATCATTGAGAGTTTCCTGCCGCACGGACCGCGCGGTGCCAGTAGGCACCGCGGTCGCCCCCCGACACGAGCCGGCGGCCGGTGGCGCAAAGCGCCGTCGCCCGAGGAAACCCGTCGAACGGACAACCCACCACGAGGGGAATTGATGCGTCACTACGAGATCGTGTTCATCGTGCACCCCGATCAGAGCGAGCAGGTGCCCGCGATGATCGAGCGGTACAAGACGCTGGTCGAGGGCCAGCAGGGTCGAATGCACCGCATCGAGGATTGGGGGCGGCTGCAGCTCACCTACCCGATCCAGAAGGTCGCCAAGGCGCACTACGCGCTGATGAACATCGAGTGCGACCAAAAAACGCTCGACGAGCTCGAGCACGCGTTCCGGTTCAACGACGCGGTGCTGCGCCACCTCGTGGTTGCGATGCCCAAGGCCGAGACCGGCCCGTCGCCGATGCTGCGCCGGATCCAGAAGGAGGAGGCGCGCAAGAGCACCACCAGCTCGGAAGGACAGGCGAGCGCGGCCGCTTGAACCGGGTCGGCCTGACCGCCTCGGTGGTCGAGCGCGAACCGCTGCGCTGGACCCCCGCAGGCGTGCCGATGGTCGGCCTGAGGCTGGTGCACCGTTCGGTGCAGTCCGAGGCCGGCGCCCAACGGGCGGTCGAGCTGGAGCTCGCCGCGGTCGCCGCCGATGGCGTCGCACTGCGGATCGACCGGGTGGCGCTCGGCACCGAGCTCAGGCTGGAAGGCTTCCTCGCCCCGCGCCGCCGCAGCGCCCGCACCCTGGTGCTCCACGTGACCGGATTCGAATTCAACGACATCGATCGAAAGGACCCCTGACATGCCTCCGCCCCGTCGTGGTAGTAAGGACAAGAAGCCCAAGCGCTCGTCGCAGAGCGCGCTGTTCAAGCGCAAGCGGTTCTGCCGGTTCACCGCCGAGAAGGTCGAGTGGATCGACTACAAGGACGTCGACACGCTCAAGGACTTCATCACCGAGACCGGCAAGATCATGCCGGCGCGTCTCACCGGCACCAAAGCCCGTTACCAGCGGCAGCTGTCGGACGCGATCAAGCGCGCGCGCTTCCTGGCGCTGCTGCCCTACACCGACAACCACTGAGCGGAGGTCGACATGCAAGTGATCCTGCTCGAGAAAGTGGTCAATCTCGGTGCTCTCGGCGACGTGGTCCGGGTCAAGGACGGATACGCGCGCAACTTCCTGATCCCCCAGGGCAAGGCGCGGCGCGCGACCGAAGCCGCGGTGAAGGAGTTCGAGGTGCGTCGTGCCGAACTGGAGAAGGTGCAGTCCGACCGGCTCGCCGCCGCGCAGTCCGCCGGTACCAAGCTTGACGGCCTGGTGCTGACGATCGCCCAGAAGGCAGGTGTCGACGGACGTCTGTTCGGGTCCGTGACCAACTCGGACGTCGCCCAGGCGCTGCACGGCCGGGGCTTCCCGCAGATCGAGAAGGCGATGGTGCGGATGCCCAATGGCCCGCTCAAGGCGGTCGGTGAGCACGAGGTGGTGGTCGCCCTGCACGCCGACGTGGCGGTGTCGGTCAAGGTCGCGGTGATCGCTGAAGCCTGAGCCGCGCGTGCAGGCGTCGCGGCGGCACCGGCTGCCGCGGCGCGGCACCCGAGCGAAGCCCCAGGCTCCGAAGGCCGTAGCGGCTTTCGAAGCCGGCCGCCCGCCGGTACCATCGACCGATGTCCGCCAAGCCGATCCAGTCGCTCGAGGGCCTGCCTGCGGCGGACCGAGAGGTCGCGTCGCTGCGCATCCCGCCGCACTCGGTGGAGGCCGAGCAGGCGGTGCTCGGTGCGGTGCTGCTGGACAACACCGCGTGGGAGAAGATCGGCGACGTCGTCCGCGAGGACGACTTCTACCGCTACGACCACCGGCTGATCTGGCAGCACCTCGAATCGCTGATGCAGCGCAATCAGCCGGCCGACGTGCTGACGCTGCAGGACGCGCTCAAGGCCACCGGCCGGCTGGACGAGGCGGGCGGGCTCACCTACCTGAACGCGCTTGCCAGCGGTACGCCTTCGGCCGCCAACGTGCGCCGTTACGCGGAGATCGTCCGGGACCGGTCGATCCTGCGGCGGCTGATCTCGGTGTCCGACGACATCGCCACCAGCGCGCTGAACACGCTGGGCCGCGACACCCGGCAGATCCTGGACGAGGCGGAGTCTCGGATCTTCCAGATCTCCGAGGACGGCGCGCGCGGGCGCGTGGGCTTCCAGTCGCTGCAGAAGGTTCTCGGCGACGTGGTCTCGCGCGTCGACGACCTGTACAACCGCGAGAACCCTAACGACATCACCGGCGTGCCCACGGGATTCGTCGATCTCGATCGAATGACCTCAGGCATGCAGCCGGGCGACCTGATCATCATCGCCGCGCGGCCCTCGGTCGGCAAGACCGCGTTCGCGCTGAATATCAGCGAGCATGTCGCGGTCGACCAGGGGCTGCCGGTGGCGGTCTTCTCGATGGAGATGGGTGCGACGCAGCTCGCGATGCGGCTGGTCTGCTCGGTCGGCCGGATCGACCAGCAGCGGCTGCGCACCGGGCGCCTCACCGAGGACGACTGGCCGCGGCTCACGCATGCGATCCAGAAGATGCAGGACGCCAACCTGCACATCGATGAGACGCCGGCGCTGAACCCGCTGGAGCTGCGCGCGCGCGCGCGCCGGCTCGCGCGTCAGTACGGCAAGCTCGGCCTGGTGATGGTCGACTATCTGCAGCTGATGTCGGGTGCCGGCAGCTCGAACGAGAACCGTGCGACCGAGGTCGCAGAGATCTCGCGGTCGCTGAAGGCGCTCGCCAAGGAGCTCAACGTGCCGGTCATCGCGCTGTCGCAGCTGTCGCGCGAGGTGGAGAAGCGCAACGACAAGAAGCCGGTGATGAGCGATCTGCGCGAGTCCGGCGCGATCGAACAGGATGCCGACGTGATCCTGTTCATCCACCGCGAGGATCGGTACGACCCGGACACGCCGAACAAGGGCATGGCCGAGATCATCATCGGCAAGCAGCGCAACGGGCCGATCGGCTCGGTCACGCTGACGTTCTTGGGTCAGTACACCAAGTTCGAGAACTTCGCGGCGTCGTCTGCGTACTGACCGGCGAAGCGCGGCGACGCCGGAACCCTCGCGCCCGCCCCCCCTGCGACGATCAGAGCGCGTCGGCGGCGAAGTCCGCGAGGCGGGAGCGCTCGCCCCGCTGCAGCGTCACGTGCCCGGCGTGTGCCCAGCCCTTGAAGCGATCGACCACGTAGGTCAGGCCGGACGAGCTCTCGGTGAGGTAGGGCGTGTCGATCTGCGCGATGTTTCCCAGGCAGATCACCTTGGTGCCCGGGCCGGCGCGGGTGATCAAGGTCTTCATCTGCTTGGGCGTGAGGTTTTGGGCCTCGTCGATGATCAGGTACTTGTTGAGAAACGTACGGCCGCGCATGAACGACAGCGCCTTGACCTTGATGCGCGAGCGGATCAGGTCGGTGGCGGCGGCGCGGCCCCACTCTCCGCCGCTGCCGCTGCCCTGAGTGAGCACCTCGAGGTTGTCCTCGAGCGCACCCATCCACGGCTGCATCTTCTCCTCCTCGGTACCGGGCAGGTAGCCGATGTCCTCGCCGACCGGCACGGTCGCGCGGGTCACGATGATCTCGCCGTATCGCTTGTGCTCGAGCGTCTGAGAGAGTCCCGCCGCGAGGGCGAGCAGCGTCTTGCCGGTGCCCGCCTGCCCGAGCAGCGACACGAAGTCGATGTCGGGGTTCATCAGCAGGTTCAGAGCGAAGTTCTGCTCCCGGTTGCGGGCGGTCACGCCCCACACCGCGTTCTTCAGGTGGCCGTAGTCGCGCAGCGTCTGCAGTACCGCGGTGCGACCGTTGAGTTCCTTGACCTGCGCGGCGAGCGGCATGTCGCCTTCGAGGAAGACGAACTGGTTGAGCATGAAGCCGGGTACCGCGGGCCCGGTCACGCGATACCAGTTCGAGCCTGCCTGCTGCCACGACTCCATGCCCTTGCCGTGCCGCTCCCAGAAGTCGGCCGGCAGCGCGAGTGTGCCCGCGTACAGCATATCCAGGTCCTCGACGACCTGGTCGTTGTGATAGTCCTCCGCGCGCAGGCCCAGCGCGCGGGCCTTGATCCGCATGTTGATGTCCTTGGACACCAGCACGACCGGCCGATCCGGGAACTGAAGCTGCAGCGCACGGACCACCGCCAGGATCTGGTTGTCCGCCTTGCCCGCGGCCAGGGTCTCGGGCAGCGACGACGCGAGCGCCTGAGTCTGCAGGAACAGCCGCCCGCCTGCCTCGCGGTTGCCGAGCCGCGACAGCGCGATGCCCTGCTCGATGCCGCCCTCGACCTCGCCGACCAGCGCATCGAGCGAGCGGCTGACCTGCCGGGCGTTGCGGGCGACCTCCGACATCCCCTTCTTGTGGTTGTCCAGCTCCTCGAGGGTGACGATCGGCAGGAAGACGTCGTGCTCGTCGAAGCGGAACAGGCTCGCTGGGTCGTGCATCAGCACATTGGTGTCCAGCACGAAGAGCTTGGCCGGCCCGGCAGCCGGCGCCGCGCGCTCGGCGCTCGGGGCACGCGCGGCTCGGGGCACCGGTGCCGGGGCCCGGACGGATGCCGCCACCGTGGAGGGGGCGGCCGGCGCGATGGCGGGTGCCACCCCCTGCGGCTCGACGCGTTCGACCGGGTTCACGGTCGCGGGCGCCTGCGACGCGAATGTGGCGTCGTCGGCGGCCGGTCCGCCCGGGGGGGCGATGGGCTGCAGCCCCGCTGGCGCGGGGCCTGAACCCTGGCCCGGCCGGTTCGTGCGCGGCCGCGCCGCGCGAGCGAGCACGGCGGTGGTCAGATCGAGGAGGGTGGCGGGTTTGCTCGGGGGCTTGGGCAGGGGCATCGGGCGGGCTGGCGGCGGATCAGAGCGACTCGACGAACGCGAGCACCTCGTCGACATGCCCGGGGACCTTGACGCCGCGCCACTCGCGCAGCAGGGTGCGGTCGCCTCGGATGACGAAGGTCGAGCGTTCGATGCCCCGGACCTGCTTGCCGTACATGTTCTTCATCCGGATCACGTCGAACAGCGCGCACAGCGTTTCGTCGCCGTCGGCGGCGAGTTCGAACGGGAATCCCATCTTCGCTTTGAATCCCTCGTGCGACTTGAGCGAGTCGCGGGAGACGCCGAGGACGGCGGTGCCGCAAGCCTGCAGCCTGGGCCACGCATCGCGGAACGCTGCGCCCTCGGTGGTGCAGCCGGGCGTGTTGTCCTTCGGGTAGAAGTACACCACCAGCGGGCCGGGGCCGCGGCGAGCAGAGAGCTTGAACGCGCCGCCGGTGGTCTCGATGCTGAAATCGGGAACCTTCTTGCCGATGGTGACCGTCACGATGCGACCCTCGCTGCGCGTGGTGGCCGACGATAGCACAGCGTCGCCCGGGGGCCGCGAGAGCCCCGGCGCGCCGCCCTCGGGCTCCGCGCGGACGTTCCGCGGCCGCCGAGTTCGGCACGCGCCCGGCCCGGCGAGGGCGGCGGAGGTCAGGTCGGGATCAGCGCGGCCAGGACCTTGCGGCCCTCGACCATGAGGATGTTGTACGTCCGGCAGGCGGCACCGGTGTCCATCGCCTCCACGCCGATGCCCCGCGCGGTCAGCGTCGCGGTCAGGCGGGGGTGCGGGAACCGCTGGGCTGCACCGGTACCCAGCAGCACGACCTCGGGCGCGAGCGCCAGGATCGCCTCGAAGTGTTCTGGCGCGAGCGCCTCGAAGCCCGGAGCCGCCCAGTCGAGCACGTCGCCTTCGGGGCGCACCAGTACCGCCCGCGGGTGCCGCCGGGCGTTGATCTCGATCCATCCCGGGCCGTAGGCGGTGACCGTGTTCAGCGCCTGGGTCGGGCTCGCGTGCAACTTCATCGGCAGCCTCCGGCCGGCTGCAGCGGCCGGCGCACCGTGGGAAGTACGGTACATTACCGCTCTTTCCACGCGGGCCGCGACGCAGCGAACGTGCCGGCCCGAGCAGGGTTCTTTCGATGAGCGCCGAGCGAGATTTCTCCCGGATCAGCAGACTGCCGCCGTACGTCTTCAACATTACCGCCGAGCTCAAGATGGCCGCTCGCCGGCGCGGTGAGGACGTGATCGACATGAGCATGGGCAACCCGGACGGCGCCACCCCGCAGCACATCGTGGATAAGCTGGTCGAAGCGTCGCGTCGCCCGAACACGCACGGCTACTCGGTCTCCAAGGGCATCCCGCGTCTGCGCAAGGCGATCGCCGACTGGTACCAGCGGCGCTACGCGGTCGAGATCGATCCGGAGTCCGAGGCGATCGTGACGATCGGCTCGAAGGAAGGGCTCGCGCACCTGATGCTCGCCACGCTCGACCGCGGCGACACGGTGCTGGTGCCCAACCCGAGCTACCCGATCCACATCTACGGCGCGGTGATCGCCGGTGCCGACATCCGCTCGGTCCGGATGACCCCGGGCGTCGACTTCCTCGAGGAGCTGCAGCGGGCGATCCGCGAGTCGGTTCCGAAGCCCAAGATGATGATCCTCGGCTTTCCGAGCAACCCGACCGCGATGTGCGTGGACCTGGGGTTCTTCGAGCGCGTGATCGCCCTGGCGAAGCAGCACGACATCCTGGTCGTGCACGACCTGGCGTACGCGGACATCACGTTCGACGGGTTTCGGGCTCCGTCGATCATGGAGGTTCCCGGCGCGCGCGAGGTGGCGGTCGAGTTCTTCACGATGAGCAAGAGCTACAACATGGCGGGCTGGCGGATCGGCTTCATGGTCGGCAACCGCGGCCTGGTCTCGGCGCTCGCTCGCATCAAGAGCTACCACGACTACGGCACGTTCACCCCGATCCAGGTCGCCTCGATCGCTGCGCTCGACGGGCCTCAAGACTGCGTCGACGAGGTCCGGGCGACCTACCAGAGGCGACGCGACGTACTGGCCAAGGGCCTGCACGAGGCGGGCTGGATGGTCGAGGTCCCCAGGGCGTCGATGTACATCTGGGCCGAGGTGCCCGAGCCCTATCGTGCGCAGGGCTCGCTCGAGTTCTCCAAGCGTCTGCTCACCGAGGCGAAGGTCGCGGTCTCCCCGGGTATCGGGTTCGGCGAGTACGGCGACGCTCACGTGCGTTTCGCACTGATCGAGAACGAACAGCGCACTCGGCAGGCGGTGCGCGGCATCAAGGAGATGTTCCGCAAGGATGGCCTGATGCCCCGCGCGGCGGCCTGAGACGCTCCGATGAGTACCCGCCTCGCTCCGGTCCGCGTGGGCCTGCTCGGGATCGGCACGGTCGGCGCCGGCACCTTCTCCGTGCTCACCCGCAACCAGCACGAGATCACCCGGCGTGCCGGTCGCGGCCTGCAGGTCACGCAGGTCGCCGACCTGGACGTGGCCCGGGCGAGAGCGCTGGTCGGCGACCGCGCCGCGGTCACCGACGACGCGTTCGGCGTCGTGCGCGATCCGTCGATCGACGTGGTGGTCGAACTGATCGGAGGCTGCGGCATCGCACGTACGCTGGTGCTCGAGGCGATCGCCCAGGGCAAGCATGTGGTCACCGCGAACAAGGCGCTGCTCGCGGTGCACGGCAACGAGGTGTTCTCGGCGGCGCGCGAGCAGGGCGTGATGGTCGCGTTCGAGGCTGCGGTCGCGGGCGGCATCCCGATCATCAAGGCGCTGCGCGAGGGCCTGACCGCCAACCGGATCGAGTGGATCGCCGGGATCATCAACGGCACCACCAACTTCATCCTGTCTGAGATGAGGGACAAGGGCCTGGCGTTCGACGCGGTGCTCGCGCAGGCGCAGCGGCTCGGGTACGCCGAGGCCGATCCGACCTTCGACATCGAGGGCATCGACGCTGCCCACAAGGCCACGATCATGTCGGCGATCGCCTTCGGCGTGCCGGTGCAGTTCGAGCGCGCGCACGTCGAGGGGATCGCGACGCTGAAGGCCGAGGACATCCGCTGGGCCGAGCAGTTGGGCTACCGGATCAAGCTGCTCGGCATCACCCGCCGGCGCGAGCACGGCATCGAATTGCGGGTTCATCCGACGCTGATCCCGTCGCGTCGGCTGATTGCCAATGTCGAGGGGGCGATGAACGCGGTCTGGGTCAAGGGCGACGCGGTGGGGCATACGATGTACTACGGCAAGGGTGCAGGTGCCGAGCCGACCGCGAGTGCCGTGGTCGCCGACCTGGTCGACGTGGCGCGCACGCTCACGTCGGACCCGGGCAACCGCGTACCCCACCTCGCGTTCCAGCCGGATGCGATGGCCGACCTTCCGATCCTGCCGATCGCCGAGATCGAGAGCGCTTACTACCTGCGCCTGCGCGTGGCCGACGAGCCCGGAGTCCTTGCGGACATCACCCGCATCCTCGCGGACGCGCGGATCTCGATCGACGCCGTGCTGCAGCGCGAGGCGAGCGAGGGCGAGCGGCAGACCGACGTCGTGCTGCTCACGCACGTGACCGTCGAGCGGCGGTGCGACGAGGCGATCCGCCGCATCGAGGCGCTGGATACCGTCGTGTCCCGGGTCACCCGAATCCGGCTCGAGGACCTGGACTGATCGCCGTGCGGCGCCGGCCCCGATGCCCGGACGGCGCGTCCCCACCCTGACGGACCGAGCATGCGCTACGTGTCGACGCGCGGAGAGATGCCGCCCCAGCGGTTCACCGACATCCTGCTGGGCGGGCTGGCGCCCGATGGTGGGCTGGTCGTCCCGGAGCACCTGCCGGCGATCGACGAGTCCACCCTCGCGCGCTGGCGCGAACTCCCGTACGCAGACCTCGCGTTCGTGCTGCTGCGGCTGTACTGCGATGACGTCCCGGACGCGGACCTGCACGCGCTCGTCCGACGCGCGTACACGGCCGAGACCTTCGGGTCGGACGAGATCGTCCCGGTGCGCACACTCGAGCCCGAGCTGCATCTGCTGCGGCTGTCCAACGGACCGACCCTGGCGTTCAAGGACGTCGCGATGCAGTTGCTCGGACACCTGTTCGAGTACGTGCTCGCGCGCGACGGTCGCAGCCTGAACATCCTGGGCGCGACCTCCGGCGACACCGGCAGCGCAGCCGAGTACGCGATGCGGGGACGACGGGGCGTACGGGTGTTCATGCTGTCACCCGCCGGCCGGATGAGCCCGTTCCAGACCGCGCAGATGTTCTCGCTGCGCGACGCCAACATTCACAACATCGCGGTCGACGGCGTGTTCGACGACTGCCAGGACCTGGTCAAGGCCGTGTCCGGCGACCTGGGCTTCAAGGCGCGCCACGCGATCGGCACGGTCAACTCGATCAACTGGGCGCGCGTGGTCGCTCAGGTGGTCTACTACTTCCGGGCGTTCTTCGCGGTCACCGGCCGCGAGCCGCGGCCGGTCTCCTTCGCCGTGCCCAGCGGCAACTTCGGCAACGTGCTGGCCGGCCACATCGCACGCCGCATGGGCTTGCCGGTGCGCCGGCTGGTGGTGGCCACCAACGAGAACGATGTGCTCGACGAGTTCTTCCGCACCGGCCGCTACCGGCCACGCGGCACGGCGGAGACGCACGCGACGAGCAGTCCGTCGATGGACATCTCCAAGGCCTCGAACTTCGAGCGGCTGGTCTGGGACCTGCTCGAACAGGACGGCGGGCGCACCGCCGCGCTGTGGCGGCGGCTGCAGACGGTCGGGGAGTTCGACCTCCGGGGCACGGCCGCCTTCGCCCGGGTGGCAGACTTCGGCTTCGTCTCCGGCGCGAGCAGTCACGCGCTCAGGGTGCAGACCATCCGCGAGGTCGAGCGTCGCCACGGCGTCGTGGTCGATACCCACACCGCCGACGGCCTGGCGGTCGCGCAACGCTGGCGCGAGCCCGGCGTGCCGATGATCTGCCTGGAGACCGCGCTGCCGGCCAAGTTCGCCGAGACCATCCGCGAGGCGATCGGTCGGGAGCCGGAGCGCCCTGCCGCGTTCGCGGACATCGAGCACCGGGCCCAGCGTTTCGTCCGCATGCCGGCCGACCTGGCACTGCTCAAGCGCTACATCGCCACCCACGCGCCGGCCGCGCCGGGGCCCGGCTGAGCGGCCCGGCCGACGGCGATGCAGGTCTTCGGTTTCGCCGGCTGGTCCGGATCGGGCAAGACCACGCTGATCGAGCAGCTGATCCCGCGGTTCGTCACCGACGGACTGACGGTCTCGGTGATCAAGCATGCTCATCACGGGTTCGACATCGACCGGCCGGGCAAGGACTCTTTCCGGCATCGCGAAGCCGGTGCGGGCGAGGTGATGATCACCTCGGGCCAGCGCTGGGTGCTGATGCACGAGTTGCGCGGCCAGGCCGAGCCCGATCTCGAGACCCAGCTCGCACGGCTGTCGCCGTGTGACCTGGTGCTGGTGGAGGGCTACAAGCGCGCGCCGATCCCAAAGCTCGAGGTGCACCGCCCGTCGCTCGGGCGGCCGCTGCTCGCCGACGGCGATCCCGACATCGTCGCGGTTGCCACCGATGCGCCGGTGGGGGCGGCCGTGCCGGTGCTGCCGCTGGCCGACTATGATGCGATCGTCGCGTTCGTCGAGGCCCGGCTCGGGCTCGCCGGCCGCGGCCGACCCGCCCCGAGACGATGACCCGACCGGCCCTGCTCGACTTCGACACGGCGCTCGCGCAGCTGCTGGCGCTCGCCGCCCCGCTCGATCGCTGCGAACGCGTGCCGACCGCGGACGCACTCGACCGCGTGCTTGCGTCGGACGTGCACTCGACGATCGATGTGCCACCGATGGACAACGCGCAGATGGACGGCTGGGCGGTGCGGTGCGCCGACCTGGCCGACGACCGCCCGCTGTCGATCTCCCAGCGCGTGCCTGCCGGAGCGGTCCCGGCTCCGCTCGCGCCGGGCACGGTCGCGCGGATCTTCACCGGTGCGACGATTCCGCCCGGTGCGGACGCGGTCGTGATGCAGGAACAGGCCGAGGCGGTGGACGCGGGCGTGCGATTCTCGGCGGTTCCGGCGCCCGGGGAGTGGATCCGGCGGGCGGGCGAGGATGTACGCCGCGACTCGGTGGTGATGCGCGCCGGCGCGCGCCTGTCGCCGCAGGCGCTCGGGCTGGCCGCCTCGGTTGGGCTGGCGGAGCTCCCGGTGCGGCCGCGTCTGCGGGTCGCGTGCTTCTTCACCGGTGACGAGCTGACCTTGCCGGGCGAGCCGCTCGCCCCCGGGGCGATCTACAACTCGAACCGGTACGTGCTGGTTGCGCTGCTGCGCCGACTGGGCTGCGCGATCCGCGATCTGGGCATCGTGCCGGATTCGCTCGAAGCCACGCGGACCGCGCTGCGTCGTGCCGCCGACGACAGCGATCTCATCGTCACCTCCGGCGGCATGTCGGTGGGCGAGGAGGATCACGTCAAGGCGGCGCTGCGGGCCGAGGGCGAGCTGCGCACCTGGCAGGTCGCGATCAAGCCGGGCAAACCGCTCGCCTGGGGCCGGGTGCGGCGCCACGACGGCTGTGACGCCCACTTCATCGGGCTGCCCGGTAATCCGGTGTCGAGCTTCGTGACCTTCCTGCTGTTCGTCCGGCCGTTCGCACTGCGGCTGCTCGGCGTGCCGGAGGTCGCGCCGCGCGCGCTGTCGCTGCGCGCCGAGTTCGACTGGCCCCGGCCCGATCGCCGGCGCGAGTTCCTGCGTGCGCGCATCGGCACGAACGGCGGGGTCGAGCTGTTCCACCACCAGGGCTCGGCCGTACTCACCTCCACCGTGTGGGCCGACGGGCTGGTCGACGCGGCCGCCGGCCAGCCGATCCGTCGCGGCGACACGGTTCGGTTCCTGCCGTTCTCGGAGCTTGCGTGAGGGTCCGCGTGCTCTACTTCGCGAGTCTGCGCGAGGCGGTCGGCGTCTCGGTCGAAGAGCTGCTGCTCCCCGGCGACGTAACGACGGCGGGCGCGCTACGGGCTTGGCTGCGGGCACGCGGGGCCCCGTGGGACGAGGCCCTCGCCGAGCGGCGCGCGCTGCGGGTCGCGGTCGACCAGGCGATGGCCGGACCGCACTCCGGCCTGCGCGACGGCGCCGAGGTCGCGTTCTTCCCACCGGTCACCGGTGGCTGATCCGGCAGGCGGGGCGACATGCCGGTGCGCGTCCAGACCGAGGACTTCGACGTCGGCGTCGAGATCGCCCGGCTGCGGGCCGGACGCCCGGGGGTCGGAGCGGTCGCTGCGTTCGTCGGCACGGTGCGCGACCTCACCGACGGCGAGGCCGTGACCACGATGACGCTCGAGCACTATCCGGGGATGACCGAACGGGCGCTCGAGGCGATCGTGGACCAAGCGCGGGTACGCTGGGATCTGGACGACGTGGTGGTCGTGCACCGGGTGGGCGAGCTCAGGCCACTCGAGCAGATCGTGCTGGTGGCGGTCACGTCCGCCCATCGCGGCGACGCGTTCGCCGCCTGCGCGTTCGTGATGGACTGGCTGAAGACCCAGGCCCCGTTCTGGAAGAAGGAGGCCGGCCCGCAGGGCGCGCGCTGGGTCGACGCGCGCGAGAGCGATGACGCCGCGGCGGCGAGGTGGGGGGACGCCCCGGCGCCCAACGCATCGGGCCCCCGGTGAACGTGACCACGCCGGCCGCGTGGGTGGCGATCGCCGTCGGTGCGGTGCTCGGAGCCTGGGCCCGCTGGGTGCTCGGCCTGGCGCTGAACCGTCCCGGGCAGGCGTTGCCCTGGGGTACGCTCGCGGTCAATGTGGCGGGCGGCCTGCTGGTCGGGATGGCACTGGCGTGGTTCGAACGGCACCCGGAGGCCGAGGCGGTCTGGCGGCCGCTGCTGGTGACCGGGTTCCTGGGCGCGCTGACCACGTTCTCGACCTTCTCCGGCGAGTCGATCGCGCTGATCCAGCGGGGCGCGTGGGGTGCCGCGCTTCTGCACTCGGCGGCGCACCTGGCCGGCGCGATCGGCGCGACCGCGCTCGGCTGGCGGCTGCTGCGCTGAGGTCGCGGCGGGCCGCCGGCCGGCGGCATCATCGCTGGCCGAAGCGAACCGGCCCGAACGCGTCGGTCGCACCCCGCGGCGGGGCCCGCCAGTAGGGGCGCGGTGCCTGGACCGTCGCCCCCAGCTCGGCGGCGGCGTGCCACGGCCAGCGCGGGTTCCAGAGCATCCCCCGGGCGAGCGCCACCAGGTCGGCGTCGCCGCTGGCGACGATCGCCTCGGCTTGCCGAGGCTCGGTGATCAGACCCACCGCGATCACCGGGATCCCGACCGCGTCGCGGACCCGCCGTGCGAGCGGCACCTGATAGCCCGGGCCCAGCGGGATGCGCTGGGCAGGCGAGACGCCGCCGGACGAGACGTCGATCCAGTCGCAGCCGCGCGCGGTCAGCTCGCGTGCGAACACCACGGTTTGCTCCGGGTCCCAGCCGCCATCGACCCAGTCGGTGGCCGACACGCGCACGCCGAGCGGCCGCTCCGAGGGCCAGACGGCGCGGACGGCGTCGAACACCGCCAGCGGAAAGCGCATCCTCGAGGCAAGGTCGCCGCCCCACGCATCGGTTCGCCGGTTCGAGATCGGCGACAGGAACTGGTGCAGCAGGTAGCCGTGCGCGGCGTGCAGTTCCAGCGCATCCAAGCCGAGCCGGGCCGCCCGCCGGGCGGCGTCGACGAACGCGTCGCGGATCGCGGCCAGCCCGGCGGCGTCCAGGGCCTCGGGCGGCGGCTCGCCGTCGCGATGTGCGAGTGCCGACGGGCCCACCGGACCCCAGCCACCGGCCGAGGGCGCGATCAGCTGACCGCCGTCCCAGGGCGCGGCGCTCGAGGCCTTGCGGCCGGCGTGGCCCAGCTGGATGCCCAGCGGCACGGGCCCGGCGACCGCGCGGACGACCTCCAGCGTCCGAGCGAGGGCCGCCTCGGTCGCCTCGTCGTACAGCCCGAGGCAACCGGGCGTGATCCGGCCGCGGGGCTCGACCGCGGTCGCCTCGATCATCACCAGGCCGGCGCCGGACAGCGCGAGCTGGCCCAAGTGGACCCGATGCCAGTCGGCCGCGCAGCCCTCGAGCGCCGAGTACTGGCACATCGGCGAGACCACGATCCTATTGGGCAGCTGCAGGCCTCGCAGCGCGAGCGGCTCGAACAGGACGGGCGGCGCGGGACGGGCGGCTTCGGACACTTGAATTCCCTGATGGACGCCACAGTTAAGGCGTAGAGAACAGTGTACGTCGTGCCCGCGTGGCGGGCCGATGCGGTCGGAACCCCTCCATTCGAGATGACGATGCGACTCGACAAGCTGACCACGCAGTTCCAGCAGGCGCTGGCCGAGGCCCAGAGCCTGGCGCTGTCCTCCGATCATCAGTACATCGAACCTGCCCACCTGCTGTCGGCGGTGCTCGGGCAACCCGATGGCTCGGGCCGGGCGCTGCTCGAACGGGCCGGAGTGCGGATCGCGGCGCTGAAGTCGGCGGTCGACGCGGCGCTGTCCCGGCTGCCCCAGGTCTCGGGTACCGGCGGGAACCTGCAGATCGGTCGCGAGACCGTGAACCTGTTGAACCAGGCCGAGCGCGAGGCGACCCGCCGTGGCGACCAGTACGTGGCCACGGAGATGTTTCTGCTCGCGCTGGCCGAGGATCGCGGCGACGCCGGCAAGCTGGTCCGCGACGCCGGCCTCGATCGCAAAGCGCTCGAAGCGGCGATCGGTGCGGTGCGCGGCGGCGAATCCGTCGGCAGCCCCGAGGCCGAGGGGCAGCGCGAGGCCTTGAAGAAGTACACGATCGACCTGACCGAGCGCGCGCGCAGCGGCAAGCTCGATCCCGTGATCGGGCGCGATGACGAGATCCGGCGTGCGATCCAGATCCTGCAGCGACGCACGAAGAACAATCCCGTGCTGATCGGCGAGCCCGGCGTAGGCAAGACCGCGATCGTCGAGGGGCTCGCGCAGCGGATCGTCAACGGCGAGGTGCCGGACACGCTCAAGGACAAGCGCGTGCTGTCGCTGGACATGGCCGCGCTGCTGGCGGGCGCGAAGTACCGCGGCGAGTTCGAGGAGCGGCTCAAGGCGGTGCTCAAGGAGATCGCCGCAGACGAAGGCCGCACGATCGTCTTCATCGACGAGATCCACACGATGGTCGGTGCCGGCAAGGCCGAGGGCGCGATCGACGCGGGGAACATGCTCAAACCCGCGCTCGCCCGCGGCGAGCTGCACTGCGTGGGGGCGACCACGCTCGACGAGTACCGCAAGTACATCGAGAAGGACGCCGCGCTCGAGCGTCGCTTCCAGAAGGTGCTCGTGGGCGAGCCCAGCGTCGAGGCGACGATCGCGATCCTGCGTGGGCTTCAGGAGCGTTACGAACTGCACCATGGCATCGAGATCACCGATCCGGCGATCGTCGCCGCCGCTGAACTGTCGAACCGCTACATCACTGACCGGTTCCTTCCGGACAAGGCGATCGATCTGATCGACGAGGCCGCTGCCCGCATCAAGATGGAGATCGACTCGAAGCCGGAGGCGATGGACAAGCTCGACCGCCGGCTGATCCAGCTCAAGATCGAGCGCGAGGCGGTGAAGAAGGAGACCGACGAGGCCTCGCGCAAGCGGCTCGAGCTGATCGAACAGGAGATCGCCAAGCTGCAGCGCGAGTACGCTGACCTCGACGAGATCCTGCGTGCTGAGAAGGCAGCGGTGCAGGGCAGCGCGGCGATCAAGGCCGAGATCGACAAGCTGCGTGCGCAGATGGTCGACCTGCAGCGCAAGGGCCAGTTCGACAAGGTCGCCGAGATCCAGTACGGGCGACTGCCCGAGCTCGAGGGGCGTCTCGCCAATGCTCAGCGGGCCGAGGCGGGCAAAGGAGCGGGCGAGGGCTCGCGGCCGCGTCTGCTGCGCACCCAGGTCGGTGCCGAGGAGATCGCCGAGGTGGTTTCCCGCGCCACCGGGATCCCGGTGTCGAAGATGATGCAGGGCGAGCGCGAAAAGCTGCTCAAGATGGAGGACCGGCTGCACGAGCGTGTGGTCGGCCAGGACGAGGCGGTTCGTCTCGTCGCCGACGCGATCCGCCGCTCGCGCGCGGGCCTGTCGGACCCGAACCGGCCGTACGGCTCGTTCCTGTTCCTGGGCCCCACCGGCGTGGGCAAGACCGAGCTGTGCAAGGCCCTCGCCTCGTTCCTGTTCGATTCCGAGGGCCACCTGATCCGGATCGACATGTCCGAGTTCATGGAGAAGCACTCGGTCGCACGGCTGATCGGCGCGCCTCCCGGCTACGTCGGCTACGACGAGGGCGGCTACCTGACCGAGGCGGTGCGCCGCAATCCGTACAGCGTCATCCTCTTCGACGAGGTCGAGAAGGCCCACCCGGACGTGTTCAATGTGCTGCTGCAGGTGCTGGACGACGGGCGGATGACCGACGGGCAGGGCCGGACGGTCGACTTCAAGAACACCGTGATCGTGATGACCTCGAATCTCGGGTCGCACGACATCCAACGGCTGTCGGCCGAAGGCACCGACTACGATCTGATCAAGGAAGCGGTCATGGGCGAGGTCAAGAACCACTTCCGGCCCGAGTTCGTGAACCGGATCGACGAGATCGTGGTCTTCCACGCACTCGGGGCCGCCCACATCCGGTCGATCGCGCGGATCCAGCTGCGGCGGCTCGAGCAGCGGCTCGCCGAGCGCGACCTCGCGCTCACGGTCACCGACGGTGCGCTCGAGGAGCTGGCCAAGGTCGGGTTCGACCCGGTCTTCGGTGCCCGGCCGCTCAAGCGAGCGATCCAGCAGCACCTGGAGAACCCGGTTGCCAAGGCGATCCTCGAGGGCCGATTCGCGCCCAAGGACGTGGTCCCGGTTGATTTCCGGGGCGGCCGGTTCGTCTTCGAGCGGACGGTGCACTGAGCGGCGCGGCGGCGGAGCTCGCCGCAGCGCGCGAGCCGGCTGCGGGCGCGTCGTCGCGTCATCCGGGTATCGGCGAAGTGTGGTCTACTTGCGCCCGTTCGTTCGTCCGGCGGCGCGTTGCTTGCCGCCTTCAGCCCGGAGCCCGACCGCGATGAAGTTCCGCTTTCCCGTCGTGATCATCGACGAAGACTGGAAGTCCGACTCGGCCAGCGGACTCGGCATCCGGGCGCTCGCGAAGGCGCTCGAGGAGCAGGACATGGAGGTCGTCGGCGGGTTCACCTACGTCGACGTGACCATGGTGGCGAACCAGGCTGCCCGAGCCTCGGCGTTCATCGTGTCGATCGACGACGAGGAGATCAACGAGGAGGGACCCGAGAGCAACGCGATCCAGGAGCTCCGCCGCTTCATCCGCGAGACCCGCAACCGCAACGCCGACATCCCGATCTTCCTGTTCGGCGAGACGCGTACCTCGCAACACATCCCCAACGAGATCCTGAAGGAGCTCCACGGCTTCATCCACATGTTCGAGGACACGCCGGAGTTCGTCGCGCGCTACATCATCCGCGAGGCGACGAACTACATGAATTCGCTCGCCCCGCCGTTCTTCAAGGCGCTGGTGCACTACGCGAACGACGGTTCGTACTCCTGGCACTGTCCGGGCCACTCGGGCGGCGTCGCGTTCCTGAAGAGCCCGGTGGGGCAGATGTTCCACCAGTTCTTCGGCGAGAACATGCTGCGCGCGGACGTGTGCAACGCGGTCGAAGAACTCGGTCAGCTGCTCGACCATACCGGACCGGTGGCTGCGAGCGAGCGCAATGCGGCGCGCATCTTCAGCAGCGACCACCTGTTCTTCGTCACCAACGGCACCTCGACAGCGAACAAGATCGTCTGGCACTCGACGGTCGCCACCGACGATATCGTGCTGGTCGACCGCAACTGCCACAAGAGCGTGCTGCACGCGCTCATGATGACCGGCACGGTGCCGATCTTCCTGCAGCCCACGCGCAATCATCTGGGGATCATCGGTCCGATCCCGCAGGAGGAGTTCAGCGAGGACAGCATCCGACGCAAGATCGAAGCCAATCCTCTGGTGCGCGACAAGTCCGCTCGCCCGCAGGTGATGACGATCACCCAGTCCACCTACGACGGCATCCTGTACAACGTCGAGACCATCAAGAACCAGCTCGGCGATTACATCGAGAACCTGCACTTCGACGAGGCGTGGCTGCCGCACGCTGCGTTCCATCCCTTCTATCACGAGATGCACGCGATCGGAGAGAACCGGCCCCGCTCGCAGTCGGCGATGGTGTTCTCCACGCAGTCGGTCCACAAGCTGCTTGCCGGCCTGTCGCAGGCCTCGCAGATCCTCGTGCAGGAGGCGGTCGACCGGCGGCTCGATCGTCACCGCTTCAACGAGTCCTACCTGATGCACACGTCGACGTCGCCGCAGTACGCGATCATCGCGTCGTGCGACGTCGCCGCCGCGATGATGGAACAGCCCGGCGGGCGGGCGCTGGTCGAGGAGTCGATCTCCGAGGCGCTCGACTTCCGGCGCGCGATGAAGAAGGTCGACGACGAGTTCGGCGAGTCCTGGTGGTTCCGGGTCTGGGGACCGAAGGTGTTCGACCACGTCGGCGCCGGCCGGCGTGAGGAGTGGTTCCTGAAGGCCGCGGACACCTGGCACGGGTTCGAGAAGGTGACCCCGGGCTTCAACATGCTGGACCCGATCAAGGCGACGATCGTCACGCCGGGTCTGGCGTTGGACGGTCGCTTCGCCCCGTGGGGCATTCCGGCGGCGCTGGTGACCAAGTACCTCGCCGAGCACGGGGTCGTCGTCGAGAAGACCGGGCTGTACTCGTTCTTCGTGATGTTCACCATCGGCATCACCAAGGGTCGCTGGAACACGCTGGTCACCGAGCTGCAGCAGTTCAAGATGGACTACGACTCGAATCAGCCGCTATGGCGGGTGATGCCCGAGTTCGTCGCCAAGCATCCGAACTACGAACGGGTCGGGCTGCGGGACCTCGCGCAGCAGATCCACGAGGAGTACCGCCGGCACGACGTCGCCCGCGTCACCACCGACATGTACCTGTCGCGCATCGCGCCCGCGATGAAGCCGTCCGATGCGTTCGAGTGCCTGGCGCGCCGGCGCGTCGACCGTGTCCCGATCGACCAGCTGGAAGGCCGGGTGACGACGATGCTGGTCACGCCTTATCCGCCGGGGATCCCGCTGCTGATCCCGGGCGAACGGTTCAACACGACGATCGTCGAGTACCTGAAGTTCGTGCACTCCTTCAACGACCGATTCCCGGGCTTCTCGACCGACGTGCACGGGCTGGTCGTCGAGACCGAACGCGGCGGCAGCACCCGGTACTTCGTCGACTGCGTGCGGAACTGAGCCCGACGCGTCAGACGCGCGACCGCGGGATCGGGTCGTCGTCGACCACCAGCCGCGTTCCCGCCAGGACGTCGTAGAGCGCGCGCCGGTCCCGGTCGAACAGCGCCCAGGCGAAGGGGATCGGCAGCAGCAGCAGGAACACCGCGCCGAACGACGCGGCCGCGGCCATCGGCGCGAGCAGCAGGGCGGATGCGCACAGGTAGCGCCAGAACGCTCGGAGCGCGCGGAGCGGTCGCCCGTCACGGTCGACCAGCCTCATCGATACGGTCTTCATCGGCAGCGTGCGCCGACCCCCGCTCCAGAACCACACGAAGTAGACGGCGAGCACCAGGAACAGGAACGCCTGGAAGCCCCAGCGCAACGGGCCCGGGGCGCCCCGGAACTGCAGCAGCGCCGAGAAGCCGTACCCGAAGAACACGATGACGCCGAACAGCACGACCGACTCGTACACCCCACCCATGAAGCGGCGCCACACGCCCGCCGGTCGGTTCGGATCGCCCCGCGGCGGGCTGGCCGGCGTCACGGGTCAGCGCGGCGCAGCGGGTACGGACGGCACCCCGACCGTCGGGGCGACTTCGGTCGAAGGCACGGCCTGACCGCCGGCCGCGACCGGCGGTCGGACCGGAGCCCTGCGGGGCAGCGGTTGTGCCGCTTCCTTCGCGAGCCCGGTCGGTGCGGCTGCCTGTCGTGCCGCGGTGCCGCGGCTGGCGCCGGCCTCGTTCAGCACGGTACGCTGGTCGGGCGTCATCGCCTGGTACCGCTCCCAGTCGGCGAGCCGATCCTCGGCGGGCAGCTGCCGGGCCAGCCGGTAGTTCCGACGCGCGATGCGCCGTTCCTCGGGAGTGAGCGCCGCCCACTCGGCGATCCGACGCTCGATACGGGTCTGTTCCTCGGGTCTCATCCGGGGGAACCGGCGCGCGAGGTCGGCCCACGCGCGCTTCTCCTCGAGTGGCAGAGCGTTCCACTGGGATTCGAACGGCGCGAGCACCTGCCGCTGCGCGGCGCCCAGGTCTGACCACAGCGGCTGAGCGAGCGGCAGCAGGGTCGCGCGGGCCGGTTGTGGACGCGCGGCCGTCACACCGGCCTGCTCGGGGGCCGGCGAACCCGGCGACAGGGCAGCCGGACCCGATTGAGCCGAGGCGGGTGTGCCGGGCGGCCCGGCTGCCGGTGCGCCCGCCGGCTCGCTGGCGGCGGCGTCCGCACCCGCGGAGGCGGGCGAAGGGGGGGCCGCCGACGCCGGTGCGGATGGGCTCGAGCCGACGGGCGTGCCCGCAGCGGGAGCGGGCACGGTGGTCGCCGGGGCCGCCGTCACCGCCGGCGCCTCACCCGCAGACGCCGTCCCGGACTCGGACGGCGCCGCCTGAGAGGCAGCGGCCGCGAGCGCCAGCGCGCCCGCGAGCACCGGTGCGGCGCGCCGCCCGCGGGTCATTGCCGTGTGTTCCGCAGGTAGACCCCGAAGCCCTTGTCCGCATAGGCGGCCACCGGCAGCTCGTCGTCGCCGAGTACCAGCTCCGCGTCGATGTCGGCGGTGTCGGCCGCCCGCTGTGCGTCGTCCCAGAGCGCGATGCCGTACAGCGCGATCGCCACGAGCAGCAGCGGCAGGACGGTGGACAGCAGCCGAAAGGCCATCGACGGACGACCGTCCGTCCACTCGGCGCCGCCGTGCGGCGCGGCGATCGCCGGGGCGGCCTGCGCCGACGGCAGCGCCCGGGCCATGGCCGCGCCGCGGGCGCGTTCGAGCCGCTGGGTGATCCGGTAGGGGAGTCGCTCGGCGGATTCGTCGAGCGCGCGTCGGAGGGAGTTCGCGAAGGCCTGTTCGTTCATAGCGTGATTCCCTTGGCCTTGAGCGCCGCGGCCAGGGTGTGGGTGGCCCGGGAGCAGTGGGTCTTGACGCTACCCTCCGAGCACCCCATGGCGATCGCGGTTTCCGCGACGTCCATGTCGTGCCAGTAACGCAGCACGAAGGCCTCGCGTTGACGCGCCGGCAGCTTCTGGATCTCAGAATCGATCAGGCGCAGGATCTGGTCGCGCTCCACCTGCTGAGCCGCGCTCTCGCCCGCTCGGGAGTCGTCCTCGATCTCGAGCGACTCCATCGGGTCGCGCTCGACCCCGTCGTCGTCGTCGGGCTGCAGAGACGACAGCAGCGTCGTCCACAGATTGCGCACTTTCTGACGGCGAAAGTGGTCGTGGATGACGTTCTGCAGGATCCGCTGGAACAGCAGCGGCAGCTCGGCAGGCGGCTTGTGCGCGTACTTCTCGGTCAGCTTGAACATCGCGTCCTGCACGATGTCGAGCGCCGCGTCGTCGTCGCGCACGGCGTAGACGGCTTGCTTGAAGGCCCGACGCTCGACCGACTCGAGGAAGTCCGACAGCTCCTGCCGCGAGGCCATGCACCGTGTCCGTGCCCCAAACCAGCGCGCGATGCTAGCAGAAGCCGTGCCTTGACCGACCTGGGTGGGTGCATTACGCTCCCGGCATCCCCAGGCTCCAACGACGGCGCTCACCGGTGCCGGCGACGGAGTCTTCGTCCTTTTTCGAGGCCGGCTCATCCAGGCGGCCAGGAACCAGGGAGCACTGCCTGAGCGGCCTCTACGAGAGGGCGTGAAGGCGTCCGATCAATCTCCCAGGCCCCGCACCGAGGCCTGCGTCGACGCGGCGATTCAGCCGGGTTGGCGCCGGCGGGCGGGCTCCCTGGGCTTGAATGGGACAGAACCCATGGAACTCAGCGGCGCAGAGATCGTCGTCCGGTGCCTTCAGGAAGAGGGCGTGGACCATGTCTTCGGGTATCCCGGCGGCGCGGTCCTGTACATCTACGACGCCCTCTTCCAGCAGGAGCGCGTCCAGCACATCCTGGTCAGGCACGAACAGGCGGCGGTCCACGCGGCGGATGCCTACTCGCGCTGCACGCAGAAGGTTGGCGTCTGCCTGGTCACCAGCGGCCCGGGCGTGACCAACGCGGTCACCGGCATCGCCACCGCGTACATGGACTCGATCCCGATGGTGATCCTGTCCGGACAGGTGCCGACGCACGCGATCGGCGAGGATGCGTTCCAGGAGTGCGACACGGTTGGCATCACGCGTCCGTGCGTCAAGCACAACTTCCTCGTGAAGGACGTCAAGGACCTCGCGACCACGCTGAAGAAGGCGTTCGTGATCGCCGCCACCGGGCGCCCGGGCCCGGTGCTCGTGGACATTCCGAAGGACATCACCCGCGCGCGCTGCCGATTCGAATACCCGGCGGCAGTGCCGATGCGGTCGTACAACCCGGTGGTCAAGGGTCATCAGGGGCAGATCCGCAAGGCGGTGCAGCTGCTGCTGCAGGCCGAGCGTCCGATGATCTACACCGGCGGCGGCGTGATCCTGGCGAACGCCGCCGACGAGCTCAACACGCTGGTCGACCTGCTCGGCTTTCCGTGTACCAATACGCTGATGGGTCTGGGCGGCTACCGGGCCAGCAGCGAGCGCTTCGTCGGCATGCCCGGCATGCACGGCACCTACGAGGCGAACATGGCGATGCAGCACTGCGACGTCCTGCTCGCCGTGGGGGCGCGGTTCGACGACCGCGTGATCGGCAACCCGAAGCACTTCGCGCAGAACCCGCGCAAGATCGTCCACATCGACATCGATCCGTCGTCGATCTCCAAGCGGGTGAAGGTCGACGTGCCGATCGTCGGTGACGTGCGTGAGTGTCTGGTCGAGCTGACCTCGCAGCTGCAGACGGCCTTCGGCAGCGGCGCGCGGACCAGCCGCGCGGTTCAGGCGTGGTGGTCCCAGATCGAGACCTGGCGCGGCAAGGACTGCCTGAAGTACGACCGCGGCAACCGCGAGGTCATCAAGCCGCAGCACGTGATCGAGACGTTGTGGCAGGTGACCGGCGGGGACGCGTTCGTCACGTCGGACGTCGGCCAGCATCAGATGTGGGCCGCGCAGTTCTACCGGTTCGACAAGCCCCGTCGCTGGATCAACTCCGGCGGTCTGGGCACGATGGGCGTTGGGCTGCCGTACGCGATGGGGGTGAAGCTCGCGCATCCGCAGGCGCAGGTGGCCTGCGTCACCGGCGAAGGCTCGATCCAGATGTGCATCCAGGAACTGTCGACCTGCAAGCAGTACGACCTGCCGGTCAAGGTGGTGAACCTGAACAACCGGTACCTCGGCATGGTCCGGCAGTGGCAGCAGATCGAGTACGGCAGCCGTTACTCGCAGTCGTACATGGACGCGTTGCCCGACTTCGTCCGTCTCGCCGAGGCCTACGGCCATGTCGGTGTGCGCGTGGAGCGCCCGGCGGATGTCGAGCCGGCGCTGCGCGAGGCGTTCGGGCGCTACAAGGACCGGCTGGTGTTCCTCGACATCGTGACCGACCAGACCGAGAACGTCTGGCCGATGGTGCAGGGCGGCAAGGGGCTCACCGAGATGATCCTGGGCTCCGAGGACCTGTGAGGCGCGCGCGATGAGGCACATCATTTCGATCCTGCTCGAGAACGAGCCCGGAGCGCTGTCGCGCGTCGTCGGCCTGTTCTCCGCGCGCGGCTACAACATCGAGACACTGACCGTGGCGCCGACCGAGGACCGCTCGCTGTCCCGGATGACCATCGTCACCTCGGGATCCGACGAGGTGATCGAGCAGATCACCAAGCATCTGAACCGTCTGATCGACGTGGTCAAGGTGGTCGACCTGATCGAGACCCCGTTCATCGAGCGTGAACTGATGCTCATCAAGGTCCGGGCGGTCGGCAAGGACCGTGAGGAGATGAAGCGGATGGCGGACATCTTTCGCGGCCGGGTGATCGACGTCACCGACAAGAGCTACACGATCGAGCTGACCGGCGACGGCAGCAAGCTCGACGCGTTCATCGACGCGCTCGACGGCGCAGCGATCCTCGAGACCGTCCGCACCGGCGGCTGCGGCATCGCGCGCGGCGAGCGCGTTCTGAAGGCCTGAGCGGCCGAGCGACACCACCGACGACAGGGAAGGGAACATGATGAACGTCTACTACGACAAGGACTGCGACCTGAAGCTCATCAAGGGCCGCAAGGTTGCCATCATCGGCTACGGCTCGCAGGGTCACGCCCACGCGCAGAACCTCAACGACTCGGGCGTCAAGGTAACGGTCGGGGTCCGCAAGGGCGGCCCCTCGTGGGACAAGGTCAAGAAGGCCGGTCTGAAGGCCGCCGAGATCGGCGATGCGGTCAAGGGTTCCGACTTCGTGATGATGCTGATGCCGGATGAGCACATCGCCGCCACCTACCGCAGCGAGATCGAGCCCAACCTGAAGAACGGTGCCACCCTCGCGTTCGCGCACGGCTTCAACATTCACTACGGGCAGGTCGTGCCCCGCGAAGACATCGACGTCGTGATGGTCGCGCCCAAGGCGCCCGGTCACACGGTTCGGTCGACCTATGCCCAGGGCGGGGGCGTGCCGATGCTGGTGGCGATCCACCAGGACCGCAGCGGCGCGGCGCGCGACCATGCGCTGTCGTACGCGTGCGCGATCGGCGGCGGGCGCGCGGGCATCATCGAGACGAACTTCCGCGAGGAGACCGAGACCGACCTGTTCGGCGAGCAGACCGTGCTGTGCGGCGGCACGGTCGAGCTGATCAAGGCGAGCTTCGAGACCCTGGTCGAGGCCGGCTACGCGCCCGAGATGGCGTATTTCGAGTGCCTGCACGAGCTGAAACTGATCGTCGACCTGATCTACGAGGGCGGCATCGCGAACATGAACTACTCGATCTCGAACAACGCCGAGTTCGGCGAGTACGTCACCGGCCCGCGGCTGATCACGCCGCAGACCAAGGCCGTGATGAAGGAAGTGCTGGCCGACATCCAGTCGGGCGAATACGCGAAGCGGTTCATCCTCGAGAATCGCGCCGGCGCTCCGACGCTGCTGTCGCGGCGTCGGATGATGGCCGAGCACCCGATCGAGCAGGTGGGCGAGCGGCTGCGCGCGATGATGCCGTGGATCAAGGCGAACAAGCTGGTGGACCGTACGCGCAACTGACGCGCGGGCGGGCGGTGCCGATGGCGGCCAACGACGACGCTGGAGCCGGGTCCCGTCCGGTGCCCGCGGCACCGGTGGTGGCTGCATCGGTGGCGGGCGGCGCGCCGGGGGCGCTGCACCCGGAGTGGCAGGACTGGCTCACCGCATCGCTGGTGCAGGGCGCTGGCGATGCGCAGCTGCTGGCGATGATGATCGGCGCAGGCTTCGAGGCGGGGTACGCGCGAGTCGCGGTGTCGGTGATTCGGTCGATGACCGAGCGGGTCCAGCGACAGGACCCGTCGCTGCTGCGGCAGTACGAGGCGGGCCGCATCCGTCTGCCGGCCGCGGGCACGCGCATGCGTGCCGCCGACCGCGAGATCCGGCTCGGATTGGTGCTCGCCAACCCGAACCTCGCGATCATCGAGGACCTGCTGTCCGAACAGGAGTGCGACAAGCTCGTGCAGCTCTCCCTGGGCCGGCTGAAGCGATCGGAGGTGGTCGATCCGGGGTCCGGACGGCTGGAGATCAGCGGGGTGCGGCGCAGCGAAGGCGCCCACTTCGGCTACGGCGAGAACGCGGTGGTCGCGCGCCTCGAG
The DNA here is from genome assembly GCA_044359175.1 of Burkholderiaceae bacterium. Lineage (GTDB taxonomy): Bacteria > Pseudomonadota > Gammaproteobacteria > Burkholderiales > Burkholderiaceae_E > UBA4615. Next base: position 13,073 of record JBIKMO010000003.1, on the reverse strand, counting down.
GCACGGATCGCCGCGCTGACCGGCATCCCCATCCCGAACGGCGAGCCGCTGCAGCTGCTGCACTACCCCGCCGGCGGCGAGTACGAGCCGCACCACGACTACTTCGACCCAGCCCACGCGGGGGCGGCGCAGCAGCTCGCCCGCGGCGGGCAGCGCGTCGCCACCCTGGTGATGTACCTGCGCGAACCGCAGGAGGGCGGAGATACCTACTTCCCGGAGCTCGAGCTGTCGGTGAGGCCGCGCAAAGGCTCGGCGGTGTACTTCGAGTACTGCAATTCGAGCGGCGAACTCGACGCTCGTTGCCTGCACGCCGGGATGCCGGTGATCCGGGGCGACAAGTGGATCGCCACGAAGTGGCTTCGCCAGTCGCCCTACGCGTCGGACTGACGGGGCGCGTACCACGACGGTCGGGCCGCGGTGGATGCGGTGCGGTTGTGCGCCCGCGCGGGCACGGGTAGGCTGTTCCCACGATGGACGAACCCAAGCGCAGACGCATCCGGCCGTTTCGACTACCGCGTCCGGTGCGTCCTGCCGCCGGGCCAGCGGCCGACGTCGCAGTCCCCGGCAAGCCGCGGCACCGTGGCATCTACATCCTGCCCAACGCGTTCACGACGGCGAACCTGTTCGCCGGCTTCTTCGCGATCGTCCAGGCGATGAACGGGCGCTTCGACGTCGCCGCCGCGGCGATCTTCGTGGCGATGGTCCTCGACAGTCTGGACGGACGCGTCGCCCGGATGACCCACACGCAGAGCGTGTTCGGGGAGCAGTACGATTCGATGTCGGACATGGTCTCTTTCGGCGCGGCGCCGGCGCTGGTGGTCTACGAGTGGTCGCTGCGTGGCATGGGTAAGCTCGGCTGGCTTGCGGCCTTCGTCTACGTCGCCGGGGCCGCGCTGCGGCTGGCCCGCTTCAACGCCAACATCGGCGTGGTCGACAAGCGCTACTTCCAGGGGCTGCCCAGCCCGTCGGCTGCGGCGCTGGTCGCGGGCTTCGTCTGGATCGCGACCGATCTGCGCGAGACGCGCTGGATCGAGTCGAGCGGCCATGATCTGCGCTGGTACGCATGGGCGCTGACCCTGTACGCGGGCGTCACCATGGTGTCGAACGCGCCGTTCTACAGCTTCAAGGACCTGAACCTGCGCCGCAGCGTTCCGTACATCGCGGTTCCGCTCATCGTGCTCGCGTTCGTGCTCGTGTCGTTCGATCCCCCGATCGTGCTGTTCTCGCTGTTCCTCGCCTACGCGGTTTCGGGCTACGTCGTGTGGCTGTGGCGGCGCCGTCGCGGTGGTGCCCGGCACACGCCGCCCCGGCCTTCGGACGCGCCACCGCCGAATTGACCGCCGGGCCTGCCGGGTCCTATCATTGCGGGTTTTTCCTTCAACGGCTCCGCCTCCATGCCGGCCGCCCCCGCCGTCCGTCGCCCGCCCCTCGTCCTGGGCAACTGGAAGATGAATTGCGACGTTGCCTTCGCCGAGCGCCTGCTCGCCGAGCTGGTCGGCGCGGCGCCGCTTCCGGTCGAGGTCGGCGTGTGCCCACCGTACCCTTACCTTGGGCTCGCGGCGGCGCGGCTCGCAGGCAGCGGCATCGGTTGGGGGGGGCAGGACGTTGCCGCGCAGGCCGACGGGGCCTTCACCGGCGAAGTTTCGTCGACCATGCTGGCCGACCTCGGGTGCCGCTGGACGCTGGTCGGGCATTCGGAGCGCCGGACGCTGTTCGGCGAGACCGACGCGCTGGTCTCGGCCAAGGTGGGCCGGGCGCTCGCGGCCGGGCTGGTTCCGGTCGTGTGCGTGGGCGAGACCCGCGCGGAGCGCGAGCGGGGAGACACCGAGGCGGTCCTCGCCCGTCAGCTCGACGCCGTGACCGGCGAACTCGCGCAGTCGGGCGGCCGGTTCGTGCTCGCCTACGAGCCGGTGTGGGCGATCGGCACCGGGCTCACCGCGACGCCGTCGCAGGCCCAGGCGGCGCACGCGTTCCTGCGGGCGCGGCTGGTACAGGCCGGCGTGAGCGGCGCGGCGTCGGTCCGCGTGCTGTACGGCGGATCGGTGAAGGCATCGAATGCGGGCGCGCTCTTCGCGCTGCCCGACGTGGACGGCGGGCTGATCGGCGGTGCGTCCTTGGTCGGCGAGGAGTTCCTCGCGATCGTGCGCGCGGCGGCTCTGCGCTGCTGAGATCCAACCCCACCGGCGGGTCGACGGAGACCCGCCCAGGCATCGAGGCTCGTTCAGATGACGGTACTTGCGACGATCGCGATCGTGATCCAGGTGCTCAGCGCGATCGGTGTGATCGTGTTGGTGCTGCTGCAGCACGGCAAGGGCGCCGACATGGGCGCCGCTTTCGGTTCGGGCTCTGCCGGCAGCCTCTTCGGCGCGTCGGGCTCGGCGAATTTCCTCAGCCGCATGACCGCGGTGTTCGCGACGATCTTCTTCGTCTGCACGCTGGCGCTCGCCTTCTTCGCGAACACGCGCACCGCGGCCCGCGATCCGGGCAGCGTGATGGACCGCGCCGTGCCGTCCACTCCCGCGGCGCCCGCGCCGGGGGCGGCACCCGCGCCGTCTGATGCAACGCAAAAAAGTGGTGGCGCCGGCGATATCCCGAAGTGAGATCGCGCTAGAATCTCGGGCTGAGCCGACGTGGTGGAATTGGTAGACACGCTATCTTGAGGGGGTAGTGGCGAAAGCTGTGCGAGTTCGAGTCTCGCCGTCGGCACCAGAATCATCCGGGCGCAGGCTCGGGCAGAGCGTCGGACACGAGCCGTCGTGAGCAGGTTCCCAGCCCCTCGCCGTCGCGGGTCGGTTGGTGCACGGATCCGTGGCGGACCCCGCCTCGGTGCCGACTGCCGCGGGCGGCCGGGTTGCGACGCATCAGGAACGCACCGTGAACCTCGAGAACTACCTTCCCGTGCTGCTGTTCATGCTGGTCGGCGCGGGCGTGGGCGTCGCGCCGATGGTGCTGGGCAGGCTGCTCGGCCCGTCCCGTCCGGACCCGGAGAAGCTCTCACCCTACGAGTGCGGATTCGAGGCGTTCGAGGACGCCAGGATGAAGTTCGACGTCCGCTACTACCTGGTGGCGATCCTGTTCATCCTGTTCGATCTGGAGATCGCGTTCCTGTTCCCCTGGGCGGTGGTGCTAGGAGAGATCGGGTTCTTCGGCTTCATGTCGATGATGGTGTTCCTGGCGATCCTTGTCGTCGGGTTCGTCTACGAGTGGATGAAGGGCGCGCTTGATTGGGAGTGACCGCCTCGCTCGGCGTCTTGCCGCGGCGAGGTGTCGGATCGATCCGCGCTTGCCGCGTCTCAGGCCGTTGCCGGGGTGCCCCGGGGCCACCGGACGCGGTGCGTGCCGCAGGTGCAGGTGAAGGACGATGAGCATCGAAGGCGTACTGAGCGAAGGCTTCGTCACCACGAGCCTCGACAAACTGATCAACTGGACCCGCACCGGCTCGATGTGGCCGATGACGTTCGGGCTCGCCTGCTGCGCGGTCGAGATGATGCACGCCGGCGCGTCGCGCTACGACCTGGACCGGTTCGGCGTCATGTTCCGCCCAAGCCCGCGGCAGTCGGACGTGATGATCGTCGCGGGCACGCTGTGCAACAAGATGGCGCCCGCCTTGCGCAAGGTCTACGACCAGATGCCCGAGCCGCGCTGGGTCGTGTCGATGGGTTCGTGCGCGAACGGCGGCGGCTACTACCACTACTCGTACTCGGTGGTCCGGGGTTGCGACCGCATCGTCCCGGTCGACATCTACGTGCCGGGCTGTCCGCCGACCGCCGAGGCCCTGCTGTACGGACTGCTGCAGTTGCAGAACAAGATCCGGCGAACCAGCACGATCGCGCGCTGAGGCTGGCCGATGACTCCGCTCGTGCTCCTGAAGCAGACCCTGACTGACGCGCTCGGTACGCGCGTGGTGGCGCTTGCCGAGCAGCGGGGCGAACTCACGCTCACCGTGCGCGCGGCGGACCACGTCGGCGTGGCCGGCGAACTGCGAGACCACCCTGGGCTGAAGTTCGACACCGCACTCGACCTGTGCGGGGTCGATTATCTCGACTACGGGGGTGGCGGCCGCGACGGGGCCCGATTCGCCGTGGTGCTGCACCTGCTGTCGGTCGAACTGAACCAGCGTCTGCGCGTGCGCACGTTCTGCCCGGACGACGACCTGCCGGTGGTTGCCACGCTCACCGAGGTGTGGCCGTCGCTCGGGTGGTTCGAACGCGAGGCGTTCGATCTTTACGGGATCGTGTTCGAGGGGCATGCGGACCTGCGCCGGATCCTGACCGACTACGGGTTCGTCGGGCATCCGTTCCGCAAGGACTTCCCCGTGTCGGGCTACGTCGAGATGCGGTACGACCCCGAGCAGAGGCGCGTGATCTACCAGCCGGTCAGCATCGAGCCGCGCGAGATCGTCCCGCGCGTCATCCGCGAGGAAGGCTACGGCGTCGGGCGCTGATGCCGGCAGCGTACGGACACGACTGACATGGCCGAGATCAAGAACTACACGCTCAACTTCGGACCCCAGCACCCGGCTGCGCACGGCGTGCTGCGCCTCGTGCTCGAACTCGACGGCGAGGTGGTGCAGCGGGCCGATCCGCACATCGGACTGCTGCATCGCGCGACCGAGAAGCTCGCCGAGACTCGAACGTTCCTGCAGACGCTGCCGTACATGGATCGCCTCGACTACGTGTCGATGATGTCCAACGAACACGCGTACGTGCTCGCCATCGAGAAGCTTCTGGGCGTGGACGTCCCCGAGCGTGCGCAGTACATCCGCGTGATGTTCGACGAGATCACCCGCATCCTGAACCACCTGCTCTGGATCGCCGGACACTCGCTGGACGTCGGTGCCATGACGGTCTTCCTGTACGCGTTCCGCGAACGCGAGGACCTGATGGACTGCTACGAGGCGGTGTCGGGCGCGCGGATGCACGCCGCCTACTACCGGCCCGGGGGCGTCTACCGGGACCTGCCGGAGCGGATGCCACAGTACTCGGCGAGCAAGGTGCGCAACGAGCGGGCGATCGCCGAGCTCAACCGCGAGCGCCAGGGCTCGCTGCTCGACTTCATCGAGGCGTTCACCGAGCGCTTTCCCGGGTGCGTGGACGACTACGAGACCCTGCTGACCGACAACCGGATCTGGAAGCAACGCCTCGTGGGGATCGGCGTCGTGTCGCCCGAGCGTGCGAAGGCGCTCGGGTTCACCGGCCCGATGCTGCGTGGCTCGGGCGTCGAGTGGGACTTGCGCAAGACCCAACCGTACGAAGTCTACGACCGCATGGACTTCGACATCCCCGTCGGGCGCAACGGAGACAGCTACGACCGCTACCTGGTCCGCGTCGAGGAGATGCGCCAGAGCAACCGCATCGTGCGCCAATGCGTCGACTGGCTGCGCCGGAATCCCGGGCCGGTGATCACCGGGGACCACAAGGTTGCGCCGCCCTCGCGGGTCGCGATGAAGTCGAACATGGAAGAGCTGATCCATCACTTCAAGCTCTTCACCGAAGGGATGCACGTCCCCGAAGGCGAGGCCTACGCCGCTGTCGAACACCCCAAGGGCGAGTTCGGGATCTACTTGGTGAGCGACGGTGCGAACAAGCCGTACCGGCTGAAGATCCGGGCACCGGGCTTTCCCCACCTGCAGGCGCTCGACGAGATGGCGCGCGGGCACATGCTCGCCGACGTCGTCACGCTGATCGGTACCCAGGACATCGTGTTCGGTGAGATCGATCGATGAGCGTGCTCTCCGAGGCCGCCCGCGCGCGCATCGACCGCGAGATCGCGAAGTTCCCGTCCGACCAGAGACAGTCGGCCGTGATGGCGGCGCTCGCGATTGGGCAGGACGAGCTCGGTCGGGTGTCGTCCGAGCTGGTCGACGAGGTCGCTGCGGTCCTGCAGATGACGCCGATCGCGGTGTGGGAGGTTGCCACCTTCTACAACATGTACAACCGAGCCGAACGGGGCCGGTTCCGGCTGGCGGTCTGCACCAATCTGCCGTGTGCGCTCAGGGACGCGGAGAAGGCCGCGAAGTACCTGCAGGGGCGACTGGGGATCGGCTTCGGCGAGACCACGCCCGACGGCCGCTTCACGCTGATCGAGGCCGAGTGCCTCGGGGCATGCGGTGACGCGCCGGTGCTGCTGGTCAACAACAAGCGGATGTGCAGCTTCATGGGCAGCGAGCGGCTTGACGCGCTGATCGACGAGTTGAACAAGGCCTGAGGGTCCGGAGCCACGACGACATGGGTGCGAACGACTTCCGCGAGGCGCTGGCCGACGTCAGGGTGCAGGAGACCTGCTTCCACGGCCGGCACATCTCGCCGCAGATCTACGCCGGCCTCGCGTCGCCCGACGGCTGGCGTCTGACCGACTACGTCGCGCGCGGTGGCTACGAGGCGCTGCGCAGGATCCTCTCCGAGGGCGTGACCCCCGAGCAGGTGATCGCCGAGGTGAAGGCGTCCGGGCTGCGCGGCCGGGGTGGCGCGGGGTTCCCGACCGGGCTGAAGTGGAGCTTCATGCCTCGGCAGTTCCCCGGCCAGAAGTACCTGGTGTGCAACTCCGACGAGGGCGAGCCCGGCACGTTCAAGGACCGCGACATCCTGCGCTACAACCCGCACATCGTGATCGAGGGGATGGCGATCGCCGCCTATGCGATGGGCATCACCGTGGGCTACAACTACATCCACGGCGAGATCTGGGAGACCTACGAGCGCTTCGAGGAGGCTCTCGAGGAGGCGCGCGCGGCGGGGCTCCTGGGTGAGCGCATCCTCGGCTCGGGCTTCTCCTTCCAGCTGCACGCGTTCCACGGCTTCGGTGCGTACATTTGCGGCGAGGAGACCGCGCTGCTCGAGTCGCTCGAGGGCAAGAAGGGCCAGCCGCGGTTCAAGCCGCCGTTTCCCGCGAGCTACGGGCTGTACGGTAAGCCGACGACCATCAACAACACCGAGACCTTCGCCGCTGTCCCCTGGATCATCCGCAACGGCGGCAAGGCGTTCCTGGAGGTCGGCAGGCCGAACAACGGCGGCACCAAGATCTTCTCGGTCTCGGGCGACGTTCGGTTGCCCGGCAACTACGAGGTTCCACTAGGTACGCCGTTCGCGAAGCTGCTCGAGCTCGCCGGTGGCGTACGTGCCGGGCGCCGCCTGAAGATGGTGATCCCGGGCGGCTCGTCGATGCCGGTGCTGCCGGCCGAGATCATGATGGCCACCGACATGGACTACGACTCGATCGCCAAGGCGGGCTCGATGCTCGGGTCCGGCGCGGTGATCGTGATGGACGACACGCGCTGCGCGGTCAAGTCGCTGCTGCGGCTGTCCTACTTCTACTACGAGGAGTCCTGCGGCCAGTGCACGCCGTGTCGCGAGGGCACCGGCTGGCTGTGGCGGATGGTCCGCCGAATCGAGCACGGCGAGGGTACGAAGGACGACCTGGCGCGGCTCGCCGAAGTTGCCGACAACATCCAGGGCCGAACCATCTGCGCACTCGGCGATGCGGCCGCGATGCCGGTCAAGGCGTTCCTGAAGCATTACTGGTCCGAGTTCGAACACCACGTCGAGCACAAGCGCTGCGTGGTGCCCGCGTACGTCTGAGGCAGCATGGTCGAAATCGAGATCGACGGCAGGAAGGTCGAGGTGGCCGAGGGCAGCATGGTCATGCATGCGGCCAACGCGCTCGGCGTCTACGTGCCGCACTTCTGCTATCACAAGAAGCTGTCCATCGCCGCGAATTGCCGGATGTGCCTGGTCGAGGTCGAGAAGGCGCCCAAGCCGTTGCCGGCGTGCGCGACGCCGGTCTCGCAGGGCATGAAGGTCTGGACCAAGTCGGACAAGGCGGTCAAGGCCCAGAAGGGCGTGATGGAGTTCCTGCTGATCAACCATCCGCTCGACTGCCCGATCTGCGACCAGGGCGGCGAGTGCCAGCTGCAGGATCTGGCGGTCGGGTACGGGTCGTCGAGCTCTCGCTACACCGAGGAGAAGCGGGTCGTCTTCCACAAGTCGGTGGGCCCGCTGATCTCGGCCGAGGAGATGACCCGCTGCATCCACTGCACCCGCTGCGTACGCTTCGGCCAGGAAGTGGCGGGCGTCATGGAGCTCGGCATGGCCGGGCGCGGCGAGCACTCCGAGATCATGAGCTTCGTCGGCCGTGGCGTGGAATCCGAGCTGTCGGGCAACATGATCGACGTGTGCCCGGTCGGGGCGCTCACCAGCAAGCCGTTTCGCTACAGCGCGCGCACCTGGGAGCTGTCGCGCCGCAAGTCGGTCGCGCCGCACGATTCGCTGGGCTCGAACCTGGTCGTCCAGGTCAAGCAGGACACGGTGATGCGCGTGCTGCCCCTGGAGAACGAGCAGGTCAACGAGTGCTGGTTGTCCGATCGCGACCGGTTCTCGTACGAGGGGCTGAATTCGCCCGAGCGACTCGAGCGGCCGATGGTCCGTCAGGACGGCCGATGGCAGGAGGTGGACTGGCAGACGGCGCTCGACTACGCGGTGCGTGCGCTGTCCGACGTTCGTGCGCGCCACGGCGCCGCGTCGATCGGCGCGCTCGCCTCGCCGCAGGCCACCGTCGAGGAGCTGCACCTGTTCGCGTCGCTGGCGCGGGGGCTCGGCACCGAGAACGTCGATTGCCGTCCTCGGATCGCCGATCCGTCGCTCGCCGTCCTCCAGAAGGGGGTGCCCTGGCTCGGCATGCCGGTGCAGGCGGTCGGTGCGCTGGATCGGGTGCTTCTGGTCGGTTCGTTCCTGCGCAAGGACCATCCCCTGCTTGCGTCGCGGGTGCGTACGGCGGTCAAGCGCGGTGCCCGCGTCGCGGTGCTGCACGCGTGCGACGACGACCTGCTGATGCCGATCGCGGCCAAGGCGATCGTCGCGCCGTCGCGCTGGGTCGACGTGCTGACCGGTGCCCGGGTCGCGCTGCTGCAGTCGCGTGGCGAGGCGCTTCCCGCCGAGCTCGCGTCGGTCGTGCCTGACGATTGCGCGCGGACGCTGGCCGCAACCCTGTCGCAGGGCAGTGCCAAGGCCGTGCTGCTGGGCAACGCGGTCGGCCAGCACCCGCAGGCGGCCCGGATCGCCGCGGCGGCGCTGGCGCTCGCCGATGCCGCCGGGGCGACTCTAGGCTGGCTGGTCGAGGGCGCGAACGCGGTGGGCGGCGCCCTGGCGGGCGCTTTGCCCGGCCCGGGTGGCCTGGATGCCGCTCAGATCATGATGCAGCCGCGGCGCGCGTACCTGCTGCTCGGCGTTGAGCCCGCGCTCGATCACGGCGATCCGGCGACCGCCTGCGCGGCGCTCGCCGCGGCGGACGCGGTGATCGCGCTGACCGCGTTCCGCTCGGCCGATCTCCTGCAGCATGCCGACTGCCTGCTGCCCGTAGCGCCGTTCACGGAGACGGCCGGCACCTTCGTCAGCTGCGAGGGCCGGGTGCAGTCGTTCAGCGGCGTGGTGCGCCCGCGCGGCGAGGCCCGGCCGGCGTGGAAGGTGCTGCGTGTGCTCGGCAACCTGCTGCAGCTCGCGGGATTCGATCAGAACAGCGCCGAGGAGGTCCGCGCGCGCGCACTGCCTGCCGATTGCGCCGTGCGTCTGTCGAACGCGCTGAGCGACGACCCGTCGCCCGTGCCGCCGCGCACCGCGGAACGCCTTCAGCGCGTGGCGGACGTGCCGGTCTACGCATGCGATCCGATCGTGCGTCGCGCGCCGAGCCTGCAGCAGACCCGCGACGCCCGGCAACCGGCGGCGCGGATGAATGCGCGCACCCTCGCCGCGCTCGGCCTCGAGCACGGGGCCGCGGTGCGGATCCGTCAGGGTGAGGGGACCGAGGCGTTGCTCGCTGCCGAGCTCGATGAGAGGCTCGCCGATGGCGTCGTGCGCGTGGCTGCGGCCCACGCGTCGACCGGCCGGCTTGGCCCGTCATTCGGTTCGATCAGCGTGGAGCGCGCGTGATGGACTGGATCGACAGCCTCGCGACCCAGGGGCAGGCGCTGCTCGGCGGAGCCTGGGCCGTGGTGTGGATCCTCGTGAAGATCGTCGCGGTGGTTGCGCCACTGATGATCTGCGTCGCCTATCTGACGCTGTGGGAGCGCAAGTTCATCGGTTACGTGCAGCTGCGCATCGGACCCAACCGTGTCGGTCCGGGCGGCCTGCTGCAGCCGATCGCCGACGGCATCAAGCTGATCTTCAAGGAGCTGATCCTGCCGACCCAGGCGAGTCGGGGGCTCTACTTGCTCGGGCCGGTCATGACGATCATGCCGGCGCTCGCCGCGTGGGCGGTGATCCCGTTCGGCCCGGACCGCGCGCTCGCGAACGTCAACGCCGGGCTGCTGCTGTTGCTCGCGATCATGTCGCTCGAGGTCTACGGCGTGATCCTCGCGGGTTGGGCATCGAACTCGAAGTACGCGTTCCTGGGCGCGCTGCGGGCGTCGGCGCAGATGGTGTCTTACGAGCTGGCGATCGGCTTCGCGCTCGTGGTCGTTCTGATGGTGTCCGGAAGCCTGAACCTGACCGCGATCGTCCAGGGGCAGAACGAGGGCACCTTCGCGGCGATGGGGCTCAACTTTCTGTCGTGGAACTGGCTGCCGCTGCTCCCGATCTTCGTCGTCTACTTCATCTCGGGAGTCGCCGAGACCAACCGGCATCCGTTCGACGTCGTCGAGGGCGAGTCCGAGATCGTGGCCGGCCACATGATCGAGTACTCGGGCATGGGGTTCGCGATCTTCTTCCTCGCAGAGTACGCGAACATGATCCTGATCTCGGCGCTGGCCGCGATCATGTTCCTCGGCGGCTGGGCGCCCTTCGTGTCGTTCGGGCTCGAGATCGGGCCGCAGTGGTTCTGGGACTGGTTCTGGCTGTTCCTGAAGACCTTCCTGCTGGTGACCGTGTTCGTGTGGATCCGTGCGTCGTTCCCCCGGTACCGCTACGACCAGATCATGCGGCTGGGCTGGAAGATCTTCATCCCCGTCACCCTCGTGTGGCTGGTCGTGGTCGCGGTCTGGATGCAGACCCCGTTCAACATCTGGGACTGATCGCCGCAGCGTGCCCGTCATGGAAACCCTCAAGGACTTCGTCAAGAGCTTCATGCTGGTCGAGCTGCTCAAGGGGCTGCGCCTGACCGGCTCGCAGCTGTTCGCGCGCAAGATCACCGTGCAGTTCCCCGAGGAGAAGACCCCGTATTCGCCGCGGTTCCGCGGGCTTCACGCGCTGCGTCGCTACCCGAACGGCGAGGAGCGGTGCATCGCCTGCAAGCTGTGCGAGGCGGTCTGCCCGGCGCTCGCGATCACGATCGAGTCGGACGTTCGTGCGGACAACGGCACGCGCAGGACGACCCGCTACGACATCGACCTGACCAAGTGCATCTTCTGCGGATTCTGCGAGGAGTCCTGCCCCGTCGACTCGATCGTCGAGACCCACGTGCTCGAGTACCACGGCGAGAAACGCGGCGACCTGTACTTCACGAAGGAGATGCTGCTGGCCGTGGGCGACCGGTACGAGACGCAGATCGCCGAGGCGCGCGAAGCCGACGCGCGCTATCGCTGACCGGAACGCCGCGAACGACCCGAGACGATCCCGTGGACCCCACCACTTTCCTCTTCTACCTGTTCTCTTCGATCACCGTCTTCTCGGCGCTGCGGGTCATCACGGCGCGCAATCCGGTGCACGCGGCGCTGTTCCTGGTGCTGACCTTCTTCTCGGCTGCCTCGATCTGGATGCTGCTCAAGGCGGAGTTCCTCGCGATCACCCTCGTGCTGGTGTACGTGGGTGCAGTGATGGTGCTGTTCCTCTTCGTCGTGATGATGCTCGACATCAACGTCGACCGGCTGCGCCAGGGGTTCTGGAAGTCGATGCCCGTGGCCGCGTTCGTCGGTGCGGTGATCGTCATCGAACTGGCGCTGGTGCTGTGGGGGCAGTTCGCGAGCGTGCGCTCGACCGATGCGCCCCGGCTGCCGGCCGACTACGACAACACCAAGGCTCTGGGCAGGCTGATCTACACCGAGTACGTCTATCCGTTCGAGATCGCCGCGGTGATCCTGCTGGTGGCGATCGTCGCGGCGATCGCGCTCACGCTGCGTCGCCGCACCGGCGTCAAGTACCAGGATCCGTCGGAGCAGGTCCGGGTCAAGCGCGAGGACCGGGTGAGGCTGGTGCGCATGCCGGCGGCCAAGGCCGCGCCCGACGCCGAGACGCCCAAGTCATGACCATCACCCTGGCCCACTACCTCGTGCTCGGCGCGATCCTGTTCGCGATCAGCGTGGTCGGCATCTTCCTCAACCGGCGCAACGTGATCGTCATCCTCATGGCGATCGAACTGATGCTGCTCGCGGTGAACCTGAATTTCGTCGCGTTCTCCCACTTCCTCGGCGACGCCGCCGGGCAGATCTTCGTGTTCTTCATCCTGACCGTGGCTGCGGCGGAGTCGGCGATCGGCCTGGCGATCCTGGTGGTGCTGTTCCGCAACCTGGACACCGTCAACGCCGAGGACCTCGACGCGCTCAAGGGCTGACCGGCGCACCGGCGAAGACGACCCCGATGATGAAGACCGCGTACCTGCTCGTTCCATTCGCACCACTGGCCGGTGCGATCGTCGCCGGACTGCTCGGTCGCGTCCTCGGGCGCACCCTGACCCACTGGGTGACGATCGCCGGCGTGTTCGTCTCGCTGATGGCCTCGCTGTGGGTGCTGCGCGACGTGATCGCCGGCAACACGTTCAATGGTCCGCTGTACGTCTGGTCGCTGGCCGGGGGGGTCGAGTTCGAGATCGGATTCCTGATCGACTCGCTGACCGCCACGATGATGTGCGTGGTGACCAGCGTCTCGCTGATGGTGCACGTCTACACCATCGGCTACATGAAGGACGACCCGGGGTACCAACGCTTCTTCGCCTACATCAGCCTGTTCACCTTCTCGATGCTGATGCTCGTGATGTCGAACAACTTCCTTCAGCTGTTCTTCGGCTGGGAGGCGGTCGGTCTGGTCTCTTATCTGCTGATCGGATTCTGGTACACGCGGCCAACGGCGATCTACGCGAACCTGAAAGCGTTCCTGGTCAACCGCGTCGGCGACTTCGGTTTCCTGCTCGGCATCGGTCTGGTGCTGGCGCACTTC
>JBIKMO010000303.1:0-5290 GCA_044359175.1 Burkholderiaceae bacterium | reverse complement strand
CCGAAGGCAAGGCGCCGCTCGACCCGCAGGCTCCCGAGAATCGGCAGCGGCTCAAGATGGGCGAGTTCCCCGAGGGGGCGCGCATCGTGCCGAACCCGTTCAACCGCATCCCGGGCTTCGCGATCCGCAACCACTGGTTCGTGCCCGGCTTTCCGGTGATGGCCTGGCCGATGATCGAGGCGACCCTCGACGCGCATTTCGCCGAGCACTTCCACCGCGAGGCGAGGGCGGACCGCTCGTTCCTGGTCTACGGGCTGGCCGAGTCCACGGTCACGCCGCTGATGGAGGCGGTGCAGGCGCGGTTCGCGGGCGTCGGTGCCTACAGCCTGCCGTCGGTCGGCGAGGGCGGGCAGCGTCGCCACATCGAACTCGGCGTCAAGGGCGATGCCGCGCAGGTCGACGCCGCCTTCGAGCAGCTGCGCGCGGGCATCGCGGCGCTGGGCGGCGAGATCGGGTGAGCGGCGCGTCGGCCACCGCGGCCCGGTGCCGCGCCGGCCAAAAGAAACGGCCCGGGGCCGTGAGGCTCCGGGCCGTGGCGTCGCGCGAGGAGCGGAGGAGGAGAGGACGCGACGCGGTGAGAACGGTCAGGTCGGGCGACGGGCCGCCGCACGCGGCGACCCGGGCCTGTGCCTCAGGCGGCCTTCTTGGGCGCGCGCGGGGCGGCGGCGCTGGCGGTCTTGCTGGCGGCGACCATGTTCGCCTCGGCCATCTCGACCACCTGCTTGGTGGCCTTGTTCACCTGGTCGAACGCGGTGTTCGCGGCGGAAACCGCGGACTTCACGAACGTGACCATGCCCTCGCTGCCGGCCGGCGCGGTCTTGGCCATCGCGTCGATCGCGGCGTGCAGCTGACGGTTGCTGTCGGCCAGCTGCTTCTCGACCAGCTTGGCGATCTCGGTGCCGGTCTCGGTGGTGATCTCGTACATGTGCTTCGCGTACGCCTGGAACTTGTCGGCGGCCGGCTGGGCCGAACCCGCGGCGAGGTCGGCGAGCGACTTGACGTCCTTCACCTCGAGCAGCGCTTTCATGTGCTCGGTGGACTCCTCGAACGAGGTCTTGGTCGCGGCGAGATTCAGTTCGGCGAGCTTCTCGAAGCCTTCGAAGGACTTGGCGGCGACCGCTTGGAAGGACTCCAGCGCGGCTTTGTGCATCGCGACCATCTGATCGGGAGTGGTGAACATCTGGAACCTCATGCAGTCAGTATTGGGGATGAAATTCAACCGCTTACGACGGGTTTGCGGTTGCCTGCGCAGCGTGGTGCACTGCAACAATCCGAATTATAGGGGCGTCTCGCCCGATGTCAAGCGGCGGTTCGGCGCTGCCGACCCGGGTGCTAGACTGCCCCGGTGAAGGCGTTCTACAGCGACCGCTTCGTGCTGCCGTTGCCGGACGGTCACCGGTTCCCGATGGACAAGTACCGCCGGCTGCGCGAGCGCATCGCGCGCGAGCTGCCCTGCGTGCAGCTGCTCGAGCCCGAGGCGGCCAGCGACGGCGTGCTGGCGCTCGCGCACACGCCCGACTGGATCGAGCGCCTGACCCTCGGGCGCCTGACGGCGCTGGAGCAGCGGGCGATCGGCTTTCCGTGGTCGGCCGCGATGGTCGAGCGCTCGCGCCGTTCGGTGGGCGCCACCATCGCCGCCTGTCGCGCGGCGCTGGCCGACGGCGCCGCGGCCAACCTCGCCGGGGGCACGCACCACGCCGGCCCCGACCGCGGCGAAGGCTACTGCTGCTTCAACGACGCCGCGGTCGCCGCGCGCCTGATGCAGGCCGAACGCCGCGCGGCCCGGGTGGCGATCGTCGACCTCGACGTGCACCAGGGCAACGGCACCGCTCGGATCCTTCGCGACGACCCGTCGGTGTTCACGCTGTCGATCCACGGCGAGCGCAACTTCCCGTTCCGGCACCGTTGCGCGGGTCATCTGGACGTGGACCTGCCCGACGGCACCCGCGACGACGCCTATCTGAACGCGCTGGACGCCGCGCTCGCCGCGTTGGGCGAGCGCTTCGCGGCCGACCTGGTGATCTTCCTCGCCGGGGCCGACGTGGTCGAGGGCGACCGCTTCGGGCGGCTCGCGCTCAGCCCCGCGGGCGTGGCCGAGCGCGATGCGCGGGTGTTCGCGTTCGCTCGCGCGCGCGGGCTGCCGGTGGCGGTCGCGATGGCCGGGGGCTACTGCCCCGAGATCGACCGGATCGTCGACATCCACCTCGCCACCGTGCGCGGCGCGCTCGCGCATGCGGGCAGCCGGGCGGGCACGCCGCGAGCCCCGGGCAGGTGACCGCGCCCGCGGGTTTCGGCACGCTCGTGCCCGTCCTGTTCGTGCTGTTGTGGGCGAGCGGCTTCGTGGTCGCGCGGTGGGCGGCGACCGTGTCCACGCCGCTCGCGTTCCTCGCGCTGCGGTTCGCGTTGACGCTGCTCGTGCTGTGGCCGCTGATCCTCGCCGCGCGCGCCCCGTGGCCCGATCCGCGCACGCTGCGTCACCTGGCGGTCGTCGGGCTGCTGATCCACGCCGCCTACCTCGGAGGCGTCTGGGTCGCGGTCTGGCTGGGCATGAGCTCGGGCGTGTCCGCGCTGATCGTGAACCTGCAGCCGGTGCTCACCGCGGTGTGGATGGCGCAGTTCGGCGAGCGGCTGCGCGGGCGCCAGTGGCTCGGCCTGGTGCTCGGATTCGGCGGCGTGGCGCTGGTGCTCGCGCACAAGGTCGACGCCGAGGGCTTGTCGATCGCCGCGATCGGCCTGTGTGCGGGCGCGCTGCTCGCGATCACCGCGGGCACGCTCTACCAGCGACGGTTCGCACCCGACTTCGATCTGCGCACGGGCACCTTCGTGCAGTACGCGGCCGCGCTGGTCGCAGTCGCGCCCTTGGCCTGGGCGATCGAGGGCGCGTTGCCCCGGCCGGGGGTGACGCTCGCCGTGGCGCTCGCGTGGTCGGTACTCGCGCTGTCGATCGGCGGCGTCTTCCTGATGTTCGTCCTGATTCGTCGCGGCTCGGCCACTCGGGTCGCGAGTCTGTTCTACCTGGTGCCGCCGGTCACCGCCGTGCAGGCTTGGCTGCTGTTCGGCGAGCCCTTCGGGCTGCTCGCGGTCGCCGGCACGGTGCTCACCGCGATCGGCGTCGCACTGGTGGTCCGGCGCTGACGCGGCACGGACCGCGCCTGCGGCTCGCCTCAACCCTCGGCGGCGACCCAGCCGCGCATCTCGCGCTTGAGGAGCTTGCCGTTCGCGTTGCGCGGCAGCGGTTCGGTGCGCACGCCGATCGTCTCGGGCACCTTGTAGTCGGCCAGGCGATTCGCGCAGTGGGCGCGCATCTCGGCCTGCAGCCCGGCAGGATCCTCGGCGGCCCGAACCGCGGCGTCCGAGGCCGCGTCCAGGTGCACGAACGCGTGGACGCGTTCGCCGAGCACCGGGCAGGGGACGCCGACCGCAGCGGCCTCGATCACCCCCGGGAAGCCGACCAGCGTGTTCTCGACTTCGACCGACCAGATCTTGTGGCCGCCTCGGTTGATCATGTCCTTGATGCGGTCGTGGATGCGGACGTAGCCGTCGGCGTCCACGCTGCCCAGGTCGCCCGAGCGCCAGTAGCCGCCGACGAAGCCGGCCGCGGTCGCCTGCGGGGCGTCCCAGTAACCGCGCACCACCATGGGCCCGCCGATCAGCAGCTCGCCCGCCGCGCCGGGGGGCAGCTCGCGGCCCTCGCCGTCGACCACCAGCAGGTCGACCGCCGGCAGCGGTCGTCCGACGCTCTCCAGGTGGGCGGCCTGCTCGCCCGCAGGCATCACGGTCGCGGGCGACGTGGTCTCGGTCGACCCGTAGGCGTTCATCAGCGTCATCCGGGGCAGCCGCTCGGCGAGGGCCTCGATCGTCGCCCGCGGCATCGGCGCGCCGCCGTAGGCGCCGATCCGCCACGCCGCGAGGTCCTGCGCGTGCAGCTCCGGCTGAAGCAGGCACAGCGCGTACATCGCCGGCACCAGCACGGTGTGGGTGATTCGCTCGCGCGCCGCGAGCGCGAGGAACGCGCCCGCCTTGAACTCGGGCACGATCACCAGCGCGCCGCCCACGTGCATCAAGGTCGCGATCATCGCGACCAGGCCGGTGACGTGGCTGGCCGGCACCGCCATCGCCGAGCGGTCGTGTTCGTCCAGCGACATCGCCCATGCGAAGTGCATCGCCGAGTGCACGACGTTCACGTGCGCGAGCATCGCGCCCTTCGGCCGTCCGGTGGTGCCCGAGGTGTAGAGGATCGCGGCGGTGTCCTCCTCGTGCACCGCGCACGGTTCGCGCAGCGGCTCGGACACCGCGTCGGCGATCGGCGCGAGCGCCGAGGCCGGCAGCCGCAGCTTCAGCGCGGGCGCCGCTGCCGCGTCCGGCACGCGCGCGGCGAGCGGGTCGTCGTACACGATCGCGCAGGCGCCGCAGTGCGACGTGATGTACGCGAGCCCGGGCGACTGCTCGCGCACGGAGACTGGCACCGCGATCGCGCCCAGCCGCAGCAGCGCGGCCCACGCGACGACGAACTCGGGGCGGTTGGACAGCAGCAGCACCACGCGCTCGCCGGCGCCCACGCCGCGGGCGGCGAGCGCCGCGGCCAGTCGGCCGCACGCCGTGTCGAGCTGCCGCCACGTCATGCGCACCGGATCGCAGACCAGCGCCTCGCGATCGGGAAAGCGCTCGACGGCCCGCACGAGCATCGCGTGGACCGACGCCGGCCGATCGGGAAAGCAGCGCACCACGCGCTCGCCGAACAGCACCTCACGCCGCATCGGCGGCGGCGCCGCGGCCGGACGCGTCCCGGCGGCCGATCCGAATGCCTCGCTCATCGTTCGTCTCCTTCGACTCGTCTCGCGCCAGTCGCCGTCCGCGCCTCAGGATCCGCGCGGGCACGCGCACGCCGGCGGGCCACCCGCAGCGGCTCACGCGCATGGGCTCGGCTCCGATGCGACGCCGACCCGCGCCATTCTCCCGTCCCCGGCAGACCGTCCATCGGGCAGTTGATGCGACCTGTTGGGTTTCGGTCTCAAGTGCTTCATCAGTGGACATTTTTCCGGGTCGGGCGGTAGCCCGTTTGGTAAACTTCGCGGCCGTTCCGAGGGGTGGTTCGATGGCAGTGACAGGTCTTGGTGCCCGCGGGCGCATCGGGTTCGTGCTCCTCGTGAGTGCCATGGTCGCGGTCTGCATGCCCGCCCAGGCGACCGAGCGGGTTGCCTCACGCGGAGCGGATGCCCGCGGCGCGCCTTCGGTCAAGGCCGCGGCGCCCGCCCCTCGAGCCGCCGATCCGCGGGCCAAGTCGGCCGCC
>JBIKMO010000302.1:0-5311 GCA_044359175.1 Burkholderiaceae bacterium | reverse complement strand
GTCGCCCGCGCCGAGGTCGTAGACCACGTCCGCAGCCGTCACGTCGACGATCTGCAGCATGCGCTGCACGACTGCGTCGGGGGTGGGTACCCAGACGACGTCCTTGCCGTCCTGGCCTGACCGCGGCGTGTACGTCCGCTCGCAGGCCGCGCGGTCGGCCGCGACGGACTGGGCGGCGGCTCCACCCGCGAACAGGACGGGCAGCAGGGCCAGGGTAACCGCCCGGGCGATCGGTGCGACGTACGGCTTCATGACCGGATCTCCATTCGTGGACGCCGAGCGCGAAGGTGCTCAAGCATAGCTCGGTGCCCCTGCGGGGGCGCATCCTGCGTCGCACGGCCCGGTGTTCGGCACGGACCCGAGGGGAGCCGCGGAACCCACCCGGTTCGACACCGCCAGGCCGCTCGTGCCCGCGCCCGCTGCCGCGCGGCGGCGCCGGGATGGTCCGCCTAATCCGCGTCGCGGACCCGTGCGTAGATCCCGTCGAACAGCACCTGGGTGACCTGGACCATCTGCGTGACCGCGGTCACCACGCGCTCGAAGTCCTGGTCGGTGTGCGCGAAGCTGCCCAGGAGCTTTCGACCGACGTCGGAGTGCTCGCTGTCCGCGTGGTCGTGAACGATGTAGAAGGCGAGATCGTGGTCGGTGAGGTCGAACTTGCGACGCAGGCCTTCCGACACGCTGCCCACGGCGCCAGGCACCTGCGCCTCCGAGCCCAACATGTGCGCGGCGACGCCCTCGAGGAAATCGCCGCTGCAGATACCGTGGAAGAACGCCCGATAGGCGAGCGCCTCGGGGCAGAAGTCCGTCGCCCACATCTCGTCGTCGGCGATGCCGAAGGCATTGCCCAGCCGCAGCCACAGCTTCCAGTGCGGCACGCCGTCGGCGAACAGCTTGCCCGTGCCCTCCTCGTACACCACCTCGGCGATCATCTCGCGCCACGCCGGGTCGGGGCACTTGACGTACAGCGGCCCGTGATAGAGATGGTTGTAGAGGGGGATGATGCTCGCCTGCTTGAGGAACTCGCGCACCTGAGGCCGCTCGAAGCGGCCTTCCATCAGCCCCTTCCAGAGCGGATGTCTGTAGCGCGAGTACGGCTCGTGGACCTTCGCGATCCTGTCCAGCGTTCGCTGCACCCGGCCATCTTGGGGAGTCACCATTGCGTTCGTCCGCGGTCAGTCGATCTTGATGCCGTTGGTCTTCACCACCTGCGCCCACCTCGGTATGTCGGCGCGGATCAACTCGGCCATCTGCTCGGGCGTGGTGCTGGTGACGTCGTAGCCCATCCCGGTCAGCCGATCACGGAATTCGGCCTGCCGAACACCTTTGGCGACGTCGGCCGACAGACGCGAGACGATCTCTGCCGGTGTTCCGGCCGGAGCCACCAGCCCGAACCACACCGACGACCGATACCCGGGCACACCGGACTCCGAGATCAGCGGCACGCCGGGCAGCAGCGGCGAGCGCTGCACGCCGGCCACGCCGAGCGCACGGATCTTGCCGCTGCGGATGTGTGGCAGCGCCGAAGGCACCAGGTCGAAGATCATGTTGACCTGCCCGGCGAGCAGATCGACCACCCCCGGCGGCCCGCCCTTGTAGGGGACGTGCAGCAGATCGACGCCGGCCATCATCTTGAACATCTCTGCGGCGAGGTGGGTCGAGCTGCCGCTGCCCGAGGACGCGTACGAGTACTTGCCCGGATTCGCCTTGGCGAGCGCGATGAGTTCGCCCACGGTCTGGGCAGGTACCGACGGATGCACGACCAGCACGTTGTCGGACGACGCGACCACGGAGATCGGCGCGAAGTCCTTGATCGGATCGAACGGTACCTTCGCGTACAGCACCGGATTGACCGCAAGGATGGCCGACGTCGCCATGAACAACGTGTAGCCGTCAGGAGCCGCCCGCGCAGCGGCTTCCGCCGCCAGGTTGCCACCGGCCCCGGGGCGATTCTCGACCACGACCTGCTGACCGAGCGACCTGCTCAGCTCGGCACCGATCGCCCGGGCCGAGATGTCGACCGCGCCGCCGGCGGGGAACGGCACGATCAGTCGGATCGGCTTGGAGGGATACGCCTGCGCGAGCGCAGCGCCGCTGGCCAGGGTGACGCACATCGTCAGCAGCAGGATGCCGAGTCGTCGCATGCGTGCGCCCTCCTTGCGGACGCGGCAGATTTCAGCCCTTGCGATGCGATGCCGGGCTATCCGCATCGCGTGCCATCACGAACCGGTCCGTGATCCGGCAGTAATCGGGGCCGGTGAGCCGACCCAGAGCTCGCAAGCGATCGTAGTCGACCCGCATGCGAGCGTCGAAGACGTCCTCACGGTAGTGGAATGCGAGCACTTCGCCGGCGACCAGCGTGTAGCGCGGGAATTCGACGAACCGCTCGAGCCGGCATTCGAACTGCGCGGGTGATTCGGCCACCCGCGGCGGTTTCACCGCGAGGTTGCCCTGGGCCACCGTGAACCCCGACACCGAGAACTCGTCGACCTCGGGCCCCCAGTCGAGGGACGATACGTTCATCGGCTGGGCGATCTCGTCGCTCACGACGTTGATCACGAACTCGCCGGTGTCTCGGATGTTGACGAGCGTGTCCTTGTGCGACGTACCGTAGCGCAGGCCGACCGAGAACCCGAGGATCGGCGGCGCATCGTTCAGGAACATGTAGAAGCTGAACGGCGCGAGGTTCGGCACGGCGGTCGCCGACAGCGACGACACCAGCGCGATCGGCCGGGGAATCACCAGGCTGGCGAGCAACCGGTACAGCTGGGACGCATCGAACTCGCTGGCCGGTCTTGCGATCATGAGGACGCACTGGACGCCGAAGGGCGGGGAGAGCCGAGCCGGGTCGGGGCATCCTGCCGGCGGCGGCCGAGTCTAACCGCCCGCGCCCCGCTGTGACAAACGCGCGCATGGCAACCTCACTCGCGACCCCGGCCCGACGACTGCGCACCTGCTCCGCGCCGCGCTCGCCCGCCGTGCGCACGTGGCGCGCGAGTCGGCTCAGTGCTGCCCGAGCAGCGACCGGAAGTAGGTCTCGCGGCTGTTCGTGTACAACGCATGCCGCATCTCGATCCACGAGACCACCTCCTCGGCACGCATCGGCTGGGCGATGACGTAGCCCTGAGCCTCGTGGCAGCCGATCGCCGCGAGCGCCCGCAACTCGGCGCCCGTCTCCGCGCCTTCGGCAATCGTCCGCAGACCGAGCTGCTTGGCGAGCCCGACCACCGAACGCACGACCATCTGGTGACCTCGACTGTCCGTCATTCCGGTCACGAACGATCGGTCGATCTTCAGTTCGTGCACCGGCAGCTGCTGCAGCTGACTCATCAGCGTGTAGCCGGTGCCAAAGTCGTCGATCGCCAGACGCACCCCCTTCTCGGCGAGCGCGTTCAGGTTCGAGAGCACGGTGCCCGTCCCCGACAGGATCTCGCCCTCGGCGATCTCGAGCGTCAGTCGTCCGGGTCCGAGGCCTCGGTCGCGGACGATCTCGTCCACCTGGTCGGCGAAGTCGGGCTGCTCGAGATCCTTCGGCGACACGTTGACCGCCACGTTCAGCGCGAACCCCCTGTCGGCGAGCATCGCCGCGAACGCCGCCCCCTGACCGATCACCCAGACGGTGATCTCGCGCATCGCGATGGTCTGCTCGGCGAGCGCAAGGAATTCGCTCGGCAGCAGGCGGCCGCGACTCGGATGGTTCCAGCGAAGCAACCCTTCGAAACCGACGATCAGCCCGCTGGTGAGGTCCACCTTGGGCTGATAGTCGAGCGCGAGCTGGCCGCCCTTGATCGCCGTACGCAGCTCGCGCATCAGCGACAGATCGTTGCGCTGGACCTCGTGCACGGTGCTGTCGAAGAAGATCACTCCGGCACGTTGACGCTTGGCGCGGTACATGGCCAGATCGGCGTGGCGCAGCAGCGTGACGTCGTCCGCGCCGTGCTGCGGGTGCACTGCGACGCCGATCGAGACCCCGATGTCGATCGTACGGCCCTCGTACGGCAGCGGCGGGAGCATCTTCTCCATGATCCGCCGGGTCACCTCGTGTGCGGTCTCCTCGCCGCCGTCCAGCACCAGCACGAATTCGTCACCGCCGACCCGCGCAACCGTGTCGATGTCGCGTACCGCGCCGCGCAGTCGCCGCGCCACCTCGCAGATCACCAGGTCACCGGCGTCATGCCCGAGGGTGTCGTTGATCGTCTTGAGGCGATCGAGGTCGGCGACGGCGACGCAGAACGGCGCGCGGCTGCGCAGCGACAGCGCGATCGAGCGCCGAAGGCGCTCGTCGAGCAGCCTTCGGTTCGCCAGACCGGTCATGGGGTCGCACAAGGCCGACTCGAGGATACGGCGCTCGCGCGAAGACGACGTCTCGATCAGGCGGCTCACGCGGCGCGCCATGATGCCGATCTCGTCGGCCGCGCCGGCCTCGATCCGCACCGAGGCGTCGCCGAGACGGGCGCGTTCGAGGGCGATGGTGATCTGTTCGACGCGTCCACCGATCCAGCGGCCCGCCGAACGCAGCGTCACGGTCACCGCGACCAGTCCGGCCGCCAGGCTCAATCCGATCGACCCGAGCGGCGAGGCCGGCCAGCCGGACAGCGCGACCACCATCGCCACCGCCCCGTGCGAGAGCAGCACCGCGAGCACCGCGAACGCAGGCAGTCTCGCCGGCAGCCGAACGGGCAAGCGCCACCCCGTCAGCCGCAGCCGGCGACCGCTCGCGGGCGGTGCGGTCGGCGGCAGGTCTGCGCCACGCCCGGTGCCCGCCGCGCTCGGCGTCGATGCCGCTCGCGGGCCACGCATCGAAGACACTGTGTCCGGCTGCCGCGGGGCACGCGGGCCGACTGTCGGGGAGTCAGGCGGGGTATCGGCAGGCATCGGAAGGCCCTTTCGGACCGAGCTCGAGTGTGCGCGGAGCACCTGCGGCCAGTCGCGTCCGCAAAGACGACCGGTCCATGCCGCACGACCTGCGACGTCTTGGGCGCCGGATCCGCACGCACCGAGGTGTGGCGAGCGACATCGACAGACGGGTCCGTCCGTCATGGACAATCGATCCGACGGGCTCGCCCAGGATGCGAGATCCATCTCGGTATCGTGCGCGGTGGATCGGTTCCAAGGCCACGGATCGGTGTATTTTCGCCCTCAATTTTCACCATTCGAAATGCCCCCTCGCCGCTCGGGAAATCGTCCCGTTCGGCTTGTTTGTCCAGGACAACTCGGCGTATAACGCCAGGGCGCCGGCGGATCCGCCGGCCGTGGCGCCG
Source organism: Burkholderiaceae bacterium (assembly GCA_044359175.1). GTDB lineage: Bacteria > Pseudomonadota > Gammaproteobacteria > Burkholderiales > Burkholderiaceae_E > UBA4615. The sequence goes on along the minus strand of JBIKMO010000302.1, from coordinate 50 downwards.
ACGCGCAACCCGTATCGCGCGCCGTGATCTGGTCGAACCGCCCGCAAGCC
>JBIKMO010000301.1:0-5315 GCA_044359175.1 Burkholderiaceae bacterium | reverse complement strand
GGGTGCTCGGCCGAGCCGGCGGCCTGGTGAGCAAGTCGCCGGCGTTCGACCGGCTGGTGCTGGACAAGGCGTTCGCCGACCGTCAGCTCGCGGCAGCGCTGACCGCGCTGGACCAGGCGCGGGCCGAAGCGCAGAGGAAGCAGCTGTACCTGGAGCGGCTGGTGCAGCCGCACCTGCCGGACAATGCGGTGGAGCCGCGGCGGGTGCGGTCGATCGTGACCGTGTTCGTGCTGGGGCTGGTGGCCTGGGGCGTGCTGAGCCTCGTGGTTGCCAGCGTACGCGAGCACACGGACTGATGGGCGGGTCGGGATGACACAGACCACGTTCATGCGGTCGCTGCAGATTCAGCGGCAGGTGCTGTATGCGCTGCTGATGCGCGAGGTGATCACGAGGTTCGGACGGGAGAACCTGGGGGTGCTGTGGCTCATCGGAGAACCGATGATCTTCACCCTCGGAGTCGCGGCGCTGTGGAGTGCCGCCGATATGAACCACGGGTCGGTCCTTCCGATCGTTGCCTTCGCGATCACCGGCTACTCGTCCGTGCTGGTATGGCGAAACACGGTCGGCCGCTGCAACAGCGGCATCCAACAGAACCTGAACTTGCTCTACCACCGCAACGTGCGCGTGCTCGACGTATTCGTCACACGGATCGTGCTCGAGGTGGTCGGTGCGACCGGCTCGTTCATTGTGCTCACGATGGTGTTCCTCGCACTCGAGTGGATCGAGCCGCCGGTCGACCTGCTGACCGTGGTTGGAGGTTGGGCGCTGCTGTGCTGGTTCGGTGGCGCGCTCGCGATCACGATCGGGGCGGTGACCGCCTACAGCGAGGTCGTCGACCGCCTGTGGCATCCGGTCTCATACCTGCTGTTCCCGCTGTCGGGCGCGGCATTCATGGTCGACTGGCTGCCGCAGGCGGGTCGTGACGTCGTGCTGATGCTGCCGATGGTCCATGGCGTGGAGATGGTGCGCGATGGATTCTTCGGTGCGATCGTCCGCACCCATTACGACGTGCCGTTCCTGGTCGTCTGCAACCTGGTGCTGTCGTTCGCCGGACTGTTCGTGCTGCGGGACGCCGCGTGGCGCCGGGGCGGCAAGTGATTCGCCTCGAGGCGGTCTGCAAGGACTACGGCGTGCGGCACGGCCGCCGACGCGTGCTCGACCACATCGACTTCACGCTCGAGCGCGGCCGCAACGTCGGCATCCTCGGGCGCAACGGCTCAGGCAAGAGCACGATGATCCGGCTGCTGTCCGGTGCCGAGAACCCGTCCGCGGGTCGAATCCACCGCGGCATGAGCGTGTCGTGGCCTCTCGCCTTCACCGGCGCGTTCCAGGCCCACCTAACCGGCATCGACAACCTGAAATTCGTTTGCCGGATCTACGGCGTCGACTGGAAGCCGCTGCTGCCGTTCGTCGAGGAGTTCACCGAGCTCGGCCTGTACCTTCGCGAGCCGGTGCTCAACTACTCGGTCGGGATGACGATGCGACTCGCGTTCGCGCTGTCGATGGCGATCGAGTTCGACTGCTTCCTGATCGACGAGGGGATGGCGGTGGGCGACGCACGCTTCGGAAACAAATGCCACGTCGAGTTGTTCCAGAAGCGCCGGGACCGCGCGTTCATCCTCGTCTCGCACGACCCGAAGATCGTCAAAACCTACTGCGAGCGCGCCTGCGTGTTACACGGCGGCAGGCTCCATGAGTTCCGTACCGTCGACGAAGCTTACGACTTCTACGAAGCGGTTCAGCCGCCCGTACCCACCGTGCAGTTCGACTGATGCGCATATACACACGAGTCGCCCTGGGGAACTCGGGCTCCGCGGACCAGACAAGGGCGGGCGTGACGGCAACCGACACCGTGCCGCGCTCGCCGGCGCACCCCTGGCTTGCGGCCGGCGCACGCTTCGCACCCGGCGAACTCCAGCCGGTCGCGCCGCAAACGGCTCCGACCGAAGCGACACCTGGGGTGGACACGCCCGAGGGCGCGCCGCAGCGAATCCCCCTCGGCGGCCATGCGCCGCTTCGGATCCTCGTCGAGATGCGCCCTGCGTTCGACGGCCATGCCGGCATCCCGCAGGAGACGCGGCTGCTGTTCCGGGGTCTGTCGCGGCTTCCCGCCGCGCGGGTCGAGGGGCTGATCCAGAGCAGCAACCGGATCATCGCCAAGGGCCTGCCCAAGGGCGACCTGACCACGTGGAAGCCGCACCAGGTGATCGACCGGCTGTCGCGGCTGGTGGTGTCGCTGCAGCCGAACGCCGCGCCCAGCCGCGCCGAGCACCGTGCTCACCAGTGGCAACTCCGGCTGCAGCCGCTGCGGATGCTTCTGGGCACGATGGTCGGCGCGACGACGCCACTGACCCGCTTCGACGCCGCGCCGTTCAAGGACTTCGTCTGGCGTGCGATGTTCGCCAAGACGCTGCCCACGTCCGACTTCGACCTGGTCACTTCGGCGCGCTTCCGAGTCGCGCGCGTGCCCTGGTCCGGGCTGCACCGGGTGGGCCTGGCAACGCGGATGATCGGCGGGCCGATGTATCCGCGCTTCGACACATCGGACTTCGACGTGGTCGTTGCCGAGACGCCGTTCCCCGGCCGCGTGTCCGCGGGCACGACGCTGGTGGTCCGCTACCACGATGCGATCCCGCTTCTGATGCCGCACACGATCATCGACCGCAGCTACCACCGCGCGTCGCACTACCACGCGCTGAAGCGCAACCTCGAGGACGGCGCGTGGTTCGCTTGCGTGTCCGACGCCACGCGCCGCGACCTGGTCGCGATCTTCCCGCAGGCTGGGCCACGCGCAGTGACCATCCCGAACATGGTGTCGCACCATTACTTCGCGGAGGATTCGTCACCGGCGCGCGTGGCCGAGATCATCAATACGCGGCGCAACATCGCAGCCGAGTGCGGCGGCGGCAAGCCGATCTCGCAGTCGTCGCGCGGGCCGCTCGCGCGCGCACCCCGCTACCTGCTGATGGTGTCGACCATCGAGCCGCGTAAGAACCACCTGACGCTGCTGGCCGCCTGGGAGCAGCTGCGGACGATGATCGACCGAAAGCTGCAACTGGTCTTCGTAGGCTCGCTCGGCTGGGATCACGGGGCGATCGTGAAGAAGCTCAAGCCCTGGTTGAAACGCGGTGGTCTGCACCTGTTGGAGGACGTGCCCGCGGCCGAGCTTCGCGTGCTGTACCGCCATGCGGCGGCGACCGTGTGCCCGAGCTTCGCCGAGGGATTCGATTTCTCCGGCGTCGAGGCGATGCGCTGCGGCGGCGTGGTGGCTTCATCCGACATCCCCGTGCACCGAGACGTGTATGGCGCCGCGTCCGAGTACTTCAACCCGTACTCTGTCGACGAAGTCGCGCACGTGGTCGGCCGGCTTCTCGTGCCCTCGGCCAGCGCACGCCGTGCACAGCTCGTCGAGGAGGGAGCGCGCGTGTCCGACCAGTACGTGCCCGAGCGGATCCTGCCGCAGTGGCAGGCGTTCTTGGAGCGCGTCCGGATGCAGGCGTCATGACGCTGGTCGCGGGCATGCGTCACGCGGTGGACGCGCTGATCGGCAGCGATGCGGTCGAGCGCATCGGCCGCAGCGGCTGGTTCGACGCGGACCAGATCGAGCTGATCCATTCGACCTTCTTCGGGCCTGGGCAATGCGGTGCCCCCGGCGGGCCGTGGGAGCCCTTGCGCCATGCGCACCTGCGATTGCCAGACTGGTTTCAGCCAGGCTTGGACCCACTGAGCGAAGCCTACGCCGACCAGCAGCGCAGGCTCTGGAGGCTGGTCGCCGGCGTCGAACGCGACTACGACGTCGAGCGTGACGAGAAGGAAGCAGACATCGGCGAGGTGGATCCGGTGCGCTTCCCGGGCTATTACGTGCGGCGCGACCCGGGTGCGGTCGAGGCCGCGTCCGACCATGTGATCGCCACCGGCATGCTTCTCAAGCACTGCGGTCTGCGGCCTGGTGACTGGGCGCTGGAGTACGGCGCCGGATTCGGGCAGACCGCACTCGCGCTCGCTAGACTGGGGGTGCACGTCGACACGGTCGACGTGTCGGCCGCATTCTGCGAGTACGTGCGCCGACAGGGCGAGTTCTTCGGCGTGCCGCTCACGGCATTCAAGGGCCGCTTCGGCGACGCGCCGCGGCCGGAACAGCGCTACCAGCTGGTGTGGTTTTACGAGAGCTTCCACCACTGCCTGGACTTCGTACGGGTCGTGCGGCAATTGCCTCGGCTGCTGGCCCCTGGCGGCAAGGTGATCCTGTCCGGCGAGCCCATCGCCGAACGCGCTTACGCCGCGGTGCCATACCCGTGGGGCTTGCGGATGCACAGCGAGGTGGTTGCGGTGGTGCGCCGCCAGCGCTGGTTCGAGCTGGGCTTCACCGAGGACTTCCTGTTCGAGCTGTTCGCGCACGCTGGTTTCACGGTCAACCGAGTCGACTGTCCGCCGAGCCTGTTCGGCAGAATGTACGTCTGCGAGTACCGCCCGAATCGAATCATGCCGCTCACGCAGTGGCTGCCGCCCGAGCTCGCCGACGCGTGGGCCGAGCCGCACGGTGAGGGTCGCTGGACCCGAGAGAGCTCCCGCTGGCCAATCGAGCGGCGAGAGGTCGAGCGGATGATCGAGCTGGAGCTCGAGAATCCCTTGCCGATCGCACGCAGCGTCGAGCTGGACGCTGGTGGAGAGCCGCTGCGCATCGAACTACGCCCCCACGCGCGCATGCGCGTCGGTACGGGGGCTGCGGCGGGCGCGACGCACCTGACCGTGCGTAGCCTGGTCGACCCTTCGGGGCCCTGGTGGCGGCGTCGAACGCTGCACCGTCCAGGCGTCGTCGTCCACTCGATCCGTGCTGACGACAGCATCACGTCATGAACGCGCCCAGGCTCACTCATCTGCAGTGCCTTGAGGCCGAGAGCATCCACATCATGCGCGAGACCGTCGCCGAGGCCGAGCGGCCGGTGATGCTGTACTCGATCGGCAAGGACAGCGCGGTGATGCTGCACCTGGCGATGAAGGCGTTCTTCCCAGCGCTGCCACCCTTCCCGCTGATGCACATCGACACGCTGTGGAAGTTCCGCGACATGTACGCGTTCCGCGACCGGCTGGTTCGCGAACTCGGACTGGAACTGCACGTCTACACCAACAAGGAGGGGGTCGCGCAGGGCGTCAATCCCTTCACGCACGGTTCGGCGGTGCACACCGACATCATGAAGACCCAGGCGCTGAAGCAGGCACTGGACAAGTACCGGTTCGACGTCGCCTTCGGCGGGGCGCGACGCGACGAGGAGAAGAGCCGTGCGAAGGAGCGGGTGTTCTCGTTCCGCAGCGCG
>JBIKMO010000300.1:0-5319 GCA_044359175.1 Burkholderiaceae bacterium | reverse complement strand
CGCAACGGTCGCCGCCGTCGCGATGGATCCGGAACGCGCCATGGAGGTCTCCTGTTCAGCGAGGTCCGACCGACCTCTCCAGGGACTTAGAGCGACGCCAGCGCGCCGCTGTGACAGGTGATGTGATGCCCGACCCGGCTGTTCGCCGGCAACGCCTGGTCCGAAACGTCGGGGGCGGGTCGGGTGGATGCGCCGGGACCCGGCGTGTTGCGCGTTCGAAGTGAACACAGATAACATCGGCGGATGAACGCCATCGCCGCGCCGCAGCGGCCGCGCCCCGTCGAGCGCCCCGACCCCGCCGGCCGCGCCTTCCACCACGGCCACCTTCGTCAGGCCCTGATCGACGCCGCGCTCGCCGCCCCCGACATCGAGGGCCTGTCGCTGCGCCAGCTCGCCGCCGGCCTCGGCGTCACGGCCGCCGCGGCCTACCGGCACTTCGGCAGCCGCGAGGACCTGCTGCTCGAGGTGGCGCGCGTGGGTTTCGAGCGCCTGCTCGCGTGCTTCGACGCCGCCTTCGACCTCGCCCGGCCGCCCGCGGATGCGGCCGAGGCACGTTCGCGGATGCTGCGCCTCGCGCAGGCCTACCTGCAGTTCGCCGACGACGAGCCGGCGCTGTGGCGGCTGATCTTCGGCGCGCAGGGGGCCGGCTACCGCGCCGGCGCGCGCACGCCCGGGCGCCGCAGCAGCTACGACCACCTGCCGGCCGCGCTGCTCGGGCTGCACCGGACCGGCGTGATCGCACGACTCCCCGACGAGCGCGACGCGCTGTTCGCGTGGAGCGCCATCCACGGCGCGGCCGCGCTGCGCATCGGCCGCGTGCCGGCGGCGCTCGTGCCCCTGCCCGAGCTCGCGCGCGAGGTGGCCTCGCGCGTCGTCGACGCGCTGCGCGCGCCCCGTGCGACGACCTGAACGTCCACCCCGACCGCCCCCGAAGGAGACCCGCGATGATCCTGCACGACCTCACCCCCGGGATGCACCCGCGCCGGGTGCGCATCTTCCTGGCCGAGAAGGGCGTCACCGTCGAGCGGCGCGAGGTGGACGCCGCCGGCCGGGCCAACGCCTCGCCCGAGTTCCTGCGCCTGAATCCGCTGGGCAGGCTGCCGGTGCTCGAGCTCGACGACGGCAGCACCATCGCCGAGTCGCTGGCGATCTGCCGCTACCTCGAGGCGCTGCACCCGGATCCGCCGCTGATGGGGGGCACGCCGCGTGAGGCGGCGCAGGTGGAGATGTGGACGCTGCGGATGGATCACGAGCTGTCGCGGCCCATCGCCGACGTCTTCTCGCACACCAGCGAGTTCTACCGTGGCCGAATCGAGCAGGTGCCGCAGGTCGCGGACTGGGCGCGCGGCCGCGCGCTGCACACCATGGCCTGGCTCGACCGCGAGCTGGCCGGGCGCGCCCACGTCGCCGGCCCCGACTACACGATGGCCGACATCGTGGCCCAGTGCGCCCTCGTGCTGGGCAAGGCGGTGGCCCTGCGCGTGCCGCCCGAGATGCCGAACCTCGCGCGCTGGTTCGCGGCCGTCTCGGCCCGGCCCACCGCGCGCGCCTGAGGCCCCCCGGGCCATGGAGCGCGAGGCCGCGACCCGCCCGGGCGTGTGCTGCGTGATCGGCGCCGGCGACGCCACCGGCGCGGCGCTGGCGCGCCGCTTCGCGCGCGAGGGCCACCCGGTGTGCGTGGCGCGGCGCAACGCCGTCGCGCTGCAGCCGCTGGTGGACGGGATCGCCGCCGGTGGCGGGCAGGCGCGTGCCTTCGCGCTGGACGCGCGGCGCGAGGAACAGGTGAGCGCCTTCTTCGAGCAGGTCGAGTCCGAGGTCGGACCCGTCGAAGTGGTGGCCTTCAACGTCGGCGGCAACGTCCGCTTCCCCCTCCTGGAGACCACCTCGCAGAAGTACTTCAAGGTCTGGGAGATGTGCGCGCTGGCCGGCTTCCTGGTCGGGCGCGAGGCAGCCCGCGCGATGCTGCCGCGGGGCCGCGGCACGCTGCTGTTCACCGGGGCCACGGCCAGCCTGCGCGGCGGCGCGGGCTTCGCGGCCTTCGCCGGCGGCAAGGCGGCGCTGCGCGCCCTGGCGCAGTCGATGGCGCGCGAGCTCGGCCCCCGGGGCCTGCACGTCGCGCACGTGGTCGTCGACGGCCTGATCGACACCGCGTTCTCGCGCGAGCACTTCGCCGAGCGCGTGGCAGCCGCCGGGCCGGACGGCATCCTGAACCCCGATCACATCGCCGAGGCCTACTGGTGGCTGCACCGGCAGCCCCGCGACGCGTGGACCTTCGAGCTCGACCTGCGGCCTTCGGTCGAGACGTGGTAGCGGCCTCGAGCCCGACGTCCCGACAGGGGGCGACGCGCCGCCGGCTCCTCGGCGCCGCCGCAGGTTGCGCGCTCCTGGCGGGCGGGCGCGCCGGCGCGGCCGGCGACGGGCCCGATGCGTACCTCAGGCCAGGGGAGCCCGAGGCCGCCCCGCTGGCGCTGCCGGTCGCCGCGCCCGGGGCGCCTCGCACGGCCTGGGTCTTCGGCTCGGGCGGACCGCGCGGCTTCGTGCACGTCGGCGTGCTCAAGGGCCTGGCCGCGCTGGGGCTCGAGCCGGACTTCATCGTGGGCGCCTCGGCGGGCGCGCTCGCCGGCACGCTGCGGGCCGCGGGCCTCGGCGTCCGACGCCTGGAGCAGCTGGCCCTGGACCTGCAACCCTGGGACGTCCTTCGGTGGAACCCGCGCGGGCCCGAGTGGCTCGACGGCAGCGGCCTCGCGGGGTTCGTCAACGATGCGCTGGAAGGCAGGCCGCTGCAGGACCTGCCGGTGCCCGTGGCCTGCGTGGCCACCCGGACCGACGACGGCGAGGTGGTGGCCTTCACCCGGGGGGACGCCGGCGTGGCCGTGCAGGCCGCCTCGGCGATCGTGGGGCAGCTCGCGCCGGTGCGCATCGGCGGTGTCCGCTACGTCGACGCGGACCTGCAGCGGCCCCTGCCCGTGCGCGTGGCCCGTGCGCTCGGCGCCACCCGGGTGCTGGCGGTGGACGCTTCGGCCCACGAGGACCGCGCCCCTCGAGCGGCGCTGCGCTATCGCGAGGTCGACCTGCGAAAGCGCGCGCTCACACTGCCCGACGCGCGCCTGGCGGACGTGCTGCTGCACCCCGACACCGGGTACTGGGCCGGCTGGTCGCGCGCGTACCGCGAGCGGCTGATCGCGATGGGGGAAGCGGCCGTGCACGCGGAGGCGGCGCGGTTGATCGCCCTGCACGCCGGCGACGAAAGCCTTCTCCACCTCTCGAGGACTCGACCATGAACTCCGGCACCACGACGCTCGTCACCGGCGGCAGCGGCGGCATCGGCCTGGAGATGGCACGGCTGCTGGCCGCGCGGGGCCACCATCTGGTGCTGGTCAGCCGGGACGCCGGCCGGCTGCAGGCCGCCGCCGACGCGCTGCGCCGCACGCACGACACCGAGGTGCACCTGCACGCCATCGACCTGTCCGAGCCCGGCGCGGCGCAGCGCCTGTTCGAGCACACGCAGCGCCAGGGGCTGCGCATCGACGCGCTGGTGAACAACGCGGGCTTCGGCGTGGTCGACGAGCACGTCGCGATCGACGCGGCGCAACTGCACCGGATGCTGCAGCTCGACGTGGTGGCCGTGGCGGAGCTGTGCCACCGCTACGGCGGCGCGATGAAGCAGCGGCGCGCCGGGCGCATCCTCAACGTCGCCTCGACGGCGGCGTTCCAGCCCACGCCGTACTTCGCGGCCTACGGCGCGGCCAAGGCCTTCGTGCTCAACTTCTCCGAGGCGCTCGCCAAGGAGATGGAGGACCACGGCGTGAGCGTCGGCTGCCTGGCGCCCGGACCCACCGACACCGCCTTCTTCGACGGTGTCGACCCGCAGCGCATCGCCGGAGGCCACTTCTTCGGCAAGGCCGGCCGGGCCGACCCGCGCGCGGTGGCCGAAGCCGGTGTGGCACTGCTGCTCGGCGGCGGACTCACGCGCGTGGTGGGACTGACGAACCGGGCGATGATCCTGGGCAACCGCTTCGTGCCCCGGGCGATGGTGGCGGCGGTGTCCAAGCGGATGCTGCGACCGCTGCAGCCATGACGCCGCAGGCCGCCCGGTGAGCCCCGACGGTCTCTTCCAGGCCGCGAGCTCGATCGCGCTGCTCGGCTGGATCGCGCTGGCCCTGGGGCCGCTTGCGCCGCGTGCGCTCGGTATCGTGGGCGGCGTGGCCATCCCGCTCGTGCTCTCGGGGGGCTATGCCGCCATCGTGCTGGCCCACTGGAGCGCCGGGCAGGGGGGCTTCGACAGCCTCGGGTCGGTGGCGAAGCTGTTCGAGAGCCGGTGGCTGCTGCTGGCGGGGTGGGTGCACTACCTCGCCTTCGACCTGCTCGTGGGCGCGTGGCAGCTGCGCACTGCCCGTCGCGAGCGCATCGCGCACCTGCTGCTGCTGCCCTGCCTGCTGGCCACCTTCCTGTTCGGACCCGCGGGCTTCCTGCTCTTCCAGCTGCTGCGCGCGGCGCATCGGACCGGCGCCCGCCGATCGGGCATCGAGCAGACCTCCCCGGCGCCCGGCCCGTTCGCCCTCGCCCGCCTCGCGGCGGACTCGCCCCGGTACACGCGGCTGGCCGTGCTGCTCGCGCTGGCGATGCTCCCGCTGCTGGGCGCGCACGCGCTCGACGCGCGCCTGTTCCAGGGCATCGGCATCTGGATCAAGCCGCTGAAGTTCCACGTCGCGCTGGTCGTCTACCTGCTCACGCTCGCCTGCTTCGCCCGCTTCGCGTCGGCCGAGGTCCGGGGTCGGCCGTGGTGGCGCTGGCACGAGCGCGCGGTCGTGCTGGCCGTGGTGCTGGAGCTGGTCTGGATCGACGGGGCGGCGGCCCTGGGCACGGGGTCCCACTTCAACGAGTCCACCCCGCTGGCGGGCGCGCTGTACGGCTTCATGGGCGTGGCCGCCGTCGTGCTGACCTCGGCCTGCGCGACGCTCGCCTGGGCCCTGCACCGGCACCCGGCCGGGAACGTGTCGCCGGCGGTGCGCACCGGACTGGTCTGGGGACTCGGCCTCACGCTGGCGCTGACCCTCGTGACGGCACAGACGCTGTCGGGCATGGGCAGCCACTGGATCGGCGGCACGGCCAGCGATGCCGGGGGCCTGTTCCCCTTCGGCTGGTCACGCGACGGCGGCGACCTGCGCGCCGCCCACTTCCTCGCCACCCATGCGATGCACGCCGTGCCGCTGGCGGCGCTGGCCTGCGCCCGGCTCTTCGGCCCCGCAGCGCGGGCGCCGGTGCGGTTCGCGGCCCTGGCCTACGTGGGCCTGGTCGCCCTGGTCTTCGGCCAGGCCC
>JBIKMO010000299.1:0-5341 GCA_044359175.1 Burkholderiaceae bacterium | reverse complement strand
CAGGGTCGGCTGGAGTCGCTGCTGAACTTCCAGCAGATGGTGATCGACCTGACCGGGCTGCCGATGGCCAACGCGTCGCTGCTCGATGAGGCGACCGCGGCGGCCGAGGCGATGGGGGTGATCCGCCGTGCGTCGAAGTCGCCGAGCCGCCGTTTCCTGGTCGACTCGGGCGTGCATCCGCAGGTGATCGCGGTGATCCGCACGCGCGCGCGGTGGATGGACGTCGAGGTGGTGATCGCCGACGCCGACGCCGCCGACGTCACCGACCTGTTCGGCGCGCACGTGCAATGCCCCGACACGTCCGGCGCGCTGCGCGACTTCTCCGCGCTGGCTCGGCGACTGCACGACGCGGGCGCGTTGCTGTCGATCGGCACCGATCCGCTCGCGGCGATCCTGGTCAAGTCGGCCGGCGAGATGGGCGCCGACGTCGCCATCGGGTCTGCGCAGCGCTTCGGCGTGCCGCTCGGCTATGGCGGACCGCACGCGGCCTACATGGCGGTGCGCGAGCCGCTGGTGCGGATGATGCCCGGCCGGATCATCGGCGTGTCGAAGGACGCGCTCGGCAACCCGGCCTACCGGATGTCGCTGCAGACCCGCGAGCAGCACATCCGCCGCGACAAGGCGACCAGCAACATCTGCACCGCGCAGGCGCTGCTCGCGAACATGGCCGCGTTCTACGCGGTCTACCACGGACCGCAGGGGTTGCTGCGGATCGCGTTGCGCGTGCACGCGATGGCCCGGCTGCTGCTGGCCGCCACCGGGCTCGCATCGCGCCATGCGGCGTTCTTCGACACCGTGTGCATCGACCTCGCGGCCGCCGGGCTCGATCCGGCCGCGGTGCGCGCCCGCTGCGACGCGCAGCGGATCAACCTGCGCTGGCACGATGCGAGCACGCTCGGCATCGCGCTGGACGAGACCACCCGCCCGGCCGACGTCGCCGACCTCGCATGGGTGCTCACCGGCCACCGGCCGGACCCGCAGCGGCTGCTGCAGGGGTCCGAGGTGGGCGTCGAGCCGGAGGCGGTGCCGCCCGGGCTGCGCCGCGAGCGGCCGGTGCTCACCCACCCGGTGTTCAACCGGTACCACAGCGAGACGGACTTCGTCCGCTACCTGAAGAAGCTCGAGAACCGGGACATCTCGCTGGTGCACTCGATGATCCCGCTGGGCTCGTGCACGATGAAGCTGAACGCGGCCGCCGAGATGGCGCCGGTCAGCTGGCCGAAGTTCGCATCGATCCACCCGTACGCGCCGCCCGAGCAGGCACAGGGCTACGCCGAGATGCTGCGCCAGCTCGGTGAGTGGCTCGCGCAGATCACCGGCTTCGCGGCGGTGTCGTTCCAGCCGAACTCGGGCGCGCAGGGCGAGTACGCCGGTCTGCTCGCGATCCGCGGCTGGCACGCGTCGCGCGGCGAGGGCCACCGCGACGTGTGCCTGATCCCGTCGTCGGCCCACGGCACCAATCCGGCTACCGCGCAGATGATGGGCCTGAGGATCGTCGTGGTCGCCTGCGACGCCGACGGCAACGTCGACCTGGCCGACCTGAGGGCCAAGATCGACGCGCACGCCGGCCGGGTCGCCGCGCTGATGGTCACCTACCCGTCGACGCACGGCGTGTTCGAGGCGGCGATCGGCGAGATCTGCGCGATGGTCCACGCGGCGGGCGGGCAGGTCTACATGGACGGCGCGAACCTGAACGCGCAGGCCGGGCTGACCCGGCCGGGCGACATCGGCGCGGACGTCTGCCACATGAACCTGCACAAGACCTTCTGCATCCCGCATGGCGGCGGCGGCCCAGGCATGGGCCCGATCGCGGTGGCGGCTCACCTCGCGCCGTTCCTCGCATCCGACCCGTTCGCCGAGCCGCAGGCCGCGAACAGCGTGTCGGCGGCGCCGTACGGCAGCGCGCTGATCACGACGATCTCGTGGATGTACGTGCGCATGATGGGCGCCTCGGGCATCCGCAAGGCGACCGAGGCCGCAATCCTGAACGCGAACTACGTCGCGGCCCGTCTGCGGCACCGCTTCCCGGTGCTGTATGCCGGCGCGAACGGACGCGTCGCCCACGAGTGCATCCTGGACGTCCGACACTTGAAGGGCGAGTGCGGGATCACCGCCGAGGACATCGCCAAGCGGCTGATGGACTACGGCTTTCACGCGCCCACGCTGAGCTTTCCGGTGGCCGACACGCTGATGGTCGAGCCCACCGAGAGCGAGTCCAAGCCCGAGCTCGACCGGTTCTGCGACGCGATGCTGTCGATCGCCGACGAGATCGATCGCGTCCGGCGCGGCGAATGGGACCGGCTCGACAACCCCCTGAAGAACGCGCCCCACACCGCGGCCGAAGTCGCGGGCGATTGGACGCACCCGTACTCGCGCGAGACCGCCGCGTACCCGCTGCCGTGGATCCGCGACGCGAAGTTCTGGCCGCACGTGAAGCGGATCGACAACGCCGCCGGCGACCGCAACCTGGTGTGCACCTGCCCGCCGACGACCGACTACGCGTGAGCGCCCGATGACCGACGACATCCGGCGCATCCCGCTCGATGCGCTGCACCGCGGGCTGGGCGCGAAGTTCGGCGCGTTCGCGGGCTGGGACATGCCGATCCAGTACCCGGCCGGCCTGAAGGCCGAGCACGGCCACACGCGCGCCGCCGCCGGCCTGTTCGACGTGTCGCACATGGGCCAGCTGCGCCTGCGCGCGCGCGACCGCAGCGCGGCCACGCTCGCCCGCGCGCTCGAGGCCGCGCTGCCGGTGGACTTCGACGGCTGGCCGCCCGGCCTGCAGCGCTACTCGCTGCTGCTGAACGAGGCCGGCGGCATCGACGACGACCTGATGCTGGTCAACCTCGGCGAGGAGGTGCGGATGGTGGTCAACGCCGGCAACCGCGACGCCGACCTCGCCCGGCTGCGCGCGCTGTGCCCGGCGCTGGAGATCGAGTGGGTGGACGCGGCGCTGCTCGCGCTGCAGGGGCCCGCCGCCGAGGCGGTGCTCACCGCGCACGATCCTGCGTGCGCGGCGATGACCTTCATGCAGGCCCGTACGCTGACGCTGCGGGGCAGCGCGTGCTTCGCGACCCGCTCGGGCTACACCGGCGAGGACGGGTGGGAGATCTCGGTACCGCTGCCGGCGGCCGAGGCGGTCGCCCGGGCGCTGCTCGCCGACGACCGCGTACGGCCGGTGGGGCTGGGGGCGCGCGACACGCTGCGGCTCGAGGCCGGGCTGCCGCTGCACGGCAGCGACATCACCCCGACCACCACGCCGGTCGAGGCGGGCCTCGCGTTCGCGATCCCGAAGTCGCGCCGCGCGGGCGGCGCGAAGGCGGGCGGATTCCCGGGCGCCGCGCCGATCCTCGCGCATCTCGCCGACGGCGCCGCGCGACGGCTCATCGGCCTGTCATCCGCGGCGCCGGTGCCGATCCGGGCGCATGCGCCGATCGTCGACGCCGCGGACTCGCCGGTCGGCGAGGTCACCAGCGGCACCGTGTCGCCGACGCTGGGGCGGCCGGTGATGCTCGCCTACCTGCGCACCGACGCGCTGGACGGCCGGCCGCTGCGGGCCGTGGTCCGGGACCGCCGCCCGGAGGTGACGCCGACCCGGTTGCCGTTCGTGCCCAAGCGCTACCGGCGCTGAACCCGGCCCATCGCGCACCGCCGCGCGATGGGCGGCCGAACGCACGCTCAGTCGCGCGGGCGCTGCACGCGGCGCCGCAGCCAGGCACGCAGAGCGAGCGCCGCCGCAATCCCCAGTCCGAGCGAGACCACCCACGGATCCACGTCCTCGAACAGGTGCAGCAGCGCGTGCATCGGGCCGCCGTCGTGGACATGACCGTCGTGCGCGAAGGCGGGCAGAACGGTGGCTGCGGCGACGGCGACGGCGGAACGGACGGGCGTGCGCATCGAAGGCTCCAAGCGGGGCGAAGGGTACGGGCGAGGCTCAGGCCAGCAGGCCGCGGTGCTCGATGAAGGCGACGATGCGATCGAGCCCGGTGCCGTCCTTCATGTTCGAGAACACGAACGGGCGCTCGCCGCGCATCCGCCGCGCGTCGCTCGCCATCAGCTCGAGCGAGGCACCGACATGCGGCGCGAGGTCGATCTTGTTGATGACCAGCAGATCGGACTTCATGATCCCCGGGCCGCCCTTGCGCGGGATCTTGTCGCCCGCGGCGACGTCGATCACGTAGAGCGTGAGGTCGGACAGCTCGGGCGAGAACGTGGCCGCGAGGTTGTCGCCGCCGCTCTCGACGAACACGATCTGCAGCGCCGGGAACGCACGCGTCAGCCGATCGACCGCCTCGAGGTTGATCGACGCGTCCTCGCGGATCGCGGTGTGCGGACATCCGCCGGTCTCGACGCCCAGGATCCGCTCCCG
This sequence comes from Burkholderiaceae bacterium, assembly GCA_044359175.1. Classification (GTDB taxonomy): domain Bacteria; phylum Pseudomonadota; class Gammaproteobacteria; order Burkholderiales; family Burkholderiaceae_E; genus UBA4615. The sequence continues at coordinate 972 of JBIKMO010000299.1, read as the reverse complement.
GGGCAGCGCATCGTTGCGGACCAGGAACTCGGCGTCCTCGCGCGTGTAGATGTCGTTGGTGACCGCGGCGATGTCGTATCGCTCACGCAACCGACGGCACAAGGCCAGCGTCAGCGCGGTCTTGCCGGACCCGACCGGTCCGCCGATACCCACCCGAAGGGGCCCGTGCGTGCTCATCGTCGTCACGACCTGAAGAGTCTGGAGTACTGGGTCTCGTGGCGGGCCGACGCGATCGCCAGCCCCGGCAAGGCGCTCGACCACGCGTCGCGGGGCAGTGCGAGCGCGCGATCGAGCGCGGCCTGCAGATCGGGCGCGAGCGCGCGCAACAGCCGCTGCGCGGCGATCTGGCCCATCGGTACCGCCTTCATCAGCACCATCGCCTGGTTCTCGACGAACGCCCAGAACAGGCCGAGCAGCGCGTCGCGCTCGCCGAGCCCGAGTCGGGTCGCGGCGAGCGCCCAGGCGACCGGCATCGAGAGCGGCGACAGCGTCGCGACCACCGCGGTCCGGCCGCCCGGCTCGGGGCACACCGCCTCGAGCCAGCGTCCGAGCGAGTAGCCCATCTGCTCGCTCTCCAGCCGCAGCTCGGCGGTCTCGCGCGCGGCGATCGCGGTCTCGTTCAGCTCGGCGAGCGCGTGTGCGGCCTCCGGATCGGGCAGCCGCGCGGCGGCGCGCATCGCATCGCGCGCGATCGGCCCCTCGAAGGAGGCGAGCGACAGCGCGAGCACGTCGGCGATCCACTCGCGCGCGCGTGCCTCGTCGCGGACCGCACCGCTGTCGATCCCCCACTCCAGCCCGGTCGAGTAGCTGTAGCCGCCGATCGGCAGCGCCGGGCTGGCCAGCTGCAGCAGCGCGATCGACGCCGCGGCGCCGCTCACCGCCCGTCCCCGCGGTCCGCGGGCCCGTGACCGCAGCCCGGCCCGTGCTCGTGCGCGGGATGGCCGTGCTCGTGCGTGCGGTGCTCGTGCGTGC
>JBIKMO010000298.1:0-5346 GCA_044359175.1 Burkholderiaceae bacterium | reverse complement strand
CGATGCGGGCGATCACCTCGCGGCTCGGCACCACGTCGTCCAGGCGCCAGCCGTTGGAGGCGCCCACGTCCATGAACTCGATGAATCGGACGATGTGACCGGAGCCTCGGAAGTGGCGCGCCATCGGGACGATCTGATCGTCGTTCATGCCGCGCTTGACGACCATGTTGACCTTGACCGGGTCGAACCCGGCCCGCTTCGCCGCGTCGATGCCCTCGAGCACGTCGGAGACCGGGAAGTCGACATCGTTCATCGCCCGGAACACCCTGTCGTCCAGCGCATCGAGGCTGACCGTCAGCCGCGTCAGACCAGCCTGCCGCAGGGATGAGGCCTTGCGGGCGAGCAGCGACCCGTTGGTGGTGAGCGTCAGGTCCAGCGGCATGCCGGCAGGCGTGCGAACCCTCGCGAGCAGAGCCACCAGCGCCTCGAGGTTGCGGCGCAGCAGCGGTTCGCCGCCGGTCAGCCGCACCTTCTCGACACCGTGGGCGACGAAGATCCGAACCAGCCGCTCGATCTCCTCGAACGACAGCAGCGAGGTCTGCGGAAGGAACGCGTAGTCGGCGCCGAACACCGACTTCGGCATGCAGTAGGTGCAGCGAAAGTTGCACCGATCCGTGACCGAGACCCGCAGGTCGTGCAGACGTCGCCCGCGAGCGTCGGTGAGACGGCCGGTCGGCGCCTCCGGCGATTCGGGCACGTCGGGCCGCACCGCTTCGTAGCGGTGCTCGGCGATCGGGATGACGACGCGTTCGGTCATGACGGCGAGGGCTGGAGTCTATCAAGCGCCCCCTCGGTACGGTCGACGACCGCGCCGACCGAGGGGCGGTCGCCGCGGAACGCCATCCGCTGCGACCAGCCGCGGCGGACGGTCGACCCGCCCGGCCCGCCCGCGTCTAGGCGTCGTCGCGGGGCGGACGCGTCTCGACCTGCTGCAGCGGTTCGCCGTTCGGCGCCGGGCGGGCCTTGCGGACCCGGGGCACTCGCGGGGCGACCGGCTCGATCGCAGGTTCCTCGTTCATCGCCGCGGGCGAGGTCTGCACCCACTGCAGGCCCGCCTGCTCGACCACGGCATGCAGTGCGCTCGCGTCGATCGGTCGGGCGGTCGGCGCCGGCACCGGGGGGCCTTGCGGCCCCGGTGGCGGTGCGGCCGCCGGGACGTCGGCCGCGGCTGCCACGACGGGCGGCGGCTCGCTCGCGGCGGCAGTCGGCGCAGCCGCGATCGGTGACGGCTCGTCGCCGGTGAACGCCCGCAGGGGCGCCGCGTTCGAGGCGTCCCGGACTTCGTACCGAGGCTCGGCGATCGGCCCGGCCGCCGTCGGTTCCCGCTCGGCGAACAGGGGGTCGGGCGGAACCGCGACCGCGTCGACCGGAACGGCCGCCATGACAGGCGCTTCGATCGGCGCCGCGCGCAGCGGCGGCGGCGCGATCGTCGGAGACTCCGGCGGCGCAGCGTCGCCCGGCGCGGCTGTCGCGGTCGGGGCTGCGGACGTTCGTGCCGCTGCGGCGTCGACGGAACCTTGCGGTTCGGTCATCTCCGCGGGCGCGGCAAACGAGGTGGGTTCCCCGGCCGCCTGTACGGGCGCGGTCCCGCGGGCGCCCATGCTCGGCCCGGCGCTCTCGCCGTCGTCGAGCGTATCCGCACCGGTTGCGCCGTCGGCGACGCTCCGCTGACGTCCCCGGCCTCCACGGCGTCTGCGGCCGCGGCGACGCTCGCCGCCTTCCGAATCGATGTCGGAGTCGGCCGGCGCGCTTCCTTCGGCCGGTGCACCGCCCGACGCCTCGAGCTCGTCGCGCGCCACGGGTACGCGCGGGGGTGCGTCGGACGGCGTCCTGGGCGCGGCCTCGGACGCTGCCGCGACGAGTCCCGCGGTACCGGCCGCACCTGCCGCGGCGAGTTGCGCACCGGACGGGGCTGTCCCCGCGTCCGTCGCGATCGGGCGCTCGTCGCGGGGCGGGCGCTCTGCGCCTCGGCGCTCGCCGCGGCCTCGACGCGCGTCCCGGGCCTCCTCCGGCCGAGCCCGTGCGGCCGCCCGGTCGCCGCGGCCTTCCGCGGAGCGCTCGCCGCGGCCTTCGGTGGGGCGCTCTGCGCGACCCTCCGCATTGCGTTCGCCCCGTGGTTCCAGCGGGCGGGCATCGCGATCGCGTCCGCGGCCGTCGCGGCCGCGACCGTCGCGGCCGCCACGCTCGCGCCGGCTGGTCTCGGCATCCGGTCGGGGGGCGATCGGCGAGGCGGCGGGTACCGACGCCGGGGCCTCGGCGATCGCCTGGGTCGCGGGGGCGACAGGCACCTGGGGACCCGCCACGGACTCGTTGGCCGCCTTGCGCCGGAACATCCCGAGGATGCGTCCGAAGAAGCCTGCCGCCTGCGGCGGCTCGACGCGTTGCGCGGCCGGCGTCGCCGGCACCGGCGGGACCGCGGCGGTGACAGGCGGCGAGACCGGCTCGACACGCGGCGCGGCCGTCGGCGCGGGCTGTTCGGGGGTGACGCCCTTGACGACCGCCTCCTGACGGGGCTTGCCGGCGTCGAACTTGCGGTCCAGGTAGGCACCCTCGTCGGACGGTCCTTCGGCGAGGCTGTAGCTCGACCGGTAGGTCGCGAGCCGCTCGTCGTCGTGGCGCAGTCGCTCGAGCTTGTAGTGAGGCGTCTCCAGGTACTTGTTGGGGATCAGCACCACCTCGACCTTGAGCCGCGCCTCGAGTTTCGCGATTTCGGCGCGCTTCTCGTTCAGCAGGTACGTCGCCACGTCCACCGGGACCTGAGCGTGCACCGAGGCGGTGTTCTCCTTCATCGCCTCCTCCTGGATCACGCGCAGCATGTGCAGCGCCGAGGACTCGATGTCGCGGATCACGCCGGTGCCGTTGCAGCGCGGGCAGGTGATGTGCGTGCCCTCGTTCAGCGCCGGGCGTAGCCGCTGACGTGACAGCTCCATCAGCCCGAAGCGGGAGATCTTGCCGGCCTGCACTCGCGCGCGGTCATAGTGCAGCGCGTCCTTGACCCGCTGCTCGACCTCACGCTGGTTCTTGGCGTTCTCCATGTCGATGAAGTCGATGACGATCAGGCCGCCGAGGTCGCGCAACCGCATCTGCCGAGCGACCTCGTCGGCCGCCTCGAGGTTGGTGCGAAACGCGGTCTCCTCGATGTCGGAGCCCCGGGTGGCGCGCGCCGAGTTGACGTCGATCGCAACCAGCGCCTCGGTATGGTCGATGACGATCGCCCCCCCCGAGGGCAGCGGCACCACCCGCGAGTAGGCGGTTTCGATCTGGTGCTCGATCTGGAACCGGGAGAACAGCGGGGTGTGGTCCCGGTAGCGCTTCACACGATTGACGGTGTCCGGCATCACGTGGCCCATGAACTGGCGGGCCTGCTCGTGGATGTCGTCGGTGTCGATCAGGATCTCGCCGATGTCCGGCGTGAAGTAGTCCCGGATCGCTCGGATCACCAGGCTGGACTCCTGATAGATCAGGAACGCGCCGGACGCCGATCCCGCCGCCGCGTCCACCGCCCGCCACAGCTGCAGCAGGTAGTTCAGGTCCCACTGCAGCTCTTCCTGGGTGCGCCCGATTCCGGCGGTGCGCGCGATCAGGCTCATGCCCGACGGCAGCTCGAGGCGGTCCATGATCTCCCGCAGTTCCTGCCGGTCCTCGCCCTCGATGCGGCGCGAGACCCCGCCGCCGCGGGGATTGTTCGGCATCAGCACCAGGTAGCGGCCGGCAAGCGAGACGTAGGTGGTCAGCGCCGCGCCCTTGGTGCCGCGCTCCTCCTTGTCGACCTGAACGAGCAGTTCCTGCCCCTCGGCGATCGCATCCTGGATTCGGGCTTTGGATGGCTCGACGCCCGGCTTGAAATAGCCCTTGGAGATCTCCTTGAACGGCAGGAAACCGTGCCGTTCCTCGCCGTAGTTGACGAAGCACGCCTCGAGGCTGGGTTCGACCCGCGTGACCACGCCCTTGTAGATGTTGCTCTTGCGGGACTCCCGGCCAGCGGACTCGATGTCGATGTCGATCAGCTTCTGGCCGTCGACGATGGCGACGCGCAGCTCCTCGGAGTGCGTCGCGTTGAACAGCATGCGTTTCATCGAAACCTCCGTCACGCGCGGCGGCGTGGCGCGCGAGACCAGCGGATCGACGCACGAATGACGGATCAGCGCCCTGGGCGCGGCCGACCAAAACGCCTGCTGCTCGGTCGTCGGCCGCCACCCCGCTGTCCGGCGAAGCGCCGGGGTCGGATCGGGTTCACGTGGTGCGTTTCATCGAGCGGTTGGGTCAGCGAGGCTTCGGGGTGCATGGCCGCCGCGGCATCGCCTGCGGCTGGCCGGGCCGACTGGCCTCGGTTCGTTTTGTTGATTCTTGCGTGCTCTCCGCGCGCCGAACCATTCGGCGCCGCGCTGAATTCGTCACTGCTGCGCCCGTTGGCGTCGGCGCTCGGCACCGCCCGCTAGAATGTGGGCCGTCTCCGCCTGGCTTCCGCCATGGTTGCAACTCGTCAAAGTATAGCGGAATGAATGCCTTAGCGGCAAAACCTGAGGCCATCCCTGCGCCGGGCCCGGGCGCTTCGCCCGACGTGCGGTGGCTAGAGGTCGACGACGCGCACGCGGGTCAGCGGCTCGACAACTTCCTGCTCGGTCTCCTCAAGGGGGTGCCCAAGAGCCACGTCTACCGGATCGTGCGCAGCGGCGAGGTGCGCGTGAACAAGGCCCGGGCATCGCCCGACCGGCGACTGGGCGTCGGCGACCAGGTCCGCATCCCGCCGGTGCGCGTGGCCGAGCCGCAGCGCACTGCATCGGTCGCGCCCCAGACCTTCCCGATCCTGTTCGAGGATGCCGCGCTGCTGGCGATCGACAAGCCCTCGGGGGTCGCGGTCCACGGCGGCAGTGGCGTCGACTCCGGGGTGGTCGAGCGGCTGCGCGCAGCGCGTCCGAACGCACCGATGCTCGAGTTGGTACACCGGATCGATCGCGAGACCTCGGGTGTGCTCCTGCTCGCGAAGAAGCGTTCCGCGCTGACCGCGATGCACGCTGCGCTGCGCGAGGGGCGCGTGCGCAAGCGCTACCGGCTGATCGTCGCCGGTCATTGGTCAGGGGGACCGCGAGCGCTCAGGTTCCCGCTGCACAAGTTCCACACCGCCGAGGGCGAGCGGCGTGTCGTCGTCCGTGACGGCGGCCAGGAGGCCGGCACGCGGGTGCGCCCGCTCGCGCTGCTCACGCATCCGCGGCTCGGTCCGTTCTCGGAGCTCGAGGCCGATCTCGAGACCGGCCGCACCCACCAGATTCGAGTCCACCTCGCGCACGTCGGACATCCGATCGCCGGCGATCCCAAGTACGGCGAGTTCACGCTGAATCGGCAGCT
>JBIKMO010000297.1:0-5351 GCA_044359175.1 Burkholderiaceae bacterium | reverse complement strand
CGGCGGCTGCTCTACCATCGCCCGCATGCCGACCCCCGCCCGTCTCCGACCCGCCCGCCTCGCGGCTCGCCTCGTCCCGCTGCTGATCGTGGCCGGCTGCGCGCTGCCGAACTTCGGCGCATCGCAGCCGAGTTCGCTCGGCGAGAACCCGGGCACGCCGCCGCCACGGGCGTTCCAGACCGAACGCGCGACGCTGGAGGTGAGCGAATTCGCGCGCGGCCTGGCCTTCCCCTGGGGCCTCGCGTTCCTGCCCGACGGCCGGATGCTGGTCACCGAGCGGCCCGGGCGGCTGCGCATCGTCGACGCGCAGGGGCGCGTGTCCCCGCCGGTGGACGGCGTGCCCACGGTGCTCGTGCGCGGTCAGGGCGGGCTGCTCGACGTCGCCGTGTCGCCGCGCTTCGCTGCCGACCGCACCGTGTTCCTGTCGTACGCCGAGCCCACCGAGACCGGCGGGCGGACCGCGGTCGCGAGCGCGGTGCTCGAGGGCGGCACGCTGCGCGATCTGCGGGTGATCTTCCGCCAGCGGCCGGACTTCGGCGGCGGCAACCACTGGGGCTCGCGGCTGGTGTTCGACCGCGACGGCCACCTGTTCGTGACGCTGGGCGACCGCTTCGGCCTGCGCGACGGCGCGCAGGACCTCGGCAACCACCTGGGCAAGGTGCTGCGCATCCGCACCGACGGCGGCGTGCCGCCGGACAACCCGTTCGCGAACCGCGCCGGGGCGCTGCCCGAGATCTGGTCGTACGGGCACCGCAACGTCCAGGGTGCGGTGCTCGATCCGCGCAGCGGCCGACTGTGGACGCACGAGCACGGGCCGGCCGGCGGCGACGAGGTCAACGTGACGCTGGCCGGGCGCAACTACGGCTGGCCGGTCATCACCACCGGACGCGAGTACGGCAGCGGGATGCGCATCGGCGAGGGCACCGAGCGTGCCGACATCGAGGCGCCCAAGCTGCAGTGGACGCCGTCGATCGCGCCCTCGGGCCTCGCGTTCTACGCATCCGACCGGATCCCCGGCTGGCGCAACGCGCTGCTGGTGGGCGCGCTGCGCGGCCAGGCGCTGCACCGGCTCGAACTCGACGGCGAACGCATCGTGCGCGAGGAGCGGATGCTGGAGTCGCTCGGCGCACGGATCCGCGACGTGCGGGTGGGACCCGAGGGCGACGTGTGGCTGCTCACCGATTCGCCCGACGGCGTGATCCTGCGGGTGCGGCCGCGCGGCTGACGCGGCCGCGCGTCGGCCGGACGGCGTACGACCTGCGGTGGTACGTCCACGGGCGGGCGGTGTAGACTAAGTTCACTTGGTCCAGTCGGGTTCCGAATCCGTGCGCACCGTCAACATCCACGAAGCGAAGACGCACCTGTCGCGGCTCGTCGAGCGCGCCGCCGGCGGCGAGGCCTTCGTGATCGCCAAGGCCGGCCGCCCGATGGTCAAGGTCGTCCCGCTGGACGCGGTCTCCCCGCCGCGCCGGCTGGGGTTCATGGACGGCGAGGGGCGGGTGCCGGACGACTTCGACCGGCTGGGTGCCGGTGAGATCGAAGCGCTGTTCGCCGGTGCGGGCCCGAAGCGACGGCGCGGATGAACCTCCTCGTCGACACCCACCTGCTGCTGTGGGCGGCCATCGCGCCGCGCCGGCTGCCGCGCGCGGCGGCCCGCCTGCTCTCCGACGAGGCGAACACCCCGTGGTTCAGCAGCGCGAGCCTGTGGGAGATCGTGATCAAGCAGGGGCTCGGCCGTGCGGACTTCGACGTGGACGCGCGACGGCTGTGGCAGGGGCTGCAGGCGAACGGATGGCGAGAGCTCGCGGTCGCCGCGGCCCACGTGCTCGCCGTCGGGCTGCTCCCCGCGCTGCACCGCGATCCCTTCGACCGCCTGCTGGTCGCGCAGGCGGGCGTCGAGGGCTTCATGCTGCTGACCTCCGACGACGCGGTCGCCGCCTATCCGGGGCCGGTGCGGCGCGTCTGACCCTCAGCGCGGCGCGGCCAGCCGTACCGCCATCGCCGCCCAGCTCGCGCCCACCGCCGCGAGCGCGCCCACGGTGAGCACGGCGCGCAGCCCGAGGAACCAGCGCGGCACGGGCGTGGCGCGGTACAGCAGCCAGTCGACGCCCAGCGCGAGCAACAGGCCCACGAAGAGCAACGGCAGCGCCACGTCGGCCGGGTACAGCGTGACGACCCAAGCGAACACCGACGGCACCACGCCCCAGAGCATCCGAGTGACCGCCGCGCCGTCGACGATCGACGGGCTGGCCAGGGTCACGCCCCAGTGCAGCGCGCCCAGGAAGGTGAACACCATCGCCGCGTAATGGGCCTGCGATCGCAGCACGCCCACGAGTTCGGCCGGCGGAGACAGCCACGAGAACAGCGCATGCGCAGCGAACGGCAGCAGGCCGGCCAGGCCGAGGATCCAGGCGAAGCGCTGGGTGGCGGGGATCTCGCGGGATTCGGTCATCGGCGCGTGCTCCAGGTCAGGCGCCGACGCGCCGGAACGAGTAGATCGCCTGCGTGCTGCGCAGACCCGTCATCACGGTGACCGGCCGCCCGTCGGCCAGACACGCGCGCCGCTGCACCGTCAGGCCCAGGCGCCCCTGGACGAAATCCTCGAAGTCCTTCAGCGTCGACAGGTGCAGGTTCGGCGTGTCGTACCACGCGTAGGGCATCTCGCGCGACACCGGCATGCGGCCCTTCAGGATCGACCAGGCGTGCGCCCAGTGGCCGAAGTTCGGGAACGACACGATGCCCTCGGCGCCCAGGCGGCTCATCTCGCGCAGCACCCGTTCGGTCTGATGCGTCGCCTGGATCGCCATCGACAGCACGACCACGTCGAAGCGGCTCGCCGAGAACACGTCCAGCCCCGCCTCGATGTCCTGCTGGATCACGTCGACGCCGCGGCGCGCGCACGCGAGCACCGCCCGATCGTCGATCTCCACGCCGTAGCCCGTGCAGCCCTTGGCACGCTGCAGGTGGTCGAGCAGCGCGCCGTCGCCGCAGCCCAGGTCGAGCACGTGGCTGCGCGGTGCGATCCAGTCGGCGATCACCCCGAGGTCGGGCCGCAGCCCGTGCGCCGCGGCTGCGGCGGGCCTGGGTGCGAGAACGATCATGCCGGCAGCGCCTCGCCGCGCGGTGCGCCGCTCGAGGCCGACGCGTCCGCGGCGCCCAGGCCGTCGGCGATCCGCGCGAAGTACGCGCGCACCAGCGCGTGGTAGCGGGCATCCTCGAGCAGGAACGCGTCGTGGCCGTGCGGCGCGTCGATCTCGGCGTACGTCACGCGGCGGCGGTTCGCGAGCAGCGCCGCGACGATCTCGCGGCTGCGCTGCGGTGCGAACCGCCAATCGGTGGTGAACGACGCGACCAGGAAGTCGCAGCGCGCGGGCGCGAACGCCGCGGCGAGGTCGCCGCCATGCCCGCGCGCCGGGTCGAAGTAGTCGAGCGCGCGCGTGATCAGCAGGTAGGTGTTCGCGTCGAAGTACCTCGAGAACTTCTCGCCCTGGTAACGCAGGTACGACTCGATCTCGAACTCCACGTCGTAGGTGAATCGGTACTCCTCGCCGAGCGCGGTGTCCTGCGCGTGCCGGCGCAGCGTGCGGCCGAAGCGCTCGGCCATCGTGTCGTCGGACTGGTAGGTGATGTGGCCGATCATCCGCGCGACCTGCAGGCCGCGCGCGGGCACCACGCCGTGGTCGTAGAAGCGGCCGCCGTGGAAGTCCGGATCGGTGACGATCGCACGCCGCGCGACCTCGTTGAACGCGATGTTCTGCGCCGAGAGCTTGGGCGCGGTGGCGATCGCCACGCAGTGGCCCAGACGTTCGGGGTAGAGCGTGCTCCACGCGAGCGCCTGCATGCCGCCGAGCGAGCCGCCCATCACCGCGGCGAAGCGCCCGATGCCGAGCGCGTCGGCGAGCCGCGCCTGCGCGCGCACCCAGTCCTCGACGGTCAGCACGGGGAAATCCGGCCCGTACGGTCGGCCGGTGGCCGGGTTCGTCGACATCGGGCCGGTCGAACCGAAGCACGAGCCCAGGTTGTTGACCCCCACGACGAAGAACCGGTCGGTGTCGACCGGCTTGCCCGGGCCGACCATGTTGTCCCACCAGCCCAGGTCCTGCGGGTCGGCCGGCGACGTGCCGGCCACGTGGTGCGACGCGTTCAGCGCATGGCACACCAGCACCGCGTTGTCGCGCGCGGCGTTCAGCCGTCCGTAGGTCTCGTACACGAGTTCGTAGCCGCCGATCGACGCGCCGCTCGCCAGCGCGAGCGGCGCCTCGAAGCGGAGCCTCTGCGGCGAGGTCGGCCCGACCGAAGCGGTCATCGGTTCGTGTCCCATTGATCTCCGCGGCCCGATGCCGGGCCGCAGAAACGACATGCCCGACCGGCTTCGCTGCGGCGGTCGGGCACGGGCGGGATCGCTGTGCGCCGCTTTAGCCGCATTTGTAACGCGCCCGCAAGCTGGTCTCAAATCGGCGCGAGCCGGCACCATAACGGAGGCGCACGACGGGTGTCAAACCCGCCCGACCGCCGCAGGGGCTGTGGCGCGACCGCGTCAGCCCAGCCGCAGCCGCTCGAGCGCCCCGCTCAGCCTCGCGGGGTCGTCGGTGGCCAACAGCCGCGACACCTTCGCGCGCAGCCTGGCCGCGTCGCAGCGCAGGATCTCGCGCTTGACCCGCAGCAAGCTCGCCGGATGCATCGAGAACGACCGCAGCCCCATGCCGATCAGCAGCCGCGTGGCCTCGCGGTCGCCGGCCATCTCGCCGCACACCGCCACCGGCTTGCCCGCACGCTCGCCGGCACGGATGGTCTGCGCGACCAGCTGCAGCACCGCGGGGTGGAACGGATCGTAGAGCGAGGCGACCGCGTGGTCGGCCCGGTCGATCGCGAGCGTGTACTGGATCAGGTCGTTGGTGCCGATCGACAGGAAGTCCAGCCGCTTGGCGAACAGGCCCGCGGTCAGCGCGGCCGCGGGCACCTCGATCATGCCGCCCACGGGCACCGGCGGCAGCGGGCCGCCGATGCGCTCGCTCACCTGCGCGCGCGCCTGCGCGATCAGCCGCAGCGCCGAGTCGACCTCGTGGCCGTGGGCGAGCATCGGGATCAGCAGCCGCACCGGGCCATGTACCGCCGCGCGCAGGATCGCGCGCAGCTGCTCGAGGAACACGTCGGGCTCGGCCAGGCTGTAGCGGATCGCGCGCTGGCCGAGCGCCGGATTCGGGGCAGCGCCGCGGTCGGACGCGGTCTGCAGCCCGTCGGAGGTCTTGTCGGCGCCGATGTCGAGCGTGCGGATCGTGACCGGCCGCCCGTCCATCGCGCGGACCGCCTGCGCGTACGCTTCGTACTGCTCGTCCTCGCCCGGCAGACCG
>JBIKMO010000002.1:0-50758 GCA_044359175.1 Burkholderiaceae bacterium | reverse complement strand
GAACCAGGCCTCGAGCGACTGCGAGTGCTGCGCGGCCGACGCGCTCCAGAGGCCCACCGGCATGCGAATCACGGCCGGCACGCGCCCCTGGCCGCCGAACATGAAGCGATTCTTCGCCGCCTGGTTGACGATCTCGTCCATCGCGCACAGCGCGAAGTCGATCACCCGCAGCTCGACCACCGGCTTGAGGCCGGTGAGCGCCATGCCCACGGCAGCCCCGACGATCGTCGCCTCGGAGATCGGCGTGTCGATCACGCGTTCGGCGCCGAACTCGGCCTGCAGCCCGGCGTATTGTCCGAAGATGCCGCCGCGGCCCAGGTCCTCGCCCAGCACCACCACCCGCGCGTCGGCGCGCATCGCGCAGGCGAGCGCGTGCGCCGCCGCCTGCGCGTAGGTCATCTCCGCACCGCTCACGACCAGCGCCCCGCGCCGGTGTCCTGCACGTCGGTGAACGCGGCCTGGGGCGATGGCCACGGCGCCGCGTCCGCCGCGTCGAGCGCCGCCTGGATCTCGGCGCGCGCTGCGGCCGCCACCGCGTCCAGCTCGGCCGGCGCGGTGCCGCGCGCGAGCAGCGCGGCGCGGGTACGCGGCAGCGGATCGTCGGCGACCGCGTGTGCCAGTTCGGCCGCGTCGCGGTAGGCGGCCTGATCGACCGACACGTGACCCTTGAAGCGGTAGGTGAGCGCGTGCAGCAGCCGCGGTCCGCCACCGGCGCGCACCTGCGCGATCAGCCGGCCGGCGGCCGCGTGGACCGCCTCGACGTCCATGCCGTCGACCGTCTCGGCCGGTACGCCCGCGGCCCGCGCGCGCGCCGCCGCGCCGTCGCCCGCCGACAGCGTCGAGGTCTTCGTGGTGGCCGACCACTGGTTGTCCTCACACACGAACAGCACCGGCAGCGCGAACGCCGCCGCCCAGTTCAGCGACTCGGCGAACGGCCCGCGATTGATCGCGCCGTCGCCGAAGAAGCTCACCGCGAGCGCATCCACGCGGCGCAGCTTCAGCGACTGCGCCGCGCCCACCGCGATCGGGATGCCGGCGGCCACCACGCCGTTGGCACCGAGCATGCCGACCGAGAAGTCGGCGATGTGCATCGAGCCGCCCTTGCCGCCGCAGGTGCCGCCCGCCCGTCCGAACAGCTCGAGCATCATCCGCGTGGCGTCCGCCCCCTTGGCGAGCGTGTGCCCGTGGCCCCGGTGGGTCGAGGTCAGGCAGTCGGCCGCACGCAGGTGCGCGCACACGCCCGCGGCCACCGCCTCCTGACCGGTGGACAGATGCAACGGGCCGCGGACCTTCGCCCGTCCGGCAGCCTGGCCGAAGGCGGCGACGCCGCCCTGGCTGGCCGCCTCGGCGGCGTCCTCGAACGCGCGGATCCGGCACATCGTCCGGTACAGCGCCAGCAGCGTCGCCTGCTCCATCGCCTCCCCCGGATCCGCCGCTTCAGCCGATGAACTCGGCCAGGATCCGATTGAACTTGGCGGGGTTCTCCACGAACATGAAGTGCTGTCCGCCCTCTGACTCCTCGAAGATCTCCAGCCGTGCGCCCGGCGTGACCGAGGCGGCCCAGGCCACGCTCTTCCACGGCACCAGGCTCACGCGGCCGCCCACGTACAGCGCCGGCCGGTCGAGGCGAGGCATCACGTCGCGCCAGTCCTGGTGACAGTGGTTGTAGATCAGCGCCGCGGACGGGGCGCGCGGGAACTTGAGGTTGCAGGCGATCATCCACTCGAGCTGGGCCTTGGGCATCGCCGCGGTGACCATGCCGCCGACGAAGCCCTGCGACGTGGCCACGCCGTCGGGGCCGGCGAGCGCGTTGGCGGTCGCGGTGACCGCCTCCGGCGGGAAGATCGCGCCGGCGTGTTCGAGTTCCTGCGCGCTCCAGGCCGGGTTGGAGGTGAGGAAGGGCGGCTCGTCGCAGAACACGTACCGGGCGATGCGCTCGGAGCCGAACAGGTCGAAGTGACACCACAGCACCGAGCAGCCCATGCTGTGGCCGAGGATCGTCACGTCGTGTACGTCCAGCGCCCGCAGCGCGTCCCACACGTCCTTGGCCAGGCGCTGGATCCGGTAGCCGTGCGCCGGCTTGTCCGAGTCGCCGTGGCCGCGCATGTCGATCGCAATCACGCGGTAGCGGTCGGACAGGCCCTCGATCTGGAACTTGAACTGCTCGGCGGCCTGCGACCAGCCGGGGATCATGATCAGCGCCGGGCCGCTGCCGGCCTCGAGCACGTTCAGGCCGACGCCGTCGCTGGTGGTGACGCGGTGTTGTTTCATCGGGGGTCTCCTTGGCGGGATCGTTCTCGCCGACAACGTGCGGCGGCCCCCGATCATGCGCGTATCCGTGCGCCCTCGCCAGGCTCGCCCCCGGGCGGGTGCATCGCCCGCTGACTGGCGGCACACCCACCGGTCCGCCGCGGCGTGACGGCCGGGACCGCAGCGGGTGGGACCCCGGAACGCTCCTTGCTTGAACCGACACCCCACACCCCGGAGATCGCGATGACCGACGAGCACTACCTTCGGATGGCGCTGGTTGCGGCGGAGGAGGCGTACGCGCGCGGTGACTGGCCGGTGGGCGCGGTGATCGTCAAGGATGGCGAGGTGCTCGCGATCGGCCAGAACCGGCAGCTGTCGCAACGCGACCTGCTCGTGCACGCGGAGACCGACGCGATCCGCTCCGCCGAGTCGCACCATGGGCTCGCGCGGCTGGCCGGTGCCACGCTGTACGCGACGATGGAGCCGTGCCCGATGTGCGCGTGGGCGATCAAGGCGGCCGGGCTGCGTCGGCTGGTGCTCGGACTGCGCCACGCGACGCTGCGGCGCACCGACATGGGCCGCTACCGGATCGAGTCGTTCTGCGAGATGGTGGGCTTCGAGCAGCTCGAGTTCACCCCCGGCGTGCTCGAGGCGGAGTGCCTCGCGCTGCGCCGGCGCTGGGGCAAGGACCAGGTCGCGAACGACTGAGCGCCGCGCACCGGCGGGAGTCGCATCCCCCGGCTCGCCCGACGCGTCGACTCGCCGCTATCGCACGTGCCGGCTCACGCCGACCACGCGCTCCATGAGCAGCACCAGCACGGTGGTCGCCGCGATCAGCACGCCCGAGACCGCCGCCGCGCGCACGTCGAGGTTCGATTCGATGATGTTCCACAGTCGGATCGGCAGCACCTCGCTGCGGGCGTCCGACAGGAACAGCGAGATCGCCACGTTGTCGAACGACATCATGAACGCGATGAACGCGCCGGCCGCCACGCCCGGCAGCACCAGCGGCAACGTGACCGTGCGGAAGGTGAACCAGCGGCCCGCGCCCAGACTGCGGGCGCTCTCGAGCAGCACCGGGTCGAGCTGCGAGAGGCTCGCCGAGGTGGTGCGCAGGATGTAGGGCGCCGTGATCGCAACATGGCCGACGATCAGCGTGAACTTGGACACGCCGGTGCCGGTCAGGTTGAAGAGCACCAGCAGCGACAGGCCGAGCGCGAGCGTGGGCAGCATCAGCGGCGACATGAAGGTCGAGTCGAGGAACCGCGCCCACAGTTCGCGGCGGCGGGCGAGCGCGAGCGCGGCGGCGACCGCGAGCACGGTCGCGATCGCGGTGGCGCTCGCCGCGACCTCGAGCGACACGCGGGCCGCGCGCCACAGGTCGGGCGAGGCGGTGAGCAGCGCCTCGTACCAGCGCAGCGAGACGCCCGGCGGCGGGAAGCGCAGCGACAGCCCGCTGGTGAACGAGACCACGATCACGATCAGCGTCGGCGCCACCAGCAGCAGCATCGCGAATCCCCCCAGCAGCCCGAGCGCGGTACCGAACGACCAGCGCTCGATCCGCGAGGCGGCGGACTCGCGGCGCACCTCGCGCGCCGGTTCCGCGCGCGTGTCGGGCGCGGACGGGGGCGTCGGATCGGGCATCCCGGGGCGCACGGTCCGAGCGCTCCGATCAGGCGTGACCCGGCGCACGGATGCGTCGGGCGAGCAGGTTGATCAGGACCACGATCGCGAGCACGCTGCACAGCAGGATCATCGCGATCGCGGCGGCGAACGGGTAGTTGTTGGCCTGGATCGCCTGCTGGTAGATGTAGAACGGCATGAACATCTGCTGGCCGCCGCCGACCAGCGTCTGCGTGACGAACGCGCTCACCGAGGATGCGTACACCAGCAGGCAGCCGGCGAGCACCCCGGGGGCCGACAGCGGCAGGATCACGCTGAAGAAGGTGCGCCAGCTGCCCGCCCCCAGGGCCCGCGAGGCCTGCCGCAGCGTCGGGTCGATCGCCGCGAGCGAGGTGACGATCGGCAGCACCATCAGCGGCAGTTCGATCTGCGCGAGCGCGATCACCACCGCGTTCTGCGTGTACAGGAGCCGAGCCGGGATCTCGATCAGGCCGAGGCCGAGCAGCGTCTGGTTGACGATGCCCTGCCGGCCCAGGATCACCAGCCACGCGAACGTGCGCACCACCGCGCTGGTGAGCAGCGGCAGCACGATCAGCAGGATCAGCACCTTCTGCAACCGCGGTGTCGACACCGAGTGCAGGTAGGCGAGCGGGTAGCCGATCAGCAGCGTGAGCAGCGTGACCTCCAGGCCGAGCCACAGCGTCGAGCTGAGCACCACCAGGTTGAATCGGTCGGTGAGGAACTTCGTGTACTGCGCGAGCCCGATCTGCTCGAGCGACGGCGTGGTGTGGAGGCTCACGAAGGCCAGCAGCGACAACGGCGCGAACACGAAGGCCACGAAGAACAGGGCGAGCGGCAGCACCAGATGCCACTCGCGGCCGATCCGGAGCCCCGCCGACCGCCCGGTGGCACGCCCGCGTTCGAGCGCCGCGCTCGCGCTCATGCCTGGAATACCGCGACCGGTGCGCCGGCGGTCACGCGCAGCCGTGTGGCCTCGCCCGGCCGGTGCGGCACCGCGCCGCCGGTGCGCGCGAGCGTGACCTTCGCCTTCTCGCCGCGGGCAAGCGCGAGTTCGTAGACCACCGCAGGGCCGAGCGGCAACACCAGCTCGACGGTCGCCGGGATCGCGCTCGGATCATGCGGCGCGAACTCCAGATGCTCGGGCCGCACCGACACGCGCACCGCTCCGTTGCGCGAGCAGGGCGCAGCCTCCTGCAGCGCGAGCGTGCCGCCCACGTCCAGCGCGACCTCGAACCGCGCATCGCCGCGCTCCAGCCGCCCCGAGAACAGGTTCGTGTGGCCGACGAACTCGGCGACGAACCGGGTCTGCGGCCGGTCGTAGATCGCCTCGGGGGTACCGAGCTGCTCGATCACGCCGTGGCTCATCACCGCGATCCGGTCGGCCATCGACAGGGCTTCCTCCTGGTCGTGGGTGACCATCACCGTGGTGATCGACAGCTCGCGCTGCAGCCGCTTGACCTCGATCTGCATGTCGAGCCGAAGGTTCTTGTCGAGCGCGCCGAACGGCTCGTCGAGCAGCAGCACCTTCGGGCTGACCGCGAGCGTGCGCGCGATCGCGACCCGCTGCTGCTGGCCGCCGGACAGCTCGCGCGGGTAACGCCGCGCGAGGTGGTCCATCCGCACGAGCGCGAGCATCCGCTCGACGATCGGCCGCCGCTGCGCGGCCGGCATGCCGCGTGCGCGCAGTCCGTACTCGACGTTCGCGCTCACGGTCATGTGCGGGAACAGCGCGTAGCTCTGGAACACGATGCCCGCGCCGCGCTCGTTCGGCGGCAGCCGGTCGACGATCTCGCCGCCGATCCGCACCTGACCCGAGGTCTGCGAGAGCAGCCCCGCGATGATCCGCAGCAACGTGGTCTTGCCGCAGCCCGACGGGCCGAGCAGCGCCACCAGTTCGCCCGGTCGGATGTCGAGCGACACGTCGTCCACCGCCACCGCCGACCCGTAGCGATGCACGACCCGCTCGAGCGCGATGCCCGAGGCGGCGTGCGACGCGTCGGCGCTCGCACGGTGCGGCAGGTCCGCGCGTTCGAGCATCTCGGGTTCGATCGCCTGATTCATCGTGGTGCGGGCGCTTGCGCCAGAGTGGGAACCGCACCGAGCACGAAACATGCCATCGCACGCTACGGGGGCGGCCCGCTGCGGCCTGCGCCGATGCGGTGCGGGTCAATACGCCTGGCACGTGGATTGCATCCCACGCAGCCCGGCAATTCGCCGTACAGGAGAAGTTCATGTCGATCGGAACTGCGCGCCGCGGCGCGCTCAAGGGTTTGGGCGCGCTCGGCATCGTGGGCACCGGCATGGGTGTCGGGGTGTCGTTCGGTCAGTCGCGCACGCTGGCCGCGTCCACCTTCCCGGGGGCCTGGGAGACCGCGCACCGCAGCGCGCTGGTGCCGGCGGTGCAGAAGGCCACCGGCGTGCGCGACGTCACGCTCACGCCGCTGCTGCCGCTCGAGAAGATCTCGCGGCTGGTCGCCGCCAAGGCCAATCCGCCGTTCGACGTGATCATCATGGACGACGGCGGGTTCATCGCCGGCGTCAACAACGACTTGTTCGACCCGCTGCCCGCCTTGTCGAACCTGAAGGACATTCCGCCGCGCTTCCAGTACACGAAGAACCTCGGCGTGGCGGTGTCGCTGCAGGTGTTCGGCATCGGCTACAACACCGAACGCATCAAGCAGCCGCCGAAATCGTGGAACGACCTGCTGCGGCCGGAGTACAAGGGCAGGGTGGGTCTGGTGCAGATCGGCTCGACGCTGGGCGGCGCGTGGATGGTCGACATCGCGCGCATGAACGGCGGCAGCGAAGAGAACATGGAGCCGGCCTTCGCGTGGCTGAAGCGGCTGCTGCCGAACGTGTCCGCCATCGCACCGTCGCCGGGGGCGCTGTCGACGTTGCTCGGCCAGGGCCAGATCGACGTGACGGTCCTCTACAGCAACAACCTCGCCGACCTGCAGGGCAAGGGTCTGCCGATCGGCATCGCGCGGCCCGACACCGGCTGGGGCGTGGTGCGCAGTGGCATGCACGTCGTGAAGAACGGCAAGAATCCCGATCTGGCCGCCGCCTACGTGAACGAGGCGATCTCGGTGGACGTGCAGCGCGCACTGGCCGAGATTCCGTACGCGTTGGTCCCCACCAACGTGAAGGTGCCGATGTCCAAGCCGCTGCTGCAGTACGCCAGCTCGGTGGCCGAGGTCGAGAAGTTCAACCAGCCGGACTGGGCCCGCTACAGCCCGCTGCGGCAGGGCTACATCGACCGGTTCAACCGCGAGGTCAAGGTCGGGGCGTGACGATCGTGCACGGTGCGCCCGGCGCGCCGTGCCGCCCCGCGCCGGTGCGCGGGGCGGCGAGCGGGGATGGCGGCCGGCGAGCGCCGACGGTCCGGGTCGGGTGCGTGGACTCTGGGGTTGGCTAGACCGGCCGCGGCCTATACTCGGGCCCGCGATGCAGACCCGGTTTCACGACAACGACCCGCTCTGGAAGCTGCGTCACGCGCTTGCCGGGGTGGCGATCGCACTGCTGCTGTCGGTGCTCGCCGCCGCGTTCGCCGGACGCGTGATCGGCGACGCCTACGGCGACGACTACGGCCGGCGGGTGACCGTCTACCTGGTGCTGCTCGTCTACGTGGTCACCGGCGGCGTCGTGCTGTTCGCCAAGGTCGCTCGGCACGAGACGCGGCCGCTGTCGCTCTCGCGGGTGGCCACCTGGTTCGCCAGCCTGTGGCTGTGGCCGCTGCTGCTGCTGGCGGCCTCGCGCCGTCCCCGCGGCTAGACCTCGCGGTACCGCGCCGCGACGGGGTTCCCGTGCGCGGCGCTCGGTGGCGATCGGTGTTCGGCCCCGGCGTGCGTACACTGCGTGCTCCGGCCGAGCTGCTGCAGACCAGCGCGGCGCGCGTCCCAACGCGCCTCATCCAGCCCAGGAGACCCCGATGCCGACGAGCCCATCCCGCCGAACCGCCTCCCGTGCGATCGCCGCCACCGCGCTCGCCGCCGCGCTGCCCGCGGCGCGCGCGCAGGCGTTTCCCAGCCGGCCGGTCCGGCTGGTCTGCCCGTTCCCGCCCGGCGGCGCGGTGGACATCGCGTCGCGCGCGATCGCGGCCGAGCTGTCCAAGACCCTCGGGCAGCCGGTCAACGTCGACAACCGGCCCGGCGCCGGCGGCAACATCGGCGGCACCGAGGTGGCGCGTGCCGCGCCGGACGGCCACACGCTGCTGATGACCACCAGCGGCATCCAGGCGATCAACCCGGCGCTGTACGCGAAGATGCCGTTCGACCCGAACAAGGACCTGACGCCGGTGGTCGCGCTGGTCTCGCTCGCCAACGTGCTGGTGGTGCATCCGTCGGTGAAGGCCAACAGCGTGCAGGAGCTGATCGCGCTCGCCCGGGCGCAGCCCAAGGCGCTGAACTGCGCCTCCAGCGGCAGCGGCACCAGCATCCACATGTCGCTCGAGATGTTCAAGCAGCTCACCCGGACCGAGATCCAGCACGTGCCCTACAAGGGCAGCGCCCCCGCGATCACCGATCTGCTGGGCGGGCAGGTACAGCTGATGTTCGACAACATCCCCTCGTCGCTGCCGCACATCCGGGCGGGCAAGCTTCGCGCGCTCGCCACCACCGGCGCGAAGCGCGATCCGGCGTTGCCGGACCTGCCCACGATCGCCGAGGCCGGCGTCGCGGGCTACGAATCCAACGTGTGGTTCGGGCTGGCCGCGCCCGCGGGCACGCCGCGCGACGTGGTGCAGCGGATCGCCGCCGAGGCGATCAAGGGAACGCAGTCGCCCGACTTCGTCAAGCGGATGACCGAGCTCGGCTACGTGATCCTCGGCAACGGGCCCGACCAGATGGCCGAGATGCTGCGGGTCGAGGTCGCGCGCTGGGGTCCGGTGGTGAAGGCCTCCGGCGCCACCGCCGACTGAGACCCGCGCCCGTCGCATCGTTCGCCCCACCTCGTTCGCACGCGTGAACGGCCCGAGCGGCCCGCCCTTCTGGAGCGGCGACGAGGGCGTGCTGCTCGCCGCACTCGCGGCGGGTCGCGCGGGCCTGACCGGCGACGAGGCCGCTCGCCGGCTGGCCGTCCACGGACCCAACCGCGTGGTCGACGCGCCCGAGCGTGGCGCGCTTCGGCTGCTCGCGCGGCAGTTCTCGAGCCCGTTGGTGCTGATCCTGCTGGTGGGCGCCGCGGTGTCGATGTTCGTGCAGGAGTGGATCGACGCGGCAATCGTCGCAGCGATCGTGCTCGGCAGCGCGCTGCTCGGCTTCGTCCAGGAGCGGCGCGCCGATGCGTCGGTGGCCGCGCTGCGCCGTCGCCTCGCCCCGAGCACCCGTGTGCTGCGCGATGGCGAGGCGCGGCGCGTGCCGTCCGAGTCGATCGTGCCCGGCGACCTGATGCTGCTGAGCGCCGGCGATCTGGTGCCGGCCGATGCCCGCGTGCTCGAGGCGCTCGACTGCCTGGTCGAGGAGGCCGCGCTCACCGGCGAGTCGTACCCGGTCGACAAGCATCCGGGTACGGTCGCCCTCGACGCGCCGCACGCGCACCGGGTGAACGCGCTGTTCGCAGGCACGTCGGTGCGAAGCGGCACGGTGACCGCGCTGGTCGTGGCCACCGGGGCGGGCACCGCCTACGGACGCGTCGCCGCGCGGCTCGCGACCCGGGTACCCGAGACCAGTTTCGAGCGCGGCGTGCGCGACTTCGGCGCGGTGCTGCTGAAGGTCATGGTACTGATGACGCTGTTCGTCGTGGTGGTCAGCGCCGCCCTCGGCCGCCCGGGGATCGAGTCGCTGCTGTTCGCGGTCGCGCTCGCCGTGGGGCTGTCGCCCGAGCTGCTGCCGGCGATCGTCACGGTCACGCTGTCGCACGGCGCGCGCGCAATGGCCGAGCGGGGAACGGTGGTGCGCCGCCTGCAGGCGATCGAGAACCTGGGCGCGATGGACGTGCTCTGCACCGACAAGACCGGCACGCTCACCGAGGGCCGCATGGTGCTGCATGCGGCCACCGACCTCGCAGGCGTCGCGAGCGAGCCGGTGCTGCGGCTCGCCTGGGTGAACGCGTCGCTCGAGTCCGGCATCGACAACCCGCTCGATGCGGCGATCCTCGCCGCCGGCCGAGAGGCTGGTCTGGAGCCGCCGCGCGAGGCCAAGGTCGCCGAGATGCCGTACGACTTCGTGAGGCGCCGGCTGACGGTGGTGGTTGCCGAGCCCGATCGGCCCGACCGCCACCGACTGGTGGTCAAGGGTGCGGTCGCGCAGGTCCTCGAGGTCTGCACGTCGGTGAGCGTCGGCGGGCGCGAGCAGCCGCTCGACGACCGGCAGCGAGCGGCCGTTCAGGCATGGTGCGCCGAGCGCGGCGCCGAGGGGCTGCGCGTGCTCGCGGTGGCGTGCGCCGAGCGCGAGGCGCGCGCGCAGTGGACGCGGGCCGACGAGGTCGCGCTCGAGCTCTGCGGTTTCCTGCTGTTTCGAGATCCGCCGCGGCCCGACGCGGCGGCGTCGGTCGCGGCGCTGGCCGCCTTGGGCGTGCGCACGAAGGTGATCACCGGCGATAACCGCTGGGTTGCCGCCCAGGTCGCGCGCTCGGTCGGGCTGGATGGCGAAGCGCTGCTCACTGGCGCCGAACTCGCCGAGATGACCGACGAGGCGCTCGCGCACCGCGCACCGCGCACCGCGCTGTTCGCCGAGGTCGACCCGCAGCAGAAGGAGCGGATCGTGCGCGCGCTGCGCCGCGCCGGGCACGTGGTCGGCTACCTGGGCGACGGCATCAACGACGCGCCCGCACTGCACGTCGCCGACGTCGGCATCTCGGTCGACTCGGCGGTGGACGTCGCGCGCGAGAGCGCCGACGTGGTGCTCACCCGCCGCGGCCTGGGCGTGCTGCGCGACGGCGTGGTCGAGGGCCGGCGTACCTTCGCCAACACGATGAAGTACATCTCGATCACCTGCGCGGCCAACTTCGGCAACATGCTGAGCATGGCGTTCGCCACGCCGCTGCTGCCGTTCCTGCCGCTGTCGGCCACGCAGATCCTGCTCAACAACTTCCTCTCCGATCTGCCCTCGATGGCGATCGCCACCGACCGGGTCGACGAGGCGCAGCTCGCGCGCCCGCACCGCTGGGACGTCGCCCGGGTACGGCGCTACATGCTCGTGTTCGGACTGGTCTCGACGCTGTTCGACCTGCTCGCCTTCGCGCTGCTGCGGCTGGTATTCGAAGCCGACGAGGCCACGTTCCAGACAGGCTGGTTCGTCGCCTCACTGCTCACCGAGCTCGCGGTCGTGCTGGTGCTGCGCACCGAGGGCGCAGCCTGGGCCTCGCGCCCGGGTGCGTTGCTGTGCGTCGCGACCGTCGCGGTCGGCACGGTCGCGCTCGCGCTGCCCGCCTCTGGCGAGCTCGCCGCGCTGTTCGGCTTCGTGCCGCTGAGCGGTGCGCTGACCGGCGCGCTGTTCGCGATCGTGCTCGCCTACCTCGCGGCAACCGAGCTCGCCAAGCGCCGGTTCGGCCGGCCGGCCGCCGTTCCGGCGGCGGTGGTCGCGTAGCGCGGCGCGGCCGCGGGCGGCGGTCTCAGCGCCCGCGCTCCGCGCAGCGCAGCACGTCGCCGCGTTCGGTGTTGTCGAGGCAGTGGCGCAGGTCGCCTTGGGGCCGCGCCGTCGTTGGCGCGCGCGCCGCCGCCGAGCCGGTCGTACCGCCGCTCGCCGCGGGTGTCGGGCCCGCGCCGCTCGCCGGCGGTCGTGCGTCCCAGGGAAAGGCCGCCGGCGCCGACAGCCCGATCGCGTGCGCCGGCGGCGAGTCGAGCCAGCCGTTCACGGTCGTGCGCCAGGCGGGCACCAGTCGACCTTCGAGGTACAGGCCGAGCGCCACCACGATCACGATCACCGTCGTCGCAAGCGGCCACGGACTGCCGCCGTTGCGACGCCGCGCCCGCTCGAGCGCCAAGCCGCGCGCGTCGGGCTTGGCGCGCCGGGCACGCGCACGGGCAACCGCCGCCCACAGGCCGAGCACGGTGCCCAGCCCCACGCCCGCGAAGGCGATCGCCAGGTCGGGCAGCGGCTTCGCGGCGAGCTCCCCGAGCGGCGTGAGCAGCGTCACCGACGCGCCTGCCGCGACGGCCGCGAGCAGCACGACCGCCGCGCTGCGCGACAGCGCGCCCACGCCGACCAGCACGATCAGGTGCAGTGCGGGAACGAGCAGGGGGGGCATCGCGCGTCGGGGCGGTCGTGGCTGTGTAAAACCGCAGCGTGGGCCGGCACCGTCGCCGCGAGCAGCGAGGCCCGACGGACGGTCGCCGGCGCGGGACGGGTGCCAAATGCACCGATCGCCGAGCGCGCATCGGCGCAGGCGTGCTGCGTCGTCCGACCGGGGAAACGGACCGTCCGGTTGACCCCGTACGAGGCCGCGGTGCAGAGTCCTCGGCGATCGCACCGGGACTCGGGGAACCACGATGACACGACGCTGGCTCGGGGCGCTCGCCCTGTTCTCGATGCTGTTCGCGGCGCATGCAGGCGCGCAGTCCTATCCGACGCGCCCGGTCACCTTCATCTATCCCTACGCCGCCGGTTCCGCGCTCGACACCGCGTGGCGCCGGATCCTCGAGGAGACCTCGAAGCACCTGGGTCAACCGATCGTGCTGGACAACCGGCCCGGCGCGGGCGGACGCGTGGGATTCAACGCGATCGTCAACGCGCGGCCCGACGGCTACACGATTGGTCAGGGCAGTAACGTGCTGTCGGTGTTCCAGCCGCTGATCGACCCGGCAGCCTTCGGCTTGAAGGTCGACGAGCACTACACGCCGATCGTGCTCGGCATGGAGATCCACCTCGTGCTGGTCGCGCGTCCCAACGCGCCGTTCAGGACCGTGCCCGAGCTGATTGCGGCCGGTCGCGTGCAGCCGGGCAGACAGAACGGCGGTTCGGCGGGCGTGGGCACCGGGACGCATCTCGGGCTCGCGCTGCTGAACCAGATGGCCGGCATCGGCATCGTCCACGTGCCGTACAAGGGCAACGCGCCCGCGCTGCAGGGCCTGATGGGCGGCGAGATCGACCTGATGTTCACCGACGTCGCGGCGCTCCCGCACGTGCAGGCTGGCCGCCTGGTCGCGCTCGGGGTCGGCGCCGCACAGCGCTGGAGCGTGTTCCCCGACGTGCCGACGATCGCCGAGAGTGGCTTGCCTGGATTCCGCAACAGCTCGTGGTCGGGCGTCGTGGGTCCGCCCGGGCTGCCGCCCGCGATCGTGCGACGGCTGAATCAGGCGTTCAACGATGCGCTCGCCGCGCCGGCGCTGCGCAGCCGGCTCGAGGCCGACGGATGGACCGTGATCGGCGGCGCACCCGAGGCGGTCGCGCGGCGCATCGGCGAGGAGACCGAGGTGTTCCGCCCGATCATCCGGGCGGCCAACATCAAGCTCGAGTGAGCGCAGAGCGGTCCGGTTCGAACTGCAGCAGCGGTCCGGCCGGCGTGGCTTCGACCACGGTACGCACCCGCAGGCCGATGCGTGCGGCCTCGGGCGGCGCGTTCAGCAGATTGCCGGTCATCCGCGGGCCCTCGTCGAGTTCGACGTGCACGACGCAGTACGGCAGCGCGCGCGCTGGGTTCGGGCCAGTTCGCACGACGACGAAGGACACCACCGCGCCGCCGCCGCCGAGCTCGACCCAGCCCGTCTCCGCGCTCAGGCAGGCGTGGCACACCTCCCGCGGAGGCCAGCGCAGCGTGCCGCAGCGCGTGCACCGCGGTAACACCGGGCGGCCGCGCTCCAGCGCCGCGCGGATCGTCGCGTCGATCGCGGGCGTGCTCATGAGGGTGCGCGCCCGAGCAATGCGCGGTCGTTGGTGAAGAGCAGGGCATCGCCGAACACGGTCGCCCACTGGAGCACCGACGCGTTGCGGATCTGCCGAGCCCCGGCCTCATGGCGCAACTGCCGGGCGATCTCCACCAGGTGTCCCCAGCCCCCGGTGTGTCCCTCGCCGATCAGGCCGCCGTTCGTGTTGGTGGGCAGCCCTCCGTCGAACGACAGCCGCTCCGCGCTCGCCCAGCGTGGCGCCTCGCCGGGCGCGCAATGCCCGAAGCGCTCGAGCGCGAACCACACCAGACTTGAGAACGCATCGTAGGTGTAGAAGCCGTCGACGTCGGCGGGCCGCAGCCCGGCCAGGTCGTAGACCCGCAGGTCGCGCGGCGTCGGCGCGAAGCTCGACGCGGCTTGCGTGAACAGCCCCAGTCCCGGTCGACCGAAGTAGGTCTCCTCGCGCCCCGCCTGCAGTCCCTGGCCTGCCAGCACGTGAACCGCTGGCCGCGACCCAGCGGGCAGTGCGTCGCGGCGCCCGACGATCACGCACACGCCGCTGTCGTTCAGCGGCACGCCCGCGGCGTTGGCGGGGAAGCAATCGGCCGCACGCAGCGGGTCGACCACGAACGGCATCGCGAGGTAGTCGTCGCGGCTCAGCGGCGTACGCAGCCACGCGCCCGGGTTGAGCGAGGCGTTGCGGCGCAGCGCCACCACCACGTCGGCGAGCCGTGACGGCTCGACGCCGTGCACGTGCAGGTAGCGACGCAACGCGAGGGCGCCCTCGTCGGCGAACTGGCCGAAGCCGTGCGCGCGCAGGTCGCCGTGCGGCAGCACGCCGTAGCTGGCGGGCGTGTTGGTCGCGATCCGGCGGATGCCGCCGATGCAGGCCACGAAGTCCGCGAGCCCGCTCTCGACCGCGAGCGCGGCCACGATCACGCAGGTGCCCGCGAAGCGCCCGTGCGTCCAGGTCTGGTTGACGAACCGCAGGTTCAGCCCAAGGGCTTCCGCGGTCGTGTCGTAGTCCTCGCCGCTGGGCCGGCCGAGGCTCCAGGCCAGCCCGTCGACCTGATCGCGGCCGATGCCCGCGTCCGCGAGCGCCGCCTGAAGCGCTTGCGCCGCCAGCCCCACCGATGAACGCTCCGGGCAGACGCCCACGGGCGTCATGCCTACGCCGACGATCGCGGCGTTCGGCCGGTTCATCGCGGCACCGCGGTGACGCGCGGGCCGCATCGCGCGAGGCGCATGCGTGAGTTCTCTCGGTTCGAGGCCGCTCCCGCGCACGCGGACCGGCGCGTGCTGCGACGCTCCTCTGCAGTCTGCGCAGCGCGGACTCTTCGGTCAAACTGCCGTATCGCGTTCCGAGTCGGCCCCCGCCGCGGCCGACGCTGCGATGCCCGGCGCGCCGCTCAGGCCGGATGAACGTGGCAAGCCGCGGCGCGCTCACCGCGGGCCGCAATCTGCGGCGGCTCGCTTCGGCAACGCGCCACGCAGTCCGGACAGCGCGGGTGGAACACGCAGCCGCTCGGGGGGGTCAACGGACTCGGCAGGTCCCCAAGGTCGCGGCCGCGACGCGGGCGCACGCCGGGTCGAGCGGGCAGGAACGCATCCAGCAGGGCTCGCGTGTACGGGTGCACCGGCGCGTCCAGCACCGCGGCGGTCGGACCGGTTTCCATCTCGCGTCCGAGGTACAGGACGGTCACGCGGTCGGCGAGCCGGCGCACCGATCCGATGTCGTGGCTGATGAACAGCATCGCCATGCCGGTCTCGGCCTGCAGCCGTCGCAGCAGCGCCAGCACGCTACCTCGCACCGACAGGTCGAGCGAACTGGTCGGCTCGTCGAGCACCAGCAGCGACGGCGCGGTGGCGATCGCGCGTGCGATGCACACCCGCTGCAGCTGCCCACCGGACAGCGCGGCCGGATGCCGCTCGAGCACGGCCTCGCTCAGGCCGACCTGCGCGACCAGTTCGCGCACCCGTCGCTCGCGCTGCGCCGCATCGCACCGGTCAACGAATCGCAGCGGCTCGCCGATCAGCTCGCCGATGCGCATGCGTGGGTTGAGCGCCGCCCACGGATCCTGGAACACCATCTGCAGGCGTGGGCGGACCCGGCGCATCGCGGCGCCGGAGAGCCCACCGATGGCGACGTCCTCGAACACGATGATCCCGGACTCGGGCCGCACCAGACCCAGGATCGAGCGCGCGACGGTGGACTTGCCGCAGCCGCTCTCGCCAACCAGCGCTAGCGTCTCGCCGCGGCGCACCTGCAGCGACAGGCCGTCGACCGCGACCAGACCCCGAGGCGAGCCAGCGACCGGGAACTTCACCCGCAGCCCATCGACCCGCAGCAGCGGCGCGTTCACCGCGGCTCCGGGTGGTGGCACCACGCGACGTGCCCGGCACCGCGGTCGAATCGCGGCGGGGCGCGGCGGCACTTGGTGTCGGCGCGCGGGCAGCGATCGGCGTACGCGCAGCCCGGGGGCAGCGCGAACAGGTTCGGTGGCGGGCGCCGCCCGATGTCGTCGACCGGATCGATTTCGCCCTCAGCCGAGGCGAGCAGCGCCCGGGTGTAAGGATGCGCGGCGCGGTCGAACACCTGCGCGACCGGACCCTCCTCGACGACATGCCCGGCGAACATCACCGCGATCCGGTCGCAGTAGTTCGCCACCACCCCCAGGTCGTGGGTGATCAGCAGACACGCGAGCCCCCGCTCGCGGACCTGTCCGGCGATCAGGTCGAGCACCTGCGCCTGAATCGTCAGATCCAGGCCGGTCGTGGGCTCGTCGGCGATCAGCAGCCGCGGCGCGTTGCACAGCGCCATCGCGATCATCACGCGCTGCGCCATGCCGCCGGACAGCTCGTGCGGGTAGGCGAGCGCGCGACGCGTCGGGTCTGGGATGCCGACGGCGGTCAGCAGCCGCAGCGCGTGCTCACGCGCGTCGCGCCACCCGAGGCGGCCGTGGGCGACGCTCACCCGCGCGAGCTGCTCGCCGACCCGGGCGAGCGGGTCGAGCGACACCTTCGGGTTTTGCACGACGATCGCGATCTGGTCGCCACGCAGGCCGCGCAGCGTCTGCTCGGAGGCGCTGAGCAGCTCCTGACCGTCGAACACCGCCCGTCCGGCGACCACCCGCGCCGGTGGGCGCAGCAGACCCAGCACCGCCAGCGCGGTAAGCGACTTGCCCGCTCCGCTCTCGCCCACCAGACCGAGCGTCTGTCCCGCCTCGAGCGACAGCGACACGCCGTTGAGCGCTCGTGCGATGCGCTCGGCACCGTCTGCGCCGCGGGTCACGAAGTGCGTATGCAGGTTCTCGATCCGCAGCAGGCTCATCGGACCCCCGCCCGGTGCCGCGGATCCATCAGCCGCGACAGCCCGTCGGCCACGAAGTTGAACCCGAGCACCAGCAGGATCAGCCCGAGTGCGGGGAACAGCACGACCCACCACGTTCCGGTGACGATGTGCTCGGCGCCGAGCTTGATCATCACGCCCCATTCCGGCGTGGGCGCCTGGATGCCGACCCCGACGAACGACAGCGTCGCGCTGATCCGCACCGCCCAGGCCATCCGTAACGCGGCGAGCGCGGTCACGCCCTGCGCGCAGTTGGGCAGCAGGTGCACCAGAAGGATCCGCCAAGTCGGGTTGCCCGCGACCACCGCCGATTCCACCAGCGTGCCGCGGCGAAGTGCCAGCACCTCCGAGCGCACCAGCCGTGCGAACAGCGGCGCATCGAGCAGTCCGATCACAAAGATCATCGCGCCGAGCCCCTGGCCCACCGCGGCCACCAGCGCGAGCGCGAAGACGATCGTCGGAAACGCGCGCAGCAGGTCGGTCGCCCGGATCAGCAGCTCGTCGGTCCAGCCGCCGAGATAGCCCGCGATCAGCCCCACCGGCAGCCCCACCGCGAGCATCAGCGAGAGCGCCGGCAGCGCCACCCCGAACGCGTAGCGGCTGCCGTACACGAGGCGGCTGAAGACGTCCATGCCGTTGGGGTCGGTGCCGAACCAGTGCCGGGCGCTCGGCGCGAGCAGCACCGCGTCCGGGCGCGCCTGCGTTGGGTCGTAGGGCGCAATCAGCGGGGCGAACGCGGCCATCAGTGCGAAGGTGCCGATCAGCATCGCGCCGAACGCGGTGCCCGGTTCGCTCCGTACCCACTGCCCGAGCCTCATGCGGTCTTCGCCCGGGGTTCGACCAGCCACACGAACAGGTCGACCACGAAGAACACGAGCAGCGACGCGACCGCCAGCAGCAGCACATAGCCCTGGACCGCCGCAAAGTCGCCCTGCAGGATCGCGTTCAGACCGTACTGGCCGACGCCGCCCCAGGCGAACGTGAGCTCGATCAGCGAGGACGCGGCAAACAGGTGCGCGAACTCCAGGCCGAGGAACGTGGCAATGGGCACCATCGCGTTGCGCAGCGCGATCCGGCGCACCAGGGCGTCGGGCAGGCCGCAGGCGCGCGCGTAGGCGACGTACTCGCTGGCGAGCGCATCGGCCACGACCGCGCGCACGTGCTTGACCGTGGGCCCGGCGACGATCAGCGCGAAGCAGCCCACCGGCAGCACGAGCTGCGCCGCGGCCGAGCCGAGCGCCGCGAGGTCGCCGGCCAGCACGCTGTCCAACAGCAGGCTGCCGGTGACGCGCGGCGGTGCGAGCACCGCCATCGACAGGCGCCCCATCGGTGCCGGCGCGATGCCCAGGGCGACGAAGAAGATCAGGATCGCCAGCAGCCCGACCACATAGATCGGGATCGAGAACGTGACGGTCGCCGCAGCCTGCACCAGGTGATCGAACGCGCTGCCCGGCCGGAACGCGGCCCGACAGCCGATCCAGACGCCGAGCCCGCCCCCCAGCAGCATCGCCAGCGTGACCAGCTCGAGCGTCGCCGGCAGCCGGTCGCGCAGCTCGGTGAGCACCGGCTGACCCGACAGCCAGGACACCCCCAGGTCGCCCTGCAGCAGCCGTCCGACGTAGATCGCGAGCTGCTCGGGCAGCGAGCGGTCCAGCCCGAGCGCTCTAGTGACGGTGGCGATCTCCAGCGGGCTGGCGTTCGGCCCGGCGAGCAGGTGCACCGGCGACTCGCCCGAGAGCCGGACCATTACGAAGGTGACCAGCACGACGCCCAGCACCGCGGGCAGGCCGACGACCAGCCTGCGCAGCACCATGCGCAGCAGCCCCGATCGGATCGCCACGGCAGTGTCAGCCGCTTGGCGGGCGCGTCGCGGCCCCCGGGCTCATCGCTTGCAGCTCAGGTCCCGCCAGACGATCCGGTTGGTCGGGTACCACATCCAACCGTTGACGCACGCGTTCATCGCGACGAAGGTCCCCGGGAACGCGATGTCGACGAAGGTCGCGTCGGCTGCGTGGATGCGCTGCGCGCGCTCCACCGCAGCCCGCGCCTTGGCGGGGTCGCGCTCGATGATCGCTGTCTCGATCAGCGCGTCCAGCTCCGGGGTATGGTAATCGTTGCGGTTCGACGAGCCGCGCGAGTGCGACGACAGGAACAGCGCGTAGCCGGCGTCGAGCACGAAGGTGTTCGCCAGGTGCGTCGCAAACGCGAGGTCTCGCTTGCCGATTGCGCCGCGCGCGGCGAACACCGTGTTGGGCAGTTTCGAGGGCGTGACCCGGATGCCGGCCTGCGCGAGTTGGCTGCGCAGTTGGAGTACGAGTGGTTCCTCCCACCAGAACACGCCGGTGTACTCCAGCGTCACGTCCACTCCGTCCGGATGGCCCGCCTCGGCGAGCAGCCGCTTGGCGCGGCCCGGATCGTGCTCGTAGGTGTAGGCCTTCACATAGCCCGGGATCGACGGTGGCAGGATCGAGCGCGAGCGCTCGCCCAGGCCTTCGAAGACCGCCTTGTTGATCGCGTCGAAGTCGGTCGCGTACAGCACCGCCTGGCGCACGCGCAGGTCATCGAACGGCTTGATCCGGGGGTTCATTCGGACGGTTGCGCTACCGGTGCCGGGGTGCCTGCCGATCTTGAGTCGGGTGTCGCTCTGCAGACTCCTCAGCTGCGAGTGCGACAGTTCCTCGGCGATCTGGACCTGCCCGCCCTGCAGCAGACTCATGCGGCTCGCCCCGGAGGGAATCTCGCGATAGATCACCCGCTGGATCGCGAGCTTGCCGCCGAAATAGTTCGGGTTGGCGACGAACACCGCGCCCTCGCCCGCGCGGTTCTGCGACAGGTGGTAGGCGCCGAAGCCGGCGGTGTTCGAGCCCAGCCAGCGGGTGGCGAACGGGTCCTCCGGCGAGGCGTTCTTCAGCGCTTCGCGGGAGTCGATGATCATCGGCGTGTAGTGGGTGAGCGCGCGCAGGAACAGGTTGTTCGGTTCCGACAGCGTGTACTTCACCTCGTAGCGCGACAGGGCCTCGACGTTGGTGATCCGCGAGGCTTCGCTGATGAAGCGACCCGTGCGCTTCTGCGACATGCTCTTCTGCCAGCCGAAGACCACGTCGGCGGCGGTCAGTTCGTTGCCGACGAAGCTGCGCACGCCGGGGCGCAGCGTGAACGTCCATTCCCGGCCGTCCGGCGAGGTTTTCCACGACTGCGCGAGGTGTGGCTCGACCTTGGTCGGATCGATCTGCATCTGGCCGTCCGGACCGCGGACCCGGCCCAGTCGCACCAGGCTCTCGTAGACGTTGACCACCGACTCGATCGAGCCCGGGACCCAGACGTCGCCGTCGACGCCGCGCGGCCCGGAGACCGCGGCGACGACCAGGTCCTGCGCGGCGGCGGGCAGGGCCGAGGCCAGTGCAATCGCCGCGGTGGCGAGGATGCTTCGGATCGACTTCATGACTGTGCTCCGCTGCGGGATGGCGTCGGGTCGTTGGACAAGCCGTAGTGGCACGCGGCGTCGGAGGCCGTGATCCGCCCGAGCCGTAGGTCTTCGCGGACCTTCTCGGCGGGCCGCTGCGAGCAGTCGCCGTAGCCGCCGCCGCCGGAGGTCTCGCACACCACGCGGTCGCCGCGCTGCAGCGGCAGCGTGGAGAGCGCCGCGACCTCGATCACCTGGCCACCGCGCTCGATCCGATACGACGAGTGCGACCCCTCCAGGCCGCCGTCCAGTCCCCATGGGCGGGTCGAATGGCGGTCGCCGGCGGTCGACAGGGTCACGCCGTCGGCGAGGATCTCGTAGACCTTGCGCATGCCGAGCCCGCCCCGGTGGCGCCCGTGGCCGCCGGAGCCCTGTGCGAGTCCGTACTCGCGCACCCGCACGAAGGCGAACTCGGTCTCCAGCGACTCGACCGGCGTGTTCGCAGTGTTGGACATGCCCTGGGCGAGGCAGTCCTCGCCGTCGCCGCGCGCCGACGCGCCCGTGCCGCCGCCGAACACCTCGTGGTACACGTCGTAGCCGCCCGGGCGTCGGTGACCGAAGGCGATCGAGTTGGTCGCATCCGCGCCGCAGGCCGACACGAGGTGCGGCAGCTGCGCGCCGAAGGCACGCTTGAGGGCGGTGAACACCCGGTAGCAGACCGCCATTCGCGAGCGCACCGGCGCTGGAAAATGCGGGTTGCAGATCGAGCCCGGCCGCACGGTGACGCCGATCGGCCGGTAGCTGCCGTCGTTGACCGGGGTCTCCTCGCCGATCATCGACACGAAGAACGAGAACACCGACGAGTACACCGAGGCGACCGGAGCGTTGATCGGATACGGCACCTGGTCGTCGCTGCCCGACAGGTCCACGTGCGCGGTGTCCCCCGCCACCGTCACCCGGACGTGGATTCGCACCGGGGGTCGATTCGGATCCTGGGAGTCGGTGAAGTCCTCGCCTTCGTAGACGCCGTCGGGGATCGCGCTCAGGCCCTCGCGCATCACGCGCTCGGAGTGGTTCTGCACCTCGCGCATGCACGCGGTGACCGTGTCGTGGCCATAGCGCCCGACCATTGCCGACAGCAGTTCCGCGCCCCGCTGGGCGGCGAACAGCTGGGCGTGGAAGTCGCCGACCACCTTGTCGGGCGAACGCACGTTCGCCCCGAGGATCTTCGACAGCAGACCGCCCTTCAGGTCGCGGCTGACCGAAGCCTTGACCGCGGGGATGACGAAGCCTTCCTGGTAGATCTCGCGGGCGTTGGCATTGGAGGCCGGCGCGCCGCCGCCGATGTCGACGTGGTGGCATACCGAGCCGGCGAAGCCGATCAGCCGAGCGTCGCGGAACGCTGGGACGAACAGGATGATGTCGTTCAGGTGCTGACCCATCTCGTACGGGTTGTTCATCACGTACGCGTCGTCCGGCCCGGTGGCGGCGACGTCGTACAGCGACCGGATCCGCGCGAAGGCCAGGGCCATCGAGTTCATGTGGGTGGGGATCATCGGCGCCTGCGACACCAGTCGTCCCTCGGCGTCGAGCACGCAGGTCGACATGTCCTTGGCCTCGCGCACGATCGACGAGTAGGCCGAGGTGAGCAGCACCGTGCCCATCTCCAGCGCGATCGCGAGGAAATTGTTGCCGAGGATTCCCAGCGTGATCGGGTCGATCGCCGTCACCGGCGCGTCGCTCGCTCGCATCACCGTGTCTCCCGATGCAGTGTCAGCGTGCCCTGGGGGGTCGCGGTGGCCGACCATCCGGGCGGTACCACGGTCGCACTGGACGCTTCTGCGACCAGTGCTGGCCCGGCGATGCGTTCGCCTGGGGCGAGCGCGCCGCGCGACACCAGACGCGCGCGCTCGGGCGTGCCCCCGAAGACGATCTCGACCTCGCGCGCGGGGGTGGACGCGCCGGTGTCGAACTGCCGCACGGTCGGCGGTCTCGGGAAGCGCGCGACGGTTCGGCAGCCGACGATCTCGACACCCTGCTCGGGGAAGTCGTGACCGTACCGCGCGGCGTGCGCGGCGTGGAACCCGGTCGCCACCACCTCGAGACCGCGGCTCGCGATCGCCGCTGGATCGACCGCGAGCGCGAGCTCGTAGCCCTGCCCCACGTAGCGGGCGTCGACCGAATGGCTAAGCACCACCTGCGAGGCGGCGATGCCGAAGTCGGCCATCTCCTTGAGCGCCTGGGCCGACATCGACGCGAACGCGGCGTCGACCAGCGGCTGGGCGTCGGGCTGGGCGGGAGTGCCGGGCATCGAGCGAACGTAGTCGATCCGGGTGTCGGCCACCGAGAGCCCGAACGCCGAGAAGATGCCCGGCGCCGGCGGCACGATCACCGTGTCGATGTCCATCTCGGCGGCGATCGCCGCGGCCATGACCGGCCCTGCCCCTCCGTAGGCGAACAGAGCGAACGTGCGCGGGTCGTAGCCGCGCCGCACGGTGACCAGGCGCAGCGCCCGCGCGATGTTGCCGACGGTGATCCGCACGACCGCGTCGGCCAGCGCGAGCGGGGTCATGCCCAGGCGCCGGGCGAGCGGGTCGGCCGCGGCGTGCGCGAGCCCGCGCTGCAGCCTCATGCGCCCGCCGATGAATCCGTCGGCGTCGATCATGCCGAGCAGCAGCAGTGCGTCCGAGACCGTGAACGCGGTGCCGCCCTTGCCGTAGCACGCCGGTCCGGGGGCCGCGCCCGCGCTCTGCGGGCCGACCTGCAGCGCCCCGCCCGGATCCTGACGGGCGATGCTGCCGCCGCCGGCGCCCAGCGTCGCGATATCGGTCATCATCAGGCTGATCGGCAGCCCGTCGATCCGGTACTCGGCGTAGCCGCGCTGCGTGTGCTGCGCCCGTCCGTCGCTGATCACGCAGGCGTCGCAGGAGGTGCCGCCGATGTCGATCGTCAGCGCATCGCGCACGCCCAGGGTTGCGAGCACGCTGGTGACCCCGGTGACGCCAGCGGCCGGACCCGACAGGAACATCTTCGCCGGATTCTGCGCGGCCCGGAGCGCAGGCACCACGCCTCCGTTGGACTGCATGATCAGCAGCCGCCCGCGGAAGCCCCGTGCCGCGAGCTCGTGCTCGAGCCGAGACAGATAGCGCGACACCCGCGGCATCACGTAGGCCGCGATCGCCACCGTGCTGGTGCGTTCGTATTCGCGGAACTCGGGCGCGATCGACGAGGACGTCGCCACCGCCAGGTGCGGCGCGCGCGTGGTCAGTGAGGCCTCGAGCGCCCGTTCGTGGTCCGGAACCCGGTAGGCGTGCAGCAGACTGATCGCCACCGACTCCAGGCCGTCGATGCCGAGCACCTGGTCCACGCACCGCGCGACCTCGGCGTCGGTCAGCGCGAGTACCGGGGTGCCGTCGGCCCCCATGCGCTCGCGCACGCCGATCACGAGTTCGCGCGGGATCAGCGGCTCGGGCTTGCGATAGAAGAGATCGTAGACGCGGGTCTTGTCCTGGCGTCCGATCATCAGCACGTCCTCGAAGCCGGACGTGGTCAGCAACGCGGTCCGGGCGCCCTTGCGCTCGAGCAGCGTGTTGGTGGCGATCGTCGAGCCGTGGAACAGTTCGTCGATCGCGGCGATGCCGATCCCCGCCTGCTCGAGGATCTCCAGCAGACCGGTCACCGCGCCGCGACTGGGATCGTCCGGCGTCGAGGACACCTTGTGCGTGTGGATGCGGCCCCGATCGTCCTCGAGCACGAGGTCGGTGAACGTGCCTCCGATCTCGATGCCGGCTCTCATCGGTGCGGCGCGAACGGGTGCTTCACGGTCGATGGACTCAATGAGTTGACGCCAGTGCGGCGGGGCGTCTGCGGGCACGCGGACGGCGCAAGGAGTGTGGGCTGGTTTTCACGGTTGTGCAAGAATCCTTCATGGAGACGCAAAACGGCGGTCGGCGGCGAACCCGGGCGGCCGTGAGTTCCACCCGCGGCGCGTCGGTGCGGTCGGCTGCGGCCGGCCCGCCGGGCGACGAAGACGGGGCGTCGCACGACCTCGGGCTCGGTGCCCGCATCCGTGCGCTGCGCAAGGTGCGGCGCCTGCCGCTGAGCGAGGTGGCTGCGATCACCGGGCGCTCGATCGGATACCTGAGTCAGATCGAGCGCGGGCTGTCATCGCCGACGGTGCGCGAGCTGGCGCAGCTGGCCGAGGCGCTGGGAGTGGGCTTTCTCGATCTGCTGGCCGAGCCCTCGGGCGGTCGGCCCGATGCGCCGGTGCGGCGGCGCGCGAACGCAACCCTGATTCCGTTTCGCGGCCAGGGGGTGATCAAGCGCGTGCTCGCCCCGCCGAACGAGGGCTCGATCGCGTTCTACGTGATGCATATCGCGGTCGGAGGCACCAGCGGCGACGAACCTTACAGCCACGACGGCGAGGAGGCAGGGTACGTGCTTCGCGGCGAGGTCTCGCTCACGATCGACGGCCGCACCTTCCTGCTGCGCCCCGGGGACAGCTTTCGCTTCATGAGCCATCGGCCGCACCAGTTCAGCAACGTGGGCCGCCGGGACGCCGAGGTGCTCTGGGTCAACGTGGGGGGAGGGCGGGTCGGCGGCTGAGGCGGCGCTCGCCGCCACCGCCTGCCCGCATCGCGGGCGGGTCCGACCGAGGTCAACGCTGCGGCGGGCGGATCGGCTCGGGCGAGCGCATCCTGCCGCGCGAGGTTGCGATGATCGCTGCCGTCCGCACGCGATGCCTGCTGACCTGCGTCGCGCCGCTCGGGGAAACGGTCCGCCAGGGCGCAGCGGAGCGAATGGCTGCGCGGCGTCGCGCTCGCCGCGCTGCTGCTCGGCGCGCCGAAGCGGCTCGGATCCCCTCGGCTCCGCCGAGTGCCGCACGCGGCAGGCGTGCGCTGCTGCAGCCCCAGCGCGACCTGCACGGCCGGCACGTGCGGTGCGGCCCCGGGGTGCTGCAGCCGGCTCGCCTGCACGCCGAGCAGCCGCAGCGGCCGCTCGAGGTCGATCCGCCGGATGCGTTGGCCCGCGGCGCGGCGCATCGAGACCGGCTCGCGGCTCGTCTCGAGCGGGCGGTCGGCGCGGCCGTGCGCGACCCGGTGCAGCCACGCGCCGTAGCTGCGCCCGAATGACTCGACCCGTCACGCGGGGTCGCGGGCTGCGATCTGCCCAACGGTGTCGATGCCGAGCGAGGCGAGCCGGGCGGTGACCTTGCAGCCGATGTCGTTGACCTTGCGGGCCGGCATCGGCCGGATCCGCGTGGGTCCATCCGCCATCGTCAG
The DNA here is from genome assembly GCA_044359175.1 of Burkholderiaceae bacterium. Taxonomy (GTDB): domain Bacteria; phylum Pseudomonadota; class Gammaproteobacteria; order Burkholderiales; family Burkholderiaceae_E; genus UBA4615. The sequence goes on along the minus strand of JBIKMO010000002.1, from coordinate 25,070 downwards.
CACGGTGACGCCGTCGGGCGTGTTCATGTCCGAGGCGAGCTTGGCGAGCAGCTTGGCCGCGGCGTCGCCGTCGATCGACGAGACCTGCGCGTGGACCCCGTCGATGCCCACGTCCTGGACCTGCGGCGCGATCGAGCGCACCGCCTCCTCGAAGCGCCGCGAGAAGCGCCGGTACGGGTCGAAACCCACCGGCAGCAGCACCGCGTCGGGGGCCGGCCGCGCCGCCGTCATCGTGGGCGTCGCCGAGTGCACGCCGAGTGCGCGCGCCTCGTATGCCCGCTGTGGCACCGGCGGCTCAGGCGCCCGCGCGCAGCCGCGTGCGCAGCGCGCGCAGGCTGCCGCCGGTCTTGACCGAGCCCGGCAGCGGATGGCCGACCACCGACTCGGCGAGCTGCGCGGCCTCGATCAGCCGCTCGAGGTCGATTCCGGTGTCGATGCCCAACTCCTCGCACATCAGGACCAGGTCCTCGGTGCAGACGTTGCCGGCCGCGCCCCGATGCGCGGCGAACGGACAGCCGCCCAGTCCGGCGACCGCAGCGTCGTACAGGTCCACGCCCATCTGCAGGCCGGCGAACGCGTTCGCGATGCCCATGCCGCGCGTGTCGTGCAGGTGCAGGCTCAGCCGCAACGTCGGGAACCGCTCGCGCACCGCGCCCACCACCCGCCGGATCGACCCCGGCGTCGCCCAGGCCATGGTATCGGCCAGCGACACGAACTCCAGCCGCTCGCCCGCGTCCTCGGCCAGCTCGAGCAGCTGCCCGATCTGCTCGACCACCCGCGCCGGCGCGACGTCCCCCTCGAAGTTGCAGCCGAAGGCCGCCATCAGTGCGCCGCGGGTCACCGGCACGCCCAGCTCGCGACAGCGCGTGAGCATCGCGCGCTGCGCCTCGAGGTTGCCGTCCATCGTGCGCCTCTGGTTGCGCGCGAGGAACGCCGCCGAGCAGCACAGCCCGATCGAGCCGATGACGCGCAGCACGTCGTGGCCGATCGCGCGCTGCAGGCCCTTCTCGTTGAGCCACAGCGCGGTGTAGTCCACGCCCGGTCGGCGCGAGAGCCCCGCCACCACGTCGTCCGCGTCCGCCATGCCCGGCACGTTCTGCGGCGGCACGAAGCTGACCACCTGGATCTGCTTCAGCCCGGTGACCGACAGCGCCTCGATCAGCTCGATCTTGCGCGCCGTGGGGATCGGCCCCTTCTCGAACTGAAACCCCTCCCGGGGGCCTTCCTCGTTGATGCGGACCGTACGCGGCAGGTCGGACATGCGGACTCCGGGCGCAGTGGCCATCGACGGCGTCGAGCGTACACCGGCACGCATCGGCACAGCAGACGTCGCCGAGCGATCGACCCGAGCGCGGCGTGTCGCCGGCCGAGCGTCGGCTGATGCTCGGCTCGTCGACGGCTGCGGCTGGGGTTGGTGAAGACGTCGTACCGTGCCATCCGCCGTTCACCAGGGTCGAAGCTCGGCGCCTGGCAGGCCGTGGGACTCGAATCGGGCGTTCTGGGCGCCGATCCAATCGACGAACTCGGCTTTGAACGCCTTCTTGGGCGCAGCACGCGCCGCCTCGCATCGGCGCGGTCGACGACACGAGACAGGCAACTTGGCGGCGCCGATGCACTGTCTCGGCAGCAACCAGGCGATCTCGTCGCCGGCCTGCGGGCCCGGCCGCTGCTCGAGCGCGCCCGCAGCGCCTCGGGCCCCACCAGCACCCCGCCGGGCAGCGTCCACCGCCCACGGGACGGCTCGCCCTCTCGAAGCCGCAGCAGCACCCGCGAGCGGCCATCGGCCACTGCGAGAACGGCCTCTCGCGGCGCACCTGGCGTCCGATGGCGATCCACGGCACGCCCCCCCCTGGAGGCAGTCTAGGATGTCTACCGCATCCCGCTCCGGGTGCGCGACTGCCCGCTGAAGGTCGCCAACGGGCTGGTTGTTGGAATCACCGAAACCAACCGGATAGGCGTCTCCGCGGACACGGGCGCAGACCTTCGGACTTCGGCGGGCGGGCGCGTTCTTCCGCAGCTTGAGTCGAGCGAGTACGCGGTCGTATGCTCGTCGGCGAGCTGGAGTTTCGGCATGTTTGCGCGGACAACCGCGTCGGCAAACTCAGCGCGGACGCATCGCAGGCGCCCAGCGTCGCCTCGAGCACGCGGCGCCGCGCGCCGGCGCGCTCGACCACAGCGCTCAGCTCCCCGGCTTCATCACGCCGCGGCGGACGAGTTCCTCGACGGTCTCCACGTCCTTGGTCATCACGGCACGAAGGGCGTCCGCGTTGCCGAAGCGGGCGATTACGCCCACCTTCTCGAGTCCGGACAGGACGTCCGGCTGCTCGATCGCCCACGCGAGGTCGGCGCTCACTCTCATGAGCGCGTCCGGGGGCGTCTTGAGCGGTGCGTACATCCCGTACCAGGTCGCGACCTTGAGGTTCGGCAAGGCGGCACCGATGGGCTTGACGTCCGGCAGCCCGGGTAACGGCCGATCCGAGGTCACCCCGAGCGCACGAAGCCGTCCGGAGTGGATGAACTGCGCGACCGACGCAGGCGTGGTCAGGAACACCTCGATGCGGCCGGCGAGCAGATCGACCTGCACGTTCGACATGGCGCGGTATTGCACGCGCTCGATCCGCGTGCCCGCCTGCGCGTTGAACTGCTCCATCGCGAACACGCCCTGGAAGGACGTCGCACCGTAGCGCAGCTTCTCGGGATTCGCGCGCGCGTATTGGATCAGCTCGGCGGTCGTGGTCACCGGCACGTCGGGATGCACGCCCAGCACGAATTCGGTGGTGCCGATCAGCGCGATCGGCTCCAGGTCCTTCAGCGGATCGAAGGCCAGGCTCGGCGCCATCACGCGGTTGATGCTCAGCGTGTTGGTGCCGAAGTACAGCGTGTAGCCGTCCGGTGGTGACCGCACGGCGGCTTCGGTACCGATGTTCCCCTCAGCCCCGGTCCGGTTCTCGACCACGACCTGCTGGCGCCAGCGTTCGGCGAGCTTCGCGCCGAGCAGACGCGCGGCGGCGTCGGTGTTTCCGCCCACGCCAAAGGGCACGATCACGCGCACGGGCCGTGACGGGTAGGCCTGGGCGTGCGCGAGCGGAAGCGCGAGCGCTCCGGCGGCAGCCAGGAGCGCGCGACGCCCGGGTCTGGGCAGCGGTCTCATCGGTGGTCTCACTCCGCGTTGAAGTAGCGTTCGGCGTTCCGATGCATCACGTTCGCGAGGACCTCGGGCGCGAAGCCGAGTGAGGCCCAGTCCTCCCGGACCTTCGGGTACTCGAGCACCGGGAAGTCGCATCCGATCATCACCCGGTCGCGCAGGCGCGTCGCGATCTCTTTGCGCAGCGACTCGGGCAGCCGCTTCGGGCCCCAGCCGTGAAGTTCGTACGCGACGTTGGCCTTGTGCAGCAGCACGGCGATCATCTCGTCCTGCCACGGGTACGCCGGGCGAGCGGCGAGGATGTCGAGATCGGGATAGCGCGCGGCGACGAAGTCGACATGGCGCGGGTGGTTGTGGTCGAGCACCATGCCGTAGCCGCCGCGCGTGCCTTGCCCGATGCCCGTGAGTCCGACCATCATGATCACCGGCGTCCTGGTCTCGATCGCGAGCTCATAGAACGGGAACCAGAGCGGGTCGCTCGCCGGCACGCCGGTGCTCGACCCGGAGATCGAGAAACCGATGAACCCGCCGTCGGCCTGCTTCGCACGGCGATACTCGTCCAGCGACTCGTCCCTGCGGCGAGGATCGAAGAGCAGCCAGTGTCCGAAGATCACATCACGGTTGCGCCGGGTGATCTCGAACGCGTAGTCGTGGTACTCGCGGATGCGCTCGATCGGCAGGTTGCGCGTCCACGCGAGATCCAGGATCACCCGCGCATGGTTGTCGCGCATCGTGCGGATCATCTCCTCCTCGCTCCAGTAGCGGCCCTTCGTGCGCCAGATCCGTTCCTGGCGGGCGAGCTCCTCGGGGGTGCGGAAGATGTGGCCCTTCTCGGTGGCCCAGTGCGAGTGGCAGTCGAAGAACTTCATGTGAGGGCGCTCCTTTGGAAGGCGGGGCGGCGGTCGACGATCCGTCGCGGCTTCCCCTCGCGGCCCTGCGAGTTCGCCAGATCGACCAGCGCGCCTTCGTCGACCAGGGTCACGTTCACGACGACGCCGAGGTCGTCCTTCAGGCGCCGCTCCAGGATCGCGCGCAGCCCGTCGCGCGACGCCGCGTCGCGGCGGACTTCAACCCGGACATCCATCTCGTCGCGCGGTGCCCCGTCGACCTCGACGCGATCGACGACGCACACCCATTCGCCGGTGGTCCGCGGGTCGCTGCGTACCGCGGGCAGGCACGCCATCGGATAGACGTTGACGCCGCGCAGCTTGACCATCGCGTCGCTGCGCCCGAGGAAGTGGTCCATCCTGCGGAAGTGGCTGCCGCATGCGCAGCGCTCGTGGGCGATCACGCGCCCGAGGTCGCGCAGGTTGTAGCGGATGATCGGCGGCAGCCTTCGGAAGAAGGCCGTAACGACGAGGTTGCCGCGCTCCCCGGGTGCGACCGGCTCGCCGGTCTCGACGTCCAGCACCTCAACGTAGACCGCGTCCTCCATCAGGTGCAGCCCGCTGTGCTCGGGGCACTCGAAGGCCGCCGCCGAGATCTCGTTCGTGCCGTAGGCGTCGAACACCGGACACCCCCAGCGCTCCTCGAGTTCGCGGCGCAGGCTGCCCTCGGTGTCGGGGCCGAGGTAGGTGCGCAGGAACCGCGTCCCGAGGTCGCGGACGTCGAGGTTCAGCTCCTCCCGGCCGACCTGGGCCAGGCGAAGCAGGTACTCTGGGAAGCACTGCCACATCGTGGTCCCGAACCGGCGTGCGATCTCCAGCTGCTGTCGCGACGACGTGACCACGCCGCTGCCGGTGGTCAGCGGCAAGATCCCAAGAAAGTCGTGGCAGGCCTTGTAGGACAGCCAGCCCGCGTTGGCGAGCGAGCAGGTCATCGGGATCTGCATCACGTCACCCGGCCGGGCGCCCTGGATGTAGAGCGCACGTGCGGCGAGGATCGCCTGCGCCTCCCAGGCCCAGCCGTCGAACAGCGTCGGACGCGGGATGCCGGTGGTGCCGCCGCTGGTCTGCATCTTCAGCGGCCCCGCGGACGGCAGATCGGACAGGTCCAGGCCGTGGAAGTCGCCGAACGGCGGCCGCGCCTCCAGGCTGTCCTTCACGTCGTCGGAGGTGTAGGTGGGCAGTCTGACGATGTCGTCCAGGCCGCGCACGTCGTCGGGTGACAGCCCGGCGCGAGTCCACCGGTCACGGTAGAACCGGTTACTCCATCCCGCCTCCACCACCTGAAGGAACCGCCGTTCCTGCAGTGCGCGGATCCGCTCGGGCGGCCAGCGCCAGACCGTCCGCTCGAAGACGTCGGGCAGCGGGAATTCGACGATCAGTCGGTCGAAGTCGAACGACGAACGGTACAGCGGGAGCCCGCTGGCTGCGGTCTTGTGGTCGGAATCGTTGGCCATGTCGTCGACGGCGACGGTCTCCCCGCCGGACAGTGTCCAACGCGTCGCCTCGGCGGAGGAAATGCAGAGATTCCAGCGGCCTCATGAATCTCGCTCATGATCGGCCGCGGACGACGCGCGCATGCTGCGCGGCCGCGCGTCGCGCAGCAGCTCGTCGCGGATCCAGACCAATGCGGGCGAGCGTTCCGCCCGCTCATGCCAGACGAGCTCGTACCTGACCGGGTCGGCCGGAAACGGCAGCTCTCGCACGGACAGGCGGTGCGTCCGTGCCACCGCCTGCGCGAAGAAGCGCGGCATCAGTGCGATCAGGTCGGTCTGCTGCAGGATCGTCGGCACGCCGGTGAAGTGGCTGACCACCAGCGCCACGCGGCGCTGCACCCCGGCCAGCCGCAGGCCGACGTCCGCGAAGCTGAAGAGCTCGCCGCTCGGCGAGACGCGGACGTGTGCGGCGGACTCGAACGCCTCGAGCGTGAGCGGCCGGCGGGCGAGCGGATGGTCGCTGCGAAACGCGCACACGTAGCGGTCCGACCAGACCTCCCGGCGGCGCGTCGAACGCGGGATCGACGCGAACAGGCCGAGCCCGAAGTCCAGGGTGCCCGCCTCCAGCCGTGCCTCGGTGTCGCCGTAGGTGCGCATCACGAGGCTCATGCCGAGTCCGGGAGCCCGGACGCGCAGCCGGGCGTACCAGGGGGTCAGCACGTGCTGCGTGATCATGTCGTTCACGGCGATCGACACCTCGAATTCCGCGGTGGCCGGGTCGAAACCGCTGGGCACGAGCGCGCGCCGCAGCGATCGCAGCGGTTCCTGCACTTCGCTCCAGAGCTGCTCGGCCCGACGGGTCGGCCGGACACCCCCCCCCGTCCGGACGAACAGCGGGTCACCGAGGATCACGCGAAGCCGCGCCAGCGCGTGACTCACTGCCGACTGGCTGAGCGACAGCCGCTCCGCGGCGCGCGTGACATGACGCTCGCGCATCACGGCATCGAAGATCTGCAGGCCGTCGAGGTCGATCCGGCGCAACGAGGGATCGGGGGTCATGGGCGGAACGGGTCGAGGCGTCGGCGAGGCGCGCCGCCCGAGCGAGTGCGGGCGTGAGGGTCTCCTGATCGATGCACTCTGCCACATCGGGCGCGGGGCGCGAATGCCCGATCGCCTGCCCGCGAACCCGACGACCTCGCCCCGTTCGAGGGCGCTCGCACGATCGGTCGATCGCCGAGCGATCGACGCAGGGCATCGCGCCGCGTGATCACGGCAGCCAGCGCGCGATCGCCGCCATCAGTGCGGCCCGCACGGCCGCCTGGCGCTGCGCGTCGGTCGCTCCGCAGGCCAGCCGGCACATCCAGTCCGTGGGCGACTCGAAGTCGCAGTGCGACGCCGCGTCGATCACCTGGTCCTGAACCAGCGCCGGCAGCAGCCTGCCCCAGGGGGCGGCCACTGCGTGCGCGTTGCAGCGCGAGGGCGGCGCGCGCACCAGGATCGCCTCGGTGCGCAGCCGGGGCGCGAAGTCGCGACCGAGCGCGCCGCCGTTCTCGCGCGTCTCGCGGTCGAACGGGTCCAGCCCGACGTAGCCCACCACCCCGGGCGTGCCCGCCGCGAGCAGGCTCGACAGCCCGCCGGCGGAGAAACCCACCAGCACCACCCGCTGCACCGGCGCACCGAACGTGCCGCCGGCCCGCAGGCGCTCGACCAGCTGGGCGAGCCCCTGCGCGTTGCGCCGGAAATCGAAGGTGGTGGGCAGGTCGGGCGTGAGCGCGAGTGCACCGGCTTCGGCGATCGCGGTCGCGTGCCCGCCGAGCGTGGTGCGGCTGCGCGTGAAGCCGTGCGACAGGATCACCGCGCCGCGCGGTGGGCCGACCGGGCGGTAGACGTCCACCGCGACCGCGCGACCGGCCAGAGTCTGCTCGACCGTGCTCGGCGCGATCGCGGGCGCGCGGATGGCGCCGGGGGCCGCGGATGCCGCAGGCGGCGCCGTCTGCGCCGACAGCGCGAGCAGCGCGACGATCGCGCCGAGACACTGAAGGGGACGGCGGCGTCGCACCGGCCTAGTACGCGCCCACGTCGATCGGCGTCTCGTCGCCGAGGGTCGACAGTCGGCGCTCGAAGCGCTCGAGTTCGGCGCGGCGCTGCGCGTCGTTCATCCGCGCCGGACCGTAGACGACGTGCGGCGCCATCACGTCGAAGCCGACGAACTCGAGCATGCCGCGATGGATGGGTCGCAGGATGCCGTCGATGTCGCCGTTGAAGCCGTCGCGGCGGAAGGCGTCGGCCGGACCCCCGGTCGTGAGCGACAGCATCGCCCGCTTGCCCGCGAACACGCCGCGCTCGTAGACGCGACCGCCGCCGTAGACGCGCCCCATCACGAAGACCCGATCCACCCAACCCTTGAGCACGGCGGGCAGGCCGAACCACCAGAGCGGGAACTGCCAGACCATCAGGTCGCAGGCCTCGAGCTTGCGAAGCTCGGCCTCGATGTCGGCCGCGAAACCATCGACCGCGGTGGCGTGCTGCTCCTCGACCTGCGGCTTCAGGTACTCAGGATCCTTGACGCTGCGGAAGTTGGCGCGGCTCGACACCGGATCGAACGCCATCGCGTGCAGGTCGGACGCCGTCACCTGCCAGCCGCTGCGCTCGAGGGCCCGTCGGGCCGCGACGAACATCGCGTGGTTGAAGCTCCTGGGCTCGGGATGCCAGCAGACGACGAACGCCTTCATCGGAGCGCTCCCTCCATTCCGGGGGCGGACGCTGCTCGGACCGCCCTGCGCGAGGCGAGGATACCGGAGGCGGTCGCCGGCCACGTCGCGGCGGGGCGCAGCGGGGTGGCCTTGCCGACGCCGGGTACGTTGCTGCGGTTGTCCCCTCCGAAGGCTCGTCGCCGTGCCTCTCGGGCCCTCAGCGCACGACCTCGAAGGTGCCGATCGGGTGAGGCACCCCGTTGACCAGCGTCTCGACCCGGTGGGTGCCGGGGTGGTGCGTGCGCGTCGACATCTGCCGCAGCGACAGACGCCGCGAGAACGCCATCGTCTCGCCCGGACGCAGCTCGCCCGCGTCGAGCTTGAAGACCTTCGTTCGCTCCAAGCCCGCCCGGCGGCCCGCGTAGGTCACCCGCAGGTCGACCAGCACCCGCTGGGTGCGCCGCGCCGTGCTGGCCAGCTCGAAGGAGACGCGCACCGCGTCGCCGATCGGTGCACGTGCCGGCAAGACCGACGCATCCCGCAGCTCGATTCTCGGGCGCGCGCCGTAGCCCAGCACCGTGAGCGCGTGCGGGTCGCCGCGCGCGATTAGCGTGCGCAGCGCGTGCCGGATCAGCCGAACGCGAGCGGCCGGCGCGTCCTGCGCCCAGCGCGAGCAGACCTCGACCAGCAACGCCGGGTCCGCGCGGCCGAGATCGTTCAGGTGGTTGGCCACCGAGCGGCGCACGACCTCGTCCGGGTCATCGCGCAATCGCTCGAGCAGCGAGATCACCGGGCGCGGGTCGCGCTCGAACACCCTCAGCCGCGTCGCCCACGGCAGCCGCGGCCGCAGCCCCTCGGACACCAGGCGTCGAACGTGCGGGCTCGGATCGTCGCACCAGCGCGAGAGCACGGCGAGCATCGCGCGCGGGTGACGTTCGACGAACGGCCGCAGGCCGAACTCGAAGGAGAAGCGCTGGGTGATCGCGTGCATGGCGCGCACCGAATCGTCCAGGTGGTCCAGGCCGTGCTCGGCCACCCAGTAGACGTGAGGCAGGTAGACGAACGCCGCCATGCCGCCGCCGCTCGTCACCGACGCCGGTGGGCCGAGCGAACGCAGCACGACCTCCAGTGCGGCCGGGTAGTCGCGCGGCAGGTGATCGGCGAGCGCGCGGGCCACCTGGCGCGCGCGCGGCAGCAGCCCGAGCGTCTCGTAGCCGCGCAGCGCCTGCGCGACGAACGCACGCGACGCGAAGGTGGGGTGGACGCGCTCGATCATCGCGGCGATCCGCCGCGGGATCTCGGGCCCGTACTGTGCCGTGAGGGGTTCGGCCATCGGCGCAGATGATGCCGCAGCCGGCGGGGCCGCGGTCGGCGGGTGCGGGTGGCGCGCCTTGGGACCGCGAACGGGGTGCGCGGCCGGTCTGTGCGATCCTCGGTCGTTCGCGGCGGCGACGCGCGGCTGTACCGCGCGCGTGCGGCCCGCCGTCCGGGACATCCATCCAACCGTCGGAGCCTCCGAGATGTGGACGTGGTTGATCGCGTTGAGCCTCGCGACCGTGCATGCTGTGGCCATGGCCATCGAAGAACCGAGTTACGAGGTCGTTCGCCAGCTCGAGGGCACGACGATCGAGGTGCGCCGCTACGCACCGTACGTGGTCGCGCAGGTGCGCGTCGACGGGCCGTCGGACCGTGCCGACAGCGAGGGGTTCCGCATCCTCGCCGGCTACATCTTCGGCAGGAACACGGGCGAGCGGCGGTTGGAGATGACCGCACCCGTGACCCGGTCGGCCGCCCCGGTGAAGCTCGAGATGACCGCGCCGGTCACCCGCAGTGCCGAGGCTGGCGGCTATCTGTTGCAGTTCGTGCTGCCGCGCGACGTGACCCTCGCCACCGCACCCGAGCCGATCGATCCGCGGGTGCAGCTGCGCGAGGTTCCGGGCAGTCTGATCGCTGCGATCCGCTACTCGGGCTTCTGGTCGCAGGCGAACTACGACCAGCACCTCGAGCGGCTGCGCGCGGCGCTGGGCGCGGCGGGCATCGCCTGGACCGGCGAGCCGACGCTGTCGCGCTACAACGGGCCGATGACGCCCTGGTTCCTGCGTCGAAACGAGATCTGGCTGACGGTGGAGGACGCCCCGCGCTGAGGCGCCTTCGAGGGGGCGCTGGCGGTCGCCCGTGGCCGCGTTCGACCGCCGCCGCGGCAGGGCCGACCGGGGGGGCACGCACTCGTGCACGCACTGGCTGGCCTGGAAGTGCGGCATCGACCGGGGCGCGGCGCGCGAGAAGGTGCGCCTGGGGCAGCGCTGCGAGCTCGAGCACGGCCCGGCGCTGGCCGCCGAGACCGCTCGCCGGCTGGCCTGCGACGCCAGTGTCCTGAGCCTGCGCCACCACGCCCAGAGCCGGCCGCTGGACCGCGGGCGCAGCACACGCACGGTGCCCGCCGCGCTTGCTGGGCCCGCACGGCCCACCGATCCGCGCCGCCCCACCCACCACCGGCGCGCTGACAGGGATGCTTGGGCCCGAGGCCGCGGCCGCCCGATCGCACCCGAGGGTTCGAGCCCGCTCGGCTCCGATCCCGCACCGACCGGTCACGCTCGGCCGGAGTACGCAGCGATGCGCAACCGGCTGCGGGCCGTTGCGGCAGCGGGTTGCGGCCGACGTTCGAGTGACGGACTGCGATCCACGGTGCATCGGATGCCCGGCCAGCGTGTCCTTGAAGCGGCGAAACGGCTTGCGCTGCCCGAGCGCCTGCTCGAGCGCCCGTCCGAGGCGGCCGTCACCGCACGGCTCGGCGAAGGCCTGCATGACGTCGAAGGCTTCCGAGGACTCGATCGCCTCGATGGGCAGCCAGCGGCCATCGTCGCCAGGGTCCTCGTCCCCGTCGTCATCGACCCCGGACTCGGTCCGAAAGAGAATCCGTCCCGACTCGAGGTTCAGCCAGTGGCGGCTCTGCCCGAGCGGGTCACGGCAGTTCAGCGCGAAGACGAGCTCGTCCAGGTCGATGTCCAGCGTGCGGCGCTCGGCCGGGCCGTCGTCCTGCCTGCGGTCGTTCGCGCTCATCGCGAGATGCCGAGCGCGTCCCACAGGAACTGGTAGGACACGGTCGTCCGACCCTGCGCGGCCGACTGCCGGCGTTCGGCGTCCTCGTACCCGCGTAGCAGCCCCTTGACGCGCTCCAGCCCCGGTGCGGTGGTGATCGCCTGACGCGGCGTGCGTCCGTCCAGGGCCGGTATGGCCTCGTCGCACCAGTTCGCGTAGGTGCGCCGGATGACCTGCTCGAACACCTGCGCGAGCACCTCCGGCGGCAGGCCCGAGCCGTCCGACGGGGCCGCGTCGGATGCTCGAGCGGCCGCGCCGCGGCGCGATGGCGTGTGACTGCCCACCGGGTCGACGATCTCGCGACTCAGGTGCTGCACCGCAGAACCCGCCAGGGCCTCGAACCAGGCCCGGGACACGTCGGCCAGCCGCTGCGTGCGGCTGAAGAGCTGGATGCGTTGGGCGTTGCGGCCCGGGTTGATCGACACGAGGCTGCGCTGCACGCCATCGTCGTCCACCGCCAGGCGACTCCAGCCCTGGTGCGCATCGCCCGAAACGTCGGGTTGCGCATGCAGGGCAGCGGCCAGCCGGGCCGCGTCGTGCAGCCGATAGTGATCGGTCACCAGCAGGATCGGGTCTCCGGTGAACGCATCGTGCAGCTGCGGCAGCGGCGCCGGTTCGAACCACTGCGCGAGCCAGGCGCGCGCGATCCCGGTCTCGATCGGATCGCGCACGGTCGCATCGTGCGGCTCGAGCCCCGCAGCGCCGGTCTGCAACGCTCGCAGCCGCGCCAGCACCTCCGCCTCGCGCAGCTTCGCGAACGGGTACAGGGCGCCCGACAGCTCGATGTTCCGCGGCGTCGCACCCGGGTCGGTCCCGACCTCCATGAGACGGGCGCCCATCAGCAGGCCGGGCGTGGCGCTGCGGCTGGCGCTGATCTCGCGCACCGACCAGGGCTCGGCCCGCGGGTCCAACTCGTCGACGAGCGTCAGCCCCTCGCCGATGCGAACGTCCGTCACCCGGTACACGCGCAGCGGCCGCTCGCGCAGCTGCGCGATCCAGGCCCGCTGCCCCGGCGTGAGGCGGGGGCCTTCGGGGCCGAGCACGTGGCCGTTGATCTCGCGCAGGCCGCCCCGGGCGTGGATCACACCGCGCGCGAGCAGCCACTCGCCGGCGTTGATCGACACCATGGTCATCGCCTCGTCGTCCAGCTCCCATCCGTCGGTGCGGCCTTCGGGTCGCCAATGGTCCAGCAGCGCCGAGCACGCGCTGCGCCAGCCCTTGCGGTGGCGCTCGGCCAGCCAGTCGATTGCGATGCGCGCGGCGTCTTCGTGCTCGCACGGGCGCAGCACGCGCAGGTTCGTCGGCGGTGGTGCCGGTGGCATCGGGTCACCCTGGCGTGGAGGCTGCCGGCTCAAGCGTCCCTCCAGGCGGCGAGCGCGCGGTCGATCATCGCATCCGCGTCGCCCCGCTGCGTCCCTGGGTCGAACAGCCGAGCGCGGGTCTCGGGGGCCAGGGCGGCGGCGAGCGCGGGATCGGCCTGCAGCGCCGACTCCAGCGCCTGGGCGAGCTCCAGGCCTCGGTCGATCGCGTCGCGGCAGATCCGCTCCATCAGCGCGTGGGCGCGCGGCTTGCCGAGCGCGGCGGCGAGCGCCACCGTAACCGCCTCGGCGTGCACGAAGCCGCGAGTGCGCCGCAGGTTGTCGAGCATCGCCGCCGGGTCCACGCGCAGCCCGTCCAGCGCCTCGCCGATCGCGGCCGCGGCGCTGCCGGCGCATTCGAACAGCCCGCCGAGCGTCCACCAGTCGGCCTGCCAGGTGCCCAGGCCCCGCTCGTGCTCGCCGGCCTGCTGCGCGAGCAGCGTGACGGCGAGCCCCGGGGCGCGCAGACCCGCCTGCAGCGCGAGCATCGAGCCGACCGGGTTGCGCTTGTGGGGCATCGCCGAGGAGCCGCCGCGGCCCTCGCCCGACGGCTCGAACGCCTCGCCGACCTCGCCCTGCATCATCAGCGACAGGTCGCGGCCGACCTGCGCGAACGCGCCTGCGGTGAGCGCGAGCTCGGCACCCAGGCGGGCGACCCGGTCGCGCGGCGCGTGCCAGGCCAGGCCCGGGTCGGCCAGACCGAGCCGCGCGGCGAGCGCCGCGGCCACCGCGTCGGCGGCGTCGCCCAGCGCCGCGCGGGTGCCCACGGCGCCGCCGAACTGGATGACGCGCAGCTCCTCGAGCGCTTGGCCGAGGTGCCGGCGCAGCCGCGGCAGGGGCGACAGCCAGATCGCCGCCTTCCAGCCGAAGGGCACCGGCGCCGCGGGCTGCAGCAACGTGCGCGCGGTCATCATCGTGCCGCGGTGCGCATCGGCCAGCGCCGCCAGCCGGTCGCCGACCCGGGCGATGTCGGCGAGCAGCACGCGGCCGGCGGCATCGGCCTGCAGCGCGAGCGCGGTGTCGATCACGTCCTGACTGGTCGCGCCCCAGTGCACCCAGCGGGCGGCCTCGGGGTCGTCGCGGGCCACCGCGTCGGTCAGCGCCCGCACGAAGGGGATCGCCAGCGTGCCTGCCCGCCGCGCTGCGGGCGCGAGCGCCGCTGCGGCGAAGGGACCGCTCGGCGCCAGCGCGTCGCAGCAGGCGGCGATGCGCTCGGCCGCGGCGCGCGGCGCCATGCCGGCGTCGGCGAGGGCGTGGGCGAGCGCGGCCTCGAAGCGCGCCATCGCGGCGATCAGCGACGCGTCGCCGAAGTGCCGGGATACGGACTCCGCGGCGAAGATGCCGCGCAGGATGTCGGTCATGGGCGAAGCGCGGCTGGAATGGGCCGCCGATCATCGCCCCGGCGCGGACCGGCCGCAAGCGCGTCGGCGTTGTGCTCTACTTCCGACCATCCGCAACGCAGGAGGAGACCCCGATGCGCCTGACCGCCGCACAGCGCGAGCAGTTCGACCGCGACGGCTACCTGTTCTTTCCGTCGCTGTTCTCGCCCGAGGAGACCGCGGTGCTGAACGCGGCCGTGCCCGAGCTCTACGCCCGGCGCGAGGCCTACAACGTGCGCGAGAAGGGCCGGGACGCGGTGCGCACCAACTTCGCCGCGCACCTGTACAGCGCCCCCTTCGCGCGGCTGGCGCGTCATCCGCGGATGATCGAGCCCGTGCAGGACCTGTTCGGCGAGCCGGTGTACATGCACCAGTTCAAGATCAACGGCAAGATGGCCTTCGAGGGCGACGTCTGGCAGTGGCACCAGGACTACGGCACCTGGAGGAACGACGACCTGATGCCCACCGAGCGGGCGATGAACGTCGCGATCTTCCTGGACGAGGTCGACGAGTTCAACGGGCCGCTGATGTTCATCCCGGGCAGTCACCGCACGGGCGCGATCGACGCGCGGCACGACATCACCACCACCAGCTATCCGCTGTGGACCGTGGACGATGCGCTGATCCGTGAGCTGGTGATGCGAGCCGGCGGCCGGCACGGCGGCATCGTCTCGCCCAAGGGGCCGGCGGGCTCGATGATCCTGTTCCACAGCTGCCTGGTGCACGCCTCCAGCAGCAACCTGTCGCCGTTCAACCGCGTGAGCGTGTACCTGAGCCTGTGCGCGGTGGGCAACCACATCCGGCGTTTCCATCGGCCGGAGTACATCGCACACCGTGACTTCACGCCGATCGAGTGCCTGCCCGACGACTGCCTGCGGGTCGAGTACCCGGTGCCGCTGCCCTGGCAGGACGGCATGCCGGCGAGCGCGCTGCGGACCTCGCCCGAGCCGATCGACGCGCTCGCGCGGGTCGCCTGAGGCGCGGGCGGCCATGAGCCTGCACGCGAAGCTGCAGCGGCGCGCCGCCGAGGGGCGGCCGGTGCGCATCGGCCTGATCGGCGCCGGCAAGTTCGGCTCGATGTATCTCGCGCAGGTGCCGCGCACCCCGGGCGTGCAGGTCGTCGGCATCGCCGACCTGTCGCCCGAGGGCGCGCGAGCCAACCTCGCGCGGGTCGGCTGGGCGCCGGAGCGCACCGCCGCCGCGTCGATCGACGAGGCCGTGCGCACCGGCGCCACGCACGTGGGCGAGGACTGGCGCGCGCTGGTCTCGCACCCCGCGGTCGATCTGGTGGTCGAGTGCACCGGCCATCCGGTGGCGGCGGTCGACCACGTGCTGGAGTCGTTCGCGCACGGCAAGGACGTGGTCAACGTGACCGTGGAGGCCGACGCGTTCTGCGGCCCGCTGCTCGCGCGCCGCGCGGCCGAGGCGGGTCGGGTCTACTCGCTCGCATTCGGCGACCAGCCCGCGCTGATCTGCGATCTGGTCGACTGGGCGCGCACCTGCGGGTTCCCGGTGGTGGCCGCCGGCCGCGGCCACAAGTGGTTGCCGCATTTCTGCGAGTCCACCCCGCAGACCGTGTGGGGCCACTACGGTCTCACCCCCGAGCAGGCGGTTCGCGGCGGGCTGAACCCGAAGATGTTCAACAGCTTCCTGGACGGCTCCAAGCCCTCCATCGAGAGCGCGGCGGTGTCCAACGCCACCGGCCTGGGCGTGCCGTCCGAGGGCCTGCGCTACCCGCCGGCGAGCGTGGCGGACATCCCCTTCGTCACCCGTCCGATCGCCGAGGGCGGGGTGCTCGAGCGCAAGGGCATGGTCGAGGTGGTGTCCTCGCTCGAGCCCGACGGCCGACGGATCCCGTACGACATCCGGATGGGCGTGTGGGTCACGGTGGAGGGTGAGACCGAGTACGTGCGCCACTGCTTCGAGGAGTACGACGCGCACACCGACCCGAGCGGGCGCTACTTCACGCTGTACAAGCGCTGGCACCTGATCGGGCTGGAGGTGGGCGTGAGCGTGGCGAGCGTCGCGCTGCGCGGCGAGGCGACCGGCGTGGCCACCGGTTGGAACGCGGACGTGGTGGCCACCGCCAAGCGCGACCTGGTCCCCGGCGACCGTCTGGACGGCGAGGGCGGCTACACGGTCTGGGGGCGGCTGCTGCCGGCGGCGACGTCGGCGCGGATCGGCGGCCTGCCGCTGGGGCTCGCGCACGACGTGGCCGTGATCCGCGCGGTGCGCAAGGGCCAGTGCCTCACCTGGGACGACGTGGCGATCGACACCGCCACCCGGGCGTGGCGGGTGCGTCGTGAGATGGAGGCGCTGTTCGCGCCGGGCGGCGCGAGCGTGGGATGACGCGCGAACGCGGTCGTGCACCCGGCCCCTCGCGCCGCGGGGACCGGGCCCGCCCGCGGTCCGGGTCAGCGCTTCGGCGGTTCGGGCTGTAACGCCCTGACCGCGTCCAGCATACGGTCGAACGTGAAGTCGATCGCCGGATCGACCACGGGCGCGGTGATCGTCCCCCAGCCCACGAGCGCGGGGATGCTGCGGATGAACTTCTCGACGGAGCTCATCTTGCCGAAGTGGTTCGCGATCTGCTCGGCCGCGGACCTCGCCACTGGGTCGGTCAGGCCCTTCCGCCGGAGGTTGGCGGTCAGGTGTGCCTCGAAGACCTTCCGGGCCTCGGCGGTGGCCTGCTGGGCCTGCTGCGGCGTGGGCTTGGGCCGCGTCGCCTTGGCGGTGGCTTGCAGCGCTGCTGCAACCTCTCGCCCGTGCTGCGCGAACTTCGGCAGGTCGTGCTTCAGCGAGTGTCCGACCGCGCGCAGCAGCGGGGCCAGCAAGCGCAACCACGCGCGGTCCTGCGAGGGGTCGGCGGGCGGCACGGTGCCGGCGAAGGACCGCCCCCCCGGCTCGGCCGTCACGGGCCGCAACGCCTCCGCTGGCAGCGTTGGGGCGGTCCGGATCGAGATCGGCGAGACCATGACGACGCACTCCTGAAGCCGTGGCATTTCGGGCGCGGCGCGCACCCGGGCCGCGGTCGGCCCCGCCGCACGCACGCGGACCCGACCGGCGGCAGCTTGCCCCGGGCCGCCCGGCCGCGCCATCGGGGCCGACCCGAGGGTCGGCCGGCCCTCAGAACTGCACGCCGCGGGTCAGCGCCCCGTCGATCACCAGATTGGTCCCGGTGATGAAGCTCGCCGCGGGGCTGGCGAGGAACACCACGCCGTTGGCCATCTCCTGAGGGGTGCCCATCCGGCCAGTGGGGTTCAGCGCGAGCGCCTGCTTGAAGAGTTCGGGGTTGCCGTGTTCGATCTGCTCCCACACGCCGCCGGCGAAATAGGTGTTGCCGGGCGACACGGTGTTGGCACGGATGCCCTTGCCGGCGAGCTGGAACGCGAGCCCCTGAGCGTAGTGGATCAGCGCGGCCTTGAACGTGCCGTAGGGGCCGGCGGCGAAGTCGACCTCGCGGCCGGAGACCGAGGAGATCGCGACGATCGACGCGGCCCGGCTCTTCTCCAGGTAGGGCATCGCGGCGTTGACCAGCCGCACCGTGCCCATCATGTCGACCTCGAACTCCTTGTGCCAGCTCCCCTCGTCCTGGCCGATCGCGAGCGCGCTCACGTTGGCGACCGCGATATCGAGTCCGCCGAAGGCGGACGCGGACGCGTCGACCCACGCCTTGAGCGCCGCACCGTCGGCGACATCCACCGCGGCGCCGTGGGCCTTCACGCCGCGGGCCTGGAGCGCCGCGACCGCCTGCGTCACCTCGGCTGCGTTGCGCGCGCAGATCGACACGTTCGCGCCCTCGGCGGCGAGCGTCTCGGCGATCGCGCGGCCGATGCCCTTGGTGCCGCCGGTGACGACCGCGTTCAGTCCCTTCAGTCCGAGATCCATGGTGTTCGAGGCTCCACGAGGATGCGCGTTCAGCGCGCGAGGTAGGTCTTGTCGATGCCGGCGCCGACCGTGTACTTCGGGTCGACCACGTTGCCCAGACGCACCCGTCCGCACTGGCTGAGCATCATGTACGCGTCCCAGCGGTCGTAGCCGTACTCCGCCTCCAGCCACTTCACCAGCTCGGCGTACGCGATGCGGGTCGCATCCTCGAGCGGGCGCGTGCTGCCGATCGCCATGATCAGGAACTCGTTCTCCAGGCGCGGCCACTCGAGCGTCCAGCCCTTGATCAGGTCGACGCGGATCGTGGTCGTGCTCGGGTACTCGACCGCGGTGCCGCAGATCTCGCCGTCGCCCTGGCACGCGTGCGCGTCGCCGATGAACAGGCGCGCGCCCGGCGTGCGCACCGGCAGGTAGGTGATGCTGCCCGGCCCCATGTCGGGCAGGTCCATGTTGCCGCCGTGGTTGTCGGGTGTGAGCGAGTTGATCGAGTCGATCTCGGGCGAGGTCGACAGCGTGCCGATGTGCGGGCGGTAGGGCAGCGTCACGCGCTTGCTCCAGTACACGCCCTGCTCGTCGACGTCGATCTTGCGCACGATCTCGGGCAGCGGCTCGTTGAGCGTGGCGGTGAGCGAGGTGCCCGCCAGCCCGCCGAAGAACGGAATCAACGCGCAGGTGCCGCGCGGGTTCGGGCCGCGCGGCTTCATGCTCTCGATGTGCACCGCGATCGCGTCGCCGGGCTCGGCGCCTTCGATCAGGATCGGGCCGTTCTGCGGGTTCACGAACGGCATGCGCAGCACCTTCGAGGGCAGGTCCTGCTCGGTCTTCACCGCGCCGCCGAACGCGTCTCGGGTGTCGACCACGATGCGGTCGCCCGGCTTCACGTGCAGCACCGGCTGAGAGTACGGACCCATCGTGAAGTGGAAGGTGCCTTGCCGGGCTTCGGTCAACTCGTGGGTCGTACCGACGCGGCCGCCCGCGACGCCGCGGGTGTTCATGATCGAGGTGTCGAGCCAGTTCATGGTGTCCGTCCAGGGCGCGAGGCCGAGGCCGCGAGCCTACGCGCAGCGCGGTGCCCGCGGCAAGCGGGAGCGCCACGGACGCGGGGCGTGCGCGCCCGGGGTCAGGCGGCGGGCCCGTCGAGCCACCCGGTCGTCCGCGCATCGGTCGGGGTCACCGGCCGACCCGCCCAGATCCGCTCGCGGACCAGCGTGCGTGCGGTGTCCACGAGCAGCGCGGCGAGCGCGGCGCACGCCCGGCCGTCGGCCCGTGCCCGCGCGGTCGCCACCGACACCGTGCGGCTGATGCTCGGCGATACGATCCGCGCGGCGGCGAGCCGTCCGGCCGCCAGCTCGCCGTGGATCGCCGAGTGCGGCAGGATCGTGAAGGTCCGGCCGTCCTCGACCAGCGTCTTCAGCGCCGGAAGCGAATCCACCTCGCCGATCACGTCGAGCGTCACGCCGTGCACGGCCGCGGCGCCCTCGACCAGCCGGCGGTGCGAATGCGAGCGGCCCGGCACCACGAAGCGCAGCCGTCCGAGGTCGGCGAGCGGCACTTCGCCTGCGGATCCGACCAGCGCATCGCGGCGTCCGACCAGCCACATGTCCTCGACCAGCAGCGGCTGCACGCGTACCGACGGGCTCGAGGGCGTCGAGTACAGCACGGCGACGTCGACGCGACCGGCCTCGATCCACTCCTGCAGGTAGCCCGACAGCGACTCGATCAGGTGCACGCGCACCCCCGGCAGGCGCTCGAACGCGCGCCGCATCAGCGGGCCGGCGAGGACCGCGCTCGCCGAGGTCGGCAGGCCGACGACCACCCGGCCCTCGATCGGCCCGTCGGGTGCGGCGACCAGCGAGGGCAGCGCGTCCAGCCGCTCGAGCAGGTCGATCGCCTGCCGGTGCAGCCGCTCGCCCTGGGGGGTCAGCCGCACGCCGCGGGGCTCGCGCACGAGCAGCGTCACGCCGAGCTCCGCCTCCAGATCCCTCACGTGCCGGCTGAGTGCGGGCTGAGCCACGTGCAGCCGCCGGGCGGCTTCGGAGAAACCGCCGAGTTCGGCGATCGTGACGAAGTAGCGGAGCTTTCGGGCGTCCATCGCGGCGGGCGGCGCCGGCTCGGAACCGCCCGCGCGACGCGGCCATGCTGCACCAGTCTGGGGGGCAGAGCAAATCGGCATTTCCCGTCGGGCCGCCCCGAACCTAGCATCGTCGCGATGGCGCTGCCGGCCAGAGCCGTGCGCCGACCTCGCCCCTGGACGCCCCGATGACCGACCCCGCCGACGGACCGCGCTCGATGCTCTTCATCCCGGCCGACGCCGAGCGCTTCCTCGCCAAGGCGGGGCAGCGCGGCGCGGACGCGCTGATCCTCGACCTGGAGGACGGCGTGGCGCCGTCCGCGAAGGACGCCGCGCGAGCGGCGCTCGCCGACGCGATCGCGCGGCTGGGCCCGGCCGGCGTGCCGATCTGGGTGCGGGTCAACGCCGTGCCCGAGCGGCTGGAGTCCGACCTGCGGGCCGCGGTGAACGCCGGTGCGCACGGCGTGCTGATGCCGAAGGTCGACGCGCCGGCCGGGCTGCACGCGCTCGGGGCGCTGCTGGACCGGGCCGAGGCCGACGCCGGACGTGCGGTTGGTTCGACCCGGGTCATGGCGCTGCTGGAGTCGCCGGCGTCGCTGATCGACGCGCCGGCGATCGGTCGCGCGTCGCCTCGGCTGGACGCGCTGGTGTTCGGCGTCGAGGACTTCGCGGCCACGCTCGGCATCGCGCCGCATCCGGAGGCCATGACCGGACCGGCGCAGACCGTCGTGATCGCCGCCGCCGCCGCCGGGCTGCAGGCGATCGGGCTGCCCGGCAGCGTGGCTGACTTCTCGGATCCGCCCGCGTATCGGGCCCTGGTCGAGCACGCGCGGCGGATCGGTCTGCGCGGGTCGGTCTGCATCCATCCGTCGCAGGTCGCGGTGGTCAACCAGGTGTTCGGCGGATCCGACGAGGAGATCGCGCGCGCCCGCGCGCTGCTCGCCGCCTTCGACGCGGCGCTCGCCGAGGGGCGCGGCGCGGTCGCCCACGATGGTCGGATGGTCGACGAGCCGATCGCCCGGCGGGCACGCGCGCTGCTCGCGCGCCACGAGCGACTCGCCGCCCGCGGTCCTGCCGCCGCCCCGCGATGAGCGGCACCGAACCGGGGCTGCCGCTCGCCGGGCTGCGGGTGCTCGACCTGTCGCGGCTGATGGCCGGCAACATGCTCACGTTGCAGCTCGCCGACTTCGGCGCCGACGTGATCAAGGTGGAGGCGCCGCGTGGCGATACGCTGCGCGACTGGACCCACGACGGCAAGCCGCTGTGGTGGAAGGTCTACGGCCGCAACAAGCGCAGCGTCCGGCTGGACCTGAAGCGCGACTCCGATCGGCGCCGTCTGCTCGCGATGCTGCCCGACACGCACGTGCTGGTGGAGAGCTTCCGTCCGGGCGCCCTGGAGGCGTTCGGGCTGGGGCCGCAGGTACTTCACGCGATCCGCCCTGAGCTGGTGATCGTGCGGCTGTCGGGCTGGGGGCAGACCGGACCGTACCGCGACCGCCCGGGCTTCGGTACGCTGATCGAGGCGTTCTCGGGTTTCGCGGTCCGCAACGGCTTTCCGGACAAGCCGCCCGCGCTGCCCAACCTCGGGCTGGCCGACATGATCGCCGGCCTGTCGGGCGCGTTCGCGACGCTCGCCGCGGTGCGCGAGGTCGAGACGAACGGCGGTGCGGGCCAGGTGATCGACCTGTCGCTGCTCGAGCCGATGATCGCCGTGCTCGGCCCGGACGCGGCGATCCACCGGCACACCGGCCGCCTGCCCCGACGCCTGGGCAACCGCGCCGAGACCGCCGCACCCCGCAACGCGTACCGCTGCAGCGACGGCGAGTGGCTGGTGATGTCCGGCTCGACCCAGAGGATGGCCGAGCGCATCCTCGCGGCGATCGGTCGCCCCGAGATGGCGGCCGACCCGCGCTTCGCGAGCAACGAGGCGAGGATCGCGCACGTCGAGGCGCTCGACGAGACGATCGGCGCCTTCGTCGCGCAGCGCACGCTGGCGGAGAACCTCGCACACTTCGGTCACCACCAGGTGACCGTCGGACCGGTGCTGAACGTCGACCAGCTCGCGCTCGATGCGCACGTACGAGAACGCGGCGTGCTGGTCGATCTGCCCGACCCCGATCTGGGCGTCGTTCCGATGCACGCGCCCACCCCCCGGCTGTCGCGTACGCCCGGCCGCATCCGGCGCCGCGCCCCCGCCCTCGGTGAGGACCAGCACCTCGTCGAGGGTTCCGATTCCCGACCCGCCCAGGAGACGCCATGACCTCGTTTCGCCCTGCCGCGTACCGTCCTCACCGTCGACGGGCCGCCGCCGCGCTCGCCTTCGCGCCGCTCGCGGCGGCGATGCCCGCGGCCCGCGCGCAGGCGGCGCTGCCGCGATCGGTGTCGCTGCTGGTGCCGCAGACCACCGGCGGCTCGAACGACGTGTTCGCGCGGGCGTTGGCAACCCGGCTCGCCAAGGTGCTCGACACCGCGGTGATCGTGGAGAACCGCCCGGGCGCCGGCGGCAACCTCGGCTCCGCGTGGGTCGCCCGTTCGGCACCGCGCGACGGCAGCGTGTGGCTGGTCACGGTCAACAGCGTGCAGAGCATGGGCCCGGTGCTGTACCGGAACGCCGGATTCGACCCGGTCGGCGACTTCGAGCCGGTGGGAGCGATCGCGCTGGTGCCGCACGTGCTGCTCGCCAACCCCGCGGTGCCCGCGGCCGGCCTCGCGGAGGTCGTCGAGCTCGCCCGCAGGGACCCGCAGAAGTACAGCTACGGCTCGTCCGGAAACGGCACGTTCTCGCACCTGCTGATGGAGCTGATGAAGAAGACGCGCGGGATCGCGATGACCCACGTGCCGTACAAGGGCGTCGCGCCAGCGCTCACCGACCTGGTCGGAGGCCAGATCCAGTACGTGATCAGCACCGTGCCCGCGGCGATGGGCTTCGTGCGCGGCGGCCAGCTCAAGCCGCTCGCGGTGACCTCGCTCGCTCGTGCCGCGGCGCTGCCCGAGGTTCCGCTCGCCAACGACGTGGTGCCGGGGATGGTCGGCGAGCTCTGGGTCGGCGTGTACGGCCCCCGGGGCGTGCCGCGCGAGGCGCTCGAGGCGATGCGCGCCGGAGTCGCCCGCGTCCAGGCGATGCCCGACTGGGAGGCCTTCTGCGCGTCGCAGGGCGCCGCCGCGATGCGCGTCGGCGCGGCCGAGCTCGCGACCCTGACCCGTCAGGAGATCGACAAATGGGGGCCGCTCGTCCGCGAGATCGGCCTGCAGATCGACTGACCGGAAGGTTCGGGCGGTTGCGTCCGGACGCGGGGTGCGTCGCGCCCGCCGTGCCCCGCGCGTCGCGCCCGCCGCGTCAGCGATCGGCCGCGACCGCGGTCGGCGCGAAGCCGATCTCGACGCGCCGGTTGTGCCGGCCTTCGTTGCGGATGCGCAGCACCCGGATCGCGCCGATCTCGGCGATGTCGCGCACGTGCGTGCCGCCGCAGGGCTGCAGGTCGATGCCCTCGATGCGCAGCAGCCGCACCCGGCCGGCGCCACGGGGCGGCGCGACGCTCATCGTCTTGACCAGCTCGGGCTGCGCATCGAGCTCGGCGTCGGTGATCCAGACGGTCTCGGTGCGCGCGCCGCGCGCGATCAGCGCGTTCACGCCGGCCTCGATGCGGTCTGCGTCCAGCGCGTTCATGTCGATGGCGAAGTCCAGCCGGCCCTTGTCCGGCGCGATGTTGCCGCCGGTCACCGGCGCGATCACCACCGCCGACAGCAGGTGCAGGCAGGTGTGCATGCGCATCAGCGCGTGGCGACGGTCCCAGTCGATCTCCAGGGTCACGGTCTCGCCCGCGGCCGGGAGCGCGAGCGTCGGGGCCGGCCCGCCGCCGGCGGCCGGCTCGGTGGCCGGCAGGTGCACGATCGTGTTCGGCGCCTCGCCCTTGCGAGTATCGCCGATGCGCAGCACGCGTCCGTCGGCCAAGCGCATCGTGCCGGTGTCGCCCGGCTGGCCGCCTCCTGCCGCGTAGAAGATCGTTCGGTCGAGCACGACGCCGGCCGGACCGGCTTCGACGACGCGCGCGGTGGCGGTCCCGAGGTAGGCGTCGTCGCGGAACAGCAGTTCGGTCGGTGCGGGCATCGGCGGCGGGGCTCGGTCGCGTGCGGTGCACGATACACGAGCGCGGCCCGCGCGACCGGCCGCCCCCGCCGTTCGGGCGGGGGGCGGCCGCGGCGGCCGCCGAGCGCTAGCGGATGTCGCTGCCGTCGAGTCCGGCCTGGCGGTACTGCGAGACGTCCACCACCGTGACCGCCCCATTCGCGTCGACGTTCAGCTCGAACACCACCCATTGGTTGCCGTTGACGCCCAGCGGGTTGACCGTCGGGATGTCGTATCGGCGGATCACGCCCGAGCGCGGGATCACCAGGTTGATCACCGCCTGGGAGTTCTCCATCGCGAAGGTCGCCTGCGAGCTGTAGTTGTGCACCGAGAAGCGGTAGGTGCCCGCGAACAGCTGGGTGATCGTGACGATCTCCGGACCGAACGAGGTGACATCGTCGGTGTCGAGCTGCGCAAAGGGCTCGACCAGCAGGCTGCCGCGGCTGCGGTACCAGACGTGGCGGTTGCTCGGACCGTTGAGATGAGCGTCCAGATCGCTCGGATTGCGCCCCCACGACATCATCACGGTGACCAGCGGATCGACCAGCGCCACGGTGTTGACCAGACGCACGCCGGAACCGGGCGCGGTCTCGGTGGTGACCGCGCTCTGGATCGACCCGCGCTGCGCGCTCACGCGGATGGTATCGCCGGGCACCACGGTCAGTATCGCGACGCCGTCAGACCCGGTGTTGGCGATCTGCCGGTAGCCGGTGCCCTCGACGGTCACCAGCGCGTTCGGCACCGGCACGTCGCCCAGCCCGCGGACCCGCACCTCCTTGATCGCCGGACCGAAGATCAGCTTGTCGATGTTCCACGGGCTGAAGTGCGCGACCTGCGCGACGTAGGTGCTGCCCGATCGGGTCGCGCTGCCCTCCTGGATCCAGATGCCGGTGGCCGGATCGAGCGACCACAGCGGCACGCTGGCGTCGCCCGGATCCGCGCCCGTGGCCGTGCCGATCGGGAAGGTCAGCGTGGCGCGCGCTCCCTGGGC
>JBIKMO010000296.1:0-5370 GCA_044359175.1 Burkholderiaceae bacterium | reverse complement strand
CCCGCCATCAGGGGCGGTTCGCGCGACGATCGAGCCCCAGGCGTCGTATTCGTAGCGCGTCGGATGACCTTCCCAGTCCACGTGCTCGAGGACGTTGCCCGAGTCATCGTAGGCGTAACGCTGAGAGGCACCGCTCGCGTCGGTCGCCTCGACGATCTCGCCGTGCACGTTGGCGCGGCACGACCAGCGTACGCCGGCCGGGTCGACCGTACCGGCCAGCACGCCGCGCCCGTCGTACGCGAAGCGCCACGAGCCGCCGGCCGCATCGACGAACTCGACGAGCTGGCGGCGCGGGTCGTATCGGAACCGCGTGACCCGGCCGATCGGGTCGACGATCGCGGCGCGGTTGCCCGCGTCGTCGTACTGCGTCCGCGTGACGCCGCCGAGCGCGTCCGTCTCCGCGACGATGCGCCCGTGCGCATCGAAGTCGGTGGTGATCACGGCGCCCGACGGGCTCGCCTCGCGGACCACCTGCCCTGCGGCGTTCCATTCGTACCGCCGGACGGCGCCGGTCGAATCGGTGACTTCCGTCCAGCGGACGGACGGCAGGTAGCGGAACACCTTGAGGTCGTAGTCGCCCAGCCCGGTCGCCTTCACGCAGCGTCCCGCCGAGTCGTAACGGAAGTGGAACACGCCCCCGGTCCGGTTCACCTCACGGACCAGCCGCAGCGCGTCGTCGTACTCGTAGCGCTCGCGGTAGCCTCCGGCGTGCGCGACCTCGGCGAGGCAGCCGGCCGCGTCGTACGCGAGCTCGAGCAGCGGACGCTCGGCGCCGTCGCGGGCGCGCATCGACACCGCGCGCAGTCGGCCGTCGGAAAGGTACGCGAACCGCAGCGAACGCCCCTCGCGCCGCTGCGTCACGGCCGAGAGCGCGCCGTCCGGCGCGTAGCCCAGGTCCACGCCCTGGCCGGTCACGTCCTCGATCGCGACGAGGCGCGCCTTCGGCGCGGGCGTGTTCGCGTCGAAGACATACCGGCGGCAGTCGTGAGCGGCGCTGTCCCACTGGGTCACGATGAGCCGCGCCCCGGCGCGCACGACCTCGCTGAACGCTCCGAGGTTGCGCAGCACCGCCCCCGCCTCGAGGACCGCACGGCCGCCGTCGAAGCCGATCTCGGTGCCGTCGTCGCAGCGCATCGTGACCGAACGGTCGTCGACGACCAGCCAGCACTCGAAGCCGGTCGACCACCCCGGCCCGAGGCATCCGGGCGGCAAGCCGATCAGCGCGGTGCTGTAGTGCCGGACGAACGCGAGCTCGAACCGGCCGGGCAGTTCGACGTCGGTCGCGCTGTCGAAGAGGATGCCGGTCGCCACGTCGACCGGATGGCCAGCTGATATCCGTCCCTGGGGCATGGCGGTGGCTCCGTCGTGCGGTCCCGACTCACTTGCAGCCGGAGGCGATGCGACCCTTCACCGCACCCACCCCCTTCTGCACCCCCAGCCCCACCGCCCCCTGCGCCGCGTTCACCGCGAGCCCGCGGACCATGTCGGCGATGCTCACGTCGACCAGCACGTTGGAGAAGCCCAGCGTGACGCCGTTGGGCACGATCGGGATGTCGCTGCACGAGGTGGCCATCAGCGGCGCGACGAACGCGAGCGGCGCGCCGTTGACGGTCACGTTGGGGCTGCCCACGGCGGTCGAGCCCTGCGCGCCGGGGTAGGGCACCGGCGGCATCAGCAGCTTCACCCAGGTCTGCCACTTGGTGAACGCACCGAACGCGTCCCGGATGGTCGAGAAGGACGCGGCGCTGCTGCTGGTGTCGATGCCGGTCACGTCCTTGATGAACGCCTCGGCAGCCTTGGGCTTGGGGATCATCGCGGCGATGCCGGCGATCGCGATGTTCGCGAAGAGGGTGAGCCCCATCAGGCACAGGCCCATCGGGATGTTCATCTGGTACCGCTTCCAGTACGGGATGTTCGTGGGCGGTGTGGGGATGCCCTGCGGCACGTGCACGAAGTAGCCCATCGCGCCGACGCCGCACGCGGGCATGCCGTTGATGAACACGTTGGCCTGCGGGAACACCGGGTCGGACCACAGGAAGATCGGGCCGAAGTACGGGTGCACGGGGATACCGGGCAGCGGCGCCACCGCGTGCACGTCGACGCCGATCACGCTGTCCATGAACTTCGCGGCGGGCCACAGCATGGTTCGCTCCTCGCTCTCAGCCGACGATCACGTCGAGCCGGGTCATCTTCGGCAGCCAGTCGGGGCCGGGGTACGGATGCGCGCTGCGCCACACCAGGTCCACCTCGCCGTCGTCCGCACGGACCTGCACGGTGTGCAGCCGCACCGCGGTGGCCTTCGGACCCTCGCCGATGTCCAGGCCGATCGCGGGCGTCTCGCCGGGCAGGCGGAACGCCAGCCGGGGCTGCGGCGCGAGGTGCTCGAGCACGACCTCCTCGCTGCCGTCGAGCCACGGCAGCACCAGGCCGGGCGACGCGCCGTTGAAGAACCGGAAGTCCATGTCGGGCAGCCCGGTCTGCGCGTACAGCTCGCGCTGCTCGGGCGGCACGAAGCGCGCGTACGCGCGGCGCAGCTCCTGCTCCACCGGCCGGTCGGCGGGCATCACGCCGGCCATCCCGGCGCGCGGCCGCCAGTACTTGGAGAACCACGCGATGCCGGCGGGCATCGGCTGGCGCTCCCAGTGCATGAAGTGCCCGCAGCACAGCCGCGCGGGCTCGAGCAGGTCGGCAGGGTCCTCGAGGTTGGGCAGCGGCAGCCCGTCGAGCGCGGCCTTCGTGTTCGCGACCACCCAGCCGCGGCCGAGGTGGTTGCGGCCGTAGGCCGACTGCATCGCCGGGTTGGAGCGCACGTCGATGCCGCCGTAGGCGCGCTCGTAGCGCAACGGCATGGTCGCGAACGGCTCGGGCTCGGTGAAGCCGGGGTCGCGGTCCTCGCCGCGGAACACCGCGCGCCGGTCGCCGAGCACGCGCACCGACTTGCGGTGCGCGCCGACCGACACCGCGACGTCGAGCACCGGCACCGGCCGGCCGCCCGGCGCGTACGCGGTGCCCACCACCACGACGTCGGTCGCGAGCTTGTACGGCACGAAGTCCGACTCGAACTTCACGGTGGAGTTCAGCGGGTCGCCCCAGTGCACGTCGCCCGGCACCAGCGGCGCGTCCTCGGCCACGCGCACGCACGCGCCGCCGGGCACGATCCGGTAGCTGCGCTTGAGCAGCACGCCGAGCACGTACCGGCCGTCGGGGCTCTGCCCCGGCAGCACGACGTGGTGGCCCGGTCCGGGCGCATCCGCGCTCGGCTCGTCATTCAAGCACCGGGGGGTTGACACAGGGTGTCTCATGCCTCCACCCCGCCCTCGAGCCGCGCGAGCCGCGCGAGCCAGCGCGCGTCGGGATACTCGAACGCGCCGCGCCACACCAGGTCCACGCGGCCGGCGTCCGGCTGGATCGACACGGTGTGCAGCACGGACTGCAGCGGCCGCGGGCCCTCGCCGGTGTCCAGCGTCAGCCGCGGCAGCCCCTCGGGCAGGCGGAAAGCCAGCAGGCCGCCGCCCGGGTTCAGGTTGGCGAGCCGCACCAGCTCGCCGCCGGCGAGCGGCGCGAACTGCAGCGACGGGTGCGCGCCGTTGTTGAAGCGCGCGTCCCACGACGGCAGCCGGCACTGCATCGCGAGCGCGACCTGCTGCCGCGGCACCCAGCCGAGCGCCTCCTCGCGCATCACGGTGTCCGAGCGCACGTAGGGCGGCATCGCGCCGACGAACGAGCAGCGCGGATAGCAGGTGCGCGGCACCCAGCCCAGCCCCTGCGGCAGCGGCTGCGCGTTCCAGCGGCCGACCTCGCCGAGCACGACGCGCTCGGGCACGAGCAGGTCGGTCGGGTCCTCGATGCACGGCAGCGCCAGCCCGTCGACCACCTCGCGCCGGTTGGCCACCGCGACCCCGCGGCCGGCGGGGTTGCGCGGGTAGTGGAACTCGGCGCCCGGCGTGCTGCGCTCGTCGCGCCCGCCGTAGGCCAGCTCCCAGCGCATCGGCATGCGGGCGAACGGCCGCGGCTCGGTGAACGCGGGCTCGCGGCCCTCGCGGTACACGCAGCGGCGCTCGCCGGTCACGCGCAGCACCTTGCGCACGCCGGCCACCTCCACGCCGACGTCCAGCTGCTGCACCGGCCGGCCGCCCGGCGCGTGCGCGTGGCCGACCACCACGACGTCGGTGTGCGGCTTGAACGCGGCGAGCTCGCTCTCGTGTTCGACCGTCGACCAGGTGGGGTCGCCGTCGTCCCAGTAGGCGTCGACGTCGCGCAGCGGCGCGTCCTCGTCGAGCGGCAGCAGCGCGCCGTCGCCGCCGATCGCGAACGCGCGCTTGAGCAGCACCGAGAACACGTCGCGGCCCGCCTCGGCTCGGCCGTGGACGACGCGCAGGCTGCGGACGGCGGCCATGTGCGTGGTGCGTGCGGCGCGCTCAACCCGCGGGGTTGAGCATCACCATCCCGCCCTTGACGGTGTTGGTGGCCGAGCCGACCGACTTCACGATCGCGCCCTTGATCTCGTGCTCCTGGTCGGCGTGCGAGCGCACCGCCATGCCCTTGATGTTCACCGACGAACTGCCCTTGATCGTCACGTCCTTGCCCTCGAGGCTGATCGTTCCGTCCTTCTTCATCAGCAGCTTGCTCTCGCCCACCTGGATCAGGATCTCGGTCTCGGCCTTGATCACCAGGTTCTTCGCCGACGCGGTGATGCTCACCGTGCCCTCCTTCGAGGTGATCGACAGGTCGCCGGTGACCGTGGTGGTCTGCGTGGCCTCGTAGGTCTCGTTCAGCGCGCCTTTCACGTGGTAGGTCGCGCTGTTGGCGGCGACGTCGTGCGAATACGTCCCCTCGGTGACCGTGATCTTCGCGTCCTGCTTGATCGTCTCGGTGAAGGTGTTGTCGACCGTGTTCGTCTGGTCGTGCCCCACCTTCGTGTGCATGTCGTGCTGGGCGTGGATGTCGATCTTCTCCTTGCCCGCGGTGTCGTCCATCGTCATCGCGTTGAAGCCCTTGCCCTTGTGGGTGTTGGACCTCATCCCGCTGACGGTGGGCCGGCCCTCGGCGCCGAAGGGCGCCGGGTTATCACCGTTGTACACGCTGCCGATCACCAGCGGCCGGTCGGGGTCGCCCTCCTCGAAGGAGACCACCACCTCGTGGCCGATCCGGGGCACCGCGACCATGCCCCAGCCCTTGCCGGCGATCGGGTAGGCCACGCGCACCCAGCACGAGCTCTTCTCGTCGCGCCGGCCGTAGCGGTCCCAGTGGAACTGCACCCGGATACGGCCGAACTTGTCGGTGTGGATCTCCTCGCCCGCCGGGCCGGTGACCACCGCGGTCTGCACCCCCTGGATCACCGGCTTGGGCGTGGCACGCAGCGGCCGCCAG
>JBIKMO010000295.1:0-5378 GCA_044359175.1 Burkholderiaceae bacterium | reverse complement strand
GTCGCGGGCGGTCAGCGCGACCACGTGCCGCGCGAACTCGCGGATCATGTAGCTGCCCGGGATCCACGCTGGCAGCGCGAGGCGCTGGCCGTCGGGCGCGGGCTCGGCGATCGTCAGTACGACCGAGAACAGGTGCGCATGCGGGTCCGACGGGGTGATGTGGTAGACGAGCGGGTCGGCGCCGCGTGCGGCGCGACGGACGGGTGCGGGGCTCACGGTGCGTGCAGGTCGTGGGGCGTGTCGACGTCGCGGAGTATGCCTGCGTCGTCGACCGTCACCCGCCTGATCGGACCGGCCTCGAGCAGCGTTTGGGCGCCGCGGTCGCCGGTCAGCCGCCCGAGCGCCGCAAGGTACGCGCGGCCGAAGGCGACCGGGTGGCCGCGCCGCCCGTCGGCCAGCACCGGCGCAACGATCCGCGAGGCGCTCGCGTCGCCCGGGTGCGCGCCGCAGCCTCGCGCCGCGCGCGCGATCGCGACGACGGTCTGCGGCGAGAGCCACGGCAGGTCGGCCGGCATCGCCAGCACGATGTCGGCGCGCTCGTCGGCGGCTGCGCGCGCCGCCGCGGCCAGGCTGTGGCCCATGCCCAGATCGGCGTCCGCGCACTCGACCAGCCGCGCGCCGGCGAGCGCCGCGCGCAGCGCCTCGCTCGCCTCGGGCCGCACGACCGCCACCACCGCGTCGCAGCCGGCGGCGAGCGCCTCGAGCGCACGGCGCGCGATCGGCACGCCGTCGACGCGTGCGAGCAGCTTGTCGGCAGGCCGGGGAGGGCCGTCGACCGCGGGATGATCTTCGCAGACCTCGGCGGCGTTGCCTGCGGCGTCGACCCCCGCCGCGAACCGGCGGCCACGACCGGCGGCGAGCAGCAGACCGACGACACGCTCGCGCACCGCAGTCAGCGTGCGACGTCCACCACCAGCCGGCCTCGAATCTGCCCGGCGAGCAGCTGGGGCGCCAGCGCGATCGCATCCGCCAGACCGATGCCGGTGGTCATCGCATCGAGTCGGTCGAGGTCGAGCTCGGTGCCCAGGCGAGTCCACGCGGTGAGCCGCTCGGGCTGCGGGCACATCACCGAATCGATGCCGATCAGACGCACGCCGCGCAGGATGAACGGCGCGACGCTGGCCGGCAGATCCATGCCCTGCGCCAGCCCGCAGGCCGCCACCGCGCCACGGTAGCGGGTCTGCGCGCACGCGTTGGCGAGCGTGTGCGATCCGACCGCATCGACCACGCCCGCCCAGCGCTCCTTCTGCAGCGGCTTGCCGGGGGCCGACAGCGTCGCCCGGTCGATCACCTCGGCCGCTCCGAGCCGCGTGAGGTAGTCGGCCTCGGACGGTCGGCCGGTGGAGGCGACCACGCGGTGCCCGAGCCCGGAGAGCAGCGCGACCGCCACGCTGCCCACGCCGCCGGCGGCTCCGGTCACCAGGACGTCCCCGTCGCCGGGACGCAGCCCCTGCGCCTGCAGCGCCATCACGCACAGCATCGCGGTGTAACCAGCGGTGCCGATCGCCATGGCCTGGCGCGTTGTCAGCCCCGTCGGCAGCGGCACCAGCCAGTCCCCCTTCAGCCGGGCGCAGCCGGCGAGGCAGCCCCAGTGGGTCTCGCCCGCGCCCCAGCCGTTCAGCACGATGCGATCGCCCGCCCGCCACGCCGGGTGGTTGCTCGAGCGCACGGTGCCGGCGCCGTCGATGCCGGGCACCATCGGCCATGTGCGCACCACCGGCGAGCGGTTCGCGAGCGCGAGCGCGTCCTTGAAGTTGACCGTCGAGTGTTCGATGTCGACGACGACGTCACCGTCCCCCGCATGGGCGGCGAGATCCTCGTCGGACAGCTCTTTCAGCGACGCGCGGAACGAATCCGCGGACTTCTCGAGCAGGATCGCGCGGAACATCGCGTCACCTCGGCGGGTCGGGGGCACGCGCACATTGTGCCACCCGCCCCGCGACGGGTCATCGCGGCCGGTGATCGACGACCCGCCTCGCCTTGCCGACCGATCGCTCGATCGCGCCCGCCGGCTCGACCTTGACGCGGCAGCTGACGCCGATCAGCGACTTGATTGCATGCTCGAGCGCGGCCTGGGCTCCAGCCGCAGCCGAACCGTCGGTGTGCTCGCCGGCCTTCAGCTCCACGCGCACGGTCAGCCGATCGAGCGGGCCCTCCTTGTCGATCTCGCACACGTAGTGCGGCGCGAGCAGAGGCCGCTGCAGGATCAGCTCCTCGATCTGCGACGGGAACACGTTGACGCCGCGGATGATCATCATGTCGTCGGACCGGCCGGTGATCTTCTGCATCCGCCGCATGGTCCGCGCCGAACCCGGCAGCAGTCGGGTGAGATCGCGCGTGCGGTAGCGCACGATCGGAAGCGCCTCCTTGGTGAGGGACGTGAGGACCAGTTCGCCGGGCTCGCCGTCGGTCACCGGCTCGCCGGTGGCCGGATCGACGATCTCGGGGTAGAAGTGGTCCTCCCAGAGGGTCGGTCCGTCCTTGGTCTCGATGCACTCGTTGGCCACCCCCGGGCCCATCACCTCGGACAGCCCGTAGATGTCGACCGCGTCCAGGCCCATACGCAGCTCGATCTCTCGGCGCATTTCGTTGGTCCACGGCTCGGCGCCGAAGATGCCGACGCGCAGGCTCGACTCCATCGGGTTCAGGCCCTGCCGATCGAATTCGTCGGCGATCGCGAGCATGTAGCTCGGCGTCACCATGATGATCGTCGGCCTGAAGTCGTTGATCAGCTGCACCTGTTTCTCGGTCTGGCCGCCGCCGAACGGTACGACGGTGAGGCCGAGGCGTTCGGCGCCGTAGTGCGCACCCAGGCCCCCGGTGAACAGCCCGTAGCCGTAGCTGACGTGGACCATGTCGCCCGGGCGCGCGCCGGCGGCGCGGATCGATCGCGCCGCGAGGTGCGCCCAGTTGTCGATGTCCCTCGCGGTGTAGCCGACCACGGTCGGCTTGCCGGTGGTCCCGCTGGAGGCGTGGATCCGCACGACGCGCTCGCGCGGCACCGCGAACATGCCGAACGGATAGGTGTCGCGCAGGTCGGCCTTGGTGGTGAAGGGGAACCCGCGCAGATCCCCGAGCGACTTCAGATCCGACGGGTGCGCGCCCGCCGCGTCGAACTTACGACGATAGTGCGGGACGTTGTCGTAAGCGTGCGCGAGGCTCCAGCGCAGCCGCTCCAGCTGCAGCGCCCGCAGTTCGTCGACACTGGCGGTCTCGATCGGTTCGAGCGGAAAGCGGTTCATCGTCTGCCGTCCTTCGAAACGGTCGGGGCGGGTGCGGCGGCCGGCGCAGCCGTCTCCTCGATCCGGCCCCGGATCGTCGCGGACTTGCCGCGAAAGAGCGCGATCACCCGCCCGTGCTGGTCGGTGACGCGCATGTCGTAGACGCCGCTGCGTCCGCCCAGGTGCTGCTCGACGCCTTCGGCGGTCAGCACGTCGCCCGCGTGCGCGGGGGCGAGGAAGTGGATCTCCGCGCTTGCGGCCACCGCCCTCTGCCCGTGGCTGTTGCACGCATAGGCGAACGCGCAGTCGGCGAGCAGGAACGTGTAGCCGCCGTGGCAGAGACCGTGGCCGTTGGTCATGTCGCCGCGCACCGTCATGCGCATGCGTGCATAGCCAGGCCCGATCTCGAGCAACTCGATGCCGAGCGAGCGCGGCGTGGGATCCTCGGCCCACATCCGGCGTCCGACTTCGCGTGCCAGAGCGGCACGGTCGGCGGGCTGCGCGGGCGCGCGTGCCGGCGTCGCGTCGGTCGGGTCCACTCAGCGACCCTGGAACTTCGGCGATCGCCGGGCGAGAAACGCCGCGACGCCCTCGGCGTAGTCGTACGACGCGCCGAGCTCGGACTGCAGGTCGCGCTCCAGGTCGAGCTGCGCGTCCAGGTTGGCATGGGCGGCGTGGTCAATCGCATGCTTGATCGCGCCGAGTGCCCGGGTCGGCATGCGGGCCAGCCGTTGCGCAAGGGCGGCGACCTCCTCGTCGAGTCGCTCGTCATCGACGCAGCGATGGATGAGCCCCCACTGCTCCGCCTGGGCCGCCGGCAGCCGCTCGCCGAGCATCGCGAGCGACAGCGCGCGTGCCCGACCCACCGCACGCGGCAGCAGCCAGGTGCCGCCGGAGTCAGGGACCAGCCCGATGTTGACGAAGGCCTGAAGGAACGAGGCCGAGCGGGCTGCGACCACGAGGTCGCAGGCGAGCGCGAGGTTGGCGCCGGCACCCGCGGCCGCGCCCCGGACCTTCGCGATCACCGGCTTGGGCAACCGCTGCAGCCTGCGGATCAGCGGGTTGAAGTTGTCGTGGATCAGCGCGCCCAGGTCGGTCGCGCGACCGGGTTCGAACGACAGATCGGCGAGATCCTGGCCGGCGCAGAATCCACGTCCGGCGCCGGCGAGCACCAGCGCGCGGATCGTCGGGTCGGACTCGACTCGGGACAGCGCCTCGCGCAGCTCCGCGTGCATCGCGCGGGTGAAGCTGTTGAGCTTGTCCGGACGGTTCAGCGTGATCGTCGCCACGCCGTCCGCCGCCTCGAACAGGACCGTGCGGTCATCGGTCATCGGAGCGCCTCCTGCGTTCGATCGAGGGTAGCACAGGGCCGCGGGGCGGCGCCCGATGCGGCGGCTATCATCGCAGCGCGCGGCGCCGGCGTGCCCGCGTCCCCGAACACGCCGCCAGGAGGCTGCCGATGACCCCGCCCGTCGCGTACCAGAACCTGCTCGTCGAGACCCGGGATCGGGTCGGACTGATCACGCTGAACCGGCCCAAGGCGCTCAATGCACTGAACGATGCGCTGATGGACGAGCTCGGCGCTGCGCTGCTCGCGTTCGACGCCGACGAATCGATCGGTACGATCGTGCTCACCGGCGGCTCGCGGGCCTTCGCCGCCGGTGCGGACATCGCGGCGATGGCGGGCTGGTCCTACATGGACGTCTACAAGACCGAGTACCTGACCCGCAACTGGGAATACCTGCGACGGGTCCGCAAGCCCGTGGTCGCCGCAGTGTCCGGCTACGCGTTGGGCGGCGGCTGCGAACTCGCGATGATGTGCGACATCGTGATCGCGGCCGACACGGCGGTCTTCGGTCAGCCCGAGGTCAGGCTCGGGGTGATTCCCGGCGCGGGCGGTACGCAGCGGCTGCCGCGCGCCATCGGGAAGGCCAAGGCGATGGATCTGTGCCTGACCGGCCGCACGATGGATGCCGCCGAAGCCGAGAGGGCAGGGCTGGTATCGCGGGTCGTCGCCGCGGACCGGGTGCTCGACGAGGCGCTGTCGGTCGCCGCGCAGATCGCGTCGCACTCGCTGCCCTCGTTGATGATCCTCAAGGAGGCGGTGAACCGCGCCTGGGAGTCGCCACTCTCGGAGGGGCTGCTGTTCGAGCGGCG
>JBIKMO010000294.1:0-5386 GCA_044359175.1 Burkholderiaceae bacterium | reverse complement strand
CCCAGCGGTCACCGTCGTCCCGCCCCGCCGCGTGATCCGGTAGGCGAGCTCCAATGCGCCCACGACCCCGGCCATCTCGAACGCGTACTCCACGCCGCCGCCGGTTGCGGACTTCACCTGCGCGATCACGTCCGGATCCCGCGCATCGAACGTCCGCGTCGCCCCGAGCGCCCGTGCGAGTTCGAGCTTGGCTGGAACCGGGTCGATCGCCACCAGCTCGCGGGCCCCGGTGGCCACCGCCGCAAGCAGCGACGAGAACCCCACCCCACCCAGTCCGACCACCGCCACGCGAACACCTGCCTCAACCCGCGCGGTGTTGAACACCGCGCCCGCCCCGGTGAGCACCGCGCACCCGAACAGCGCCGCCTGCTCCCAGGGCAGGTCCGGGTCGATGGGCACCACGCTGCGCCGGGATACGACCGCGTACTCCGCGAACGCCGCACATCCCAGGTGGTGGTTCAGCACGCCACCGCCAGCGAGCGCCAGCCGCTTGTAGCCACCCAGCAGCGAGCCGCTGCCGTTGGCGTCGCCCCCCGGTCCGCACAGCGCCGGTCGTCCGACCGAACAGTCGGCGCACGCACCGCAGGCCGGCCGGAACACCAGCACGACGTGATCGCCCACTCTCACGTCCGACACCGCCGATCCGACCTCCACCACTTCGGCGGCGGCCTCGTGACCGATGACGATCGGTACCGGCCACGGTCGGTCGCCGTTGATCGCCGACAGGTCGGAGTGGCACAGCCCGGCAGCGTGGATCTTCACCCGCAACTCCCCCGGACCGGGGTCGGCCAGCTCCACGGTCTCCACCGACAGCGGCCGGCTGACCGCATACGGCGCCGGCCGACCGATCTCCCGAAGCACCGCCGCGCGCACCTTCATCGCTCCCCCTCCCGCGCGCGGGCCGTCGCCCGCGCGTCCGTCACAGCCCCGCCAGGCACAGGTACTTGAGTTCGAGGTATTCGTCGATCCCGTACTTCGACCCCTCGCGGCCGAGCCCCGACTGCTTGACGCCACCGAACGGCGCCACCTCGTTCGACAGCAGCCCGGAGTTCACGCAGACCATCCCGGTCTCGAGCGCCTCGGCCACGCGGAACACGCGCCCGACGTCGCGCGAATAGAAGTACGCCGCCAACCCGTACTCGGTGTCGTTCGCCAGCTCGATCGCCTCGGCCTCGTCGCGGAACCGGAACAGCGGCGCGACCGGTCCGAAGGTCTCCTCGCGGGCGACCCGCATCGCGCGGGTCGCGCCGGTGATCACGGTCGGTTCGAAGAACAGGCCGCCACGGGCGTGCGGCCGGCCGCCCAGCAGGACCGTACCACCGTGCGCGACCGCATCGGCGACATGCTCGCGAACCTTCTCGAGCGCCGCCGGCTCGATCAGCGGGCCGATCTGCACGCCCGGCTCGATGCCGGGCCCGACGCTGAACTGCGCGACCTTCGCGGCGAGCTTGTGCGCGAACGCGTCGTAGACCCCGTCCTGCACGATCAACCGGTTCGCGCACACGCAGGTCTGGCCCGCATTGCGGTACTTCGACGCGAGCGCGCCCTCGACCGCCGCATCCAGGTCGGCGTCGTCGAACACGATGAACGGGGCGTTGCCGCCGAGCTCGAGCGACAGCTTCTTGACGGTGTCGGCCGACTGCCGCAGCAGGATCCGGCCGACCTCGGTGGATCCGGTGAACGACACCTTGCGCACCACCGGGTTCGAGCACAGCTCCAGGCCAATCTCGGACGCGCGCGGCGCGTCGGCGGTCACCAGGTTGAACACCCCGGGCGGCAGCCCCGCGCGATGCGCGAGTTCGACCAGCGCGAGCGCCGACAGCGGCGTGGCCTCGGCCGGCTTCGCGACCACCGTGCAGCCCGCCGCGAGCGCGGGCGCGACCTTGCGCGTGATC
Organism: Burkholderiaceae bacterium; assembly: GCA_044359175.1. GTDB lineage: Bacteria > Pseudomonadota > Gammaproteobacteria > Burkholderiales > Burkholderiaceae_E > UBA4615. The sequence goes on along the minus strand of JBIKMO010000294.1, from coordinate 3,491 downwards.
ATTGCGATCGGGAAGTTCCACGGCGTGATCGCCGCGCACACCCCGATCGGCTGCTTGAGCACCAGCAGCCGGCGATCGTTGCCGGTCGTGGGGATCAGATCGCCATAGGTGCGCTTGGCCTCCTCGGCGAACCACTCGATGAAACTCGCCCCGTACGTCACCTCGCCGCGCGCCTCGGCCAGCGGCTTGCCCTGCTCGGAGGTCATCAGCAGCGCGAGGTCCTCGACATGCGCGATCAGCAGCTCGTACCAGCGCCGAAGCACGGTCGCGCGCTCCTTGGCGGTCTTGCCGCGCCAGCCGGGCAACGCCGCAGCGGCCGCGTCGATCGCCCGCCTCGTCTCGGCGGCCCCCATGTCGGCCACTTCGGCGAGCGTCGCCCCGCTCGCCGGATCGGTGACCGCGAACACGCGTCCCGAGTCGGCGTCGATCCATCGACCGCCGACATACCCTTGCCGCTTCAACAGCGACCCGTCCTGCAGCTTCAGTGTCATCCTCGCTCCCTCCACAGCCCGGGCGCGGCGGCCTGCGGCGCCTGCCCAATCCCGGTCATCGACCCGCCCCGTCGCGTGCCCGCCCAAGCTCGGCGCGCGCCTGCGCCGCACCGCGGCCGAGCGCGCCGACCACCGCGTCGAACTCCTCGACCAGCGCGGCCACCAACGCCTGTGCCGGCAGCGGGCGCGCCATCGCCGCACCCTGACCGGCCCACAGCGACATCAGATCGGTGTCCCCCGCGCGCGTGGCCGCCGCGCGCAGCTCGGCGGTCAGCGCGTTCTGCAGCGGGTAGGCGGGCACGGCAGCCTCATCGGCGCGCTGCGCCTGCATGAAGCCGTTGACCAGCCCGCGCGCCCAGCGGCCGGAGAACAGCCGCGTCAGCCGCGTGCCGCGCACGTCTGCGTCGTGCAGCGCCGCCTTCCAAGCCGGGTGCGCACCGGATTCCGCGCACGCGAGGAACGCCGTGCCGAGCTGCACGCCCGCCGCCCCGAGTGCGAACGCCGCAGCCACGCCGCGTCCGTCCATCAGCCCGCCCGCCGCGATCACCGGCAGCGGTACCGCGTCCACCAGCCGCGGTACCAAGGCCATCGTCCCGATCGCCCCCTCCTCGAAGCCGCCGACGAACGTGCCCCGGTGGCCGCCCGCCTCCGAGCCCTGCGCAACGATCGCGTCCGCGCCTGCGTCGGCCCACGCGTGCGCCTCGGCCACGTGGGTCGCCGTGCCCACGACCGCGGCCCCCCGGCGATGCAGCGCATCGATCGCGGCCCGCGGCGGGATCCCGAAGTGGAAGCTCGCCACCGCCGGCGCGGCCTCGATCACGGCCTCGAGCTGCGCCGCGAACGATTCGCACGGCGCCCGCAGCGGCGGCTGCGGCGGCAGGCCGAGGCGCGCGCGCCACGGCGCCAGCCGCGCGATCGCGTCGGCCTCGCCGTCGCGGGCGACGTGGCCGGGTTCGTCGAGCACGAACAGGTTGATCGCGAACGGCCGTGAGGTCAGCGCACGAACCGCCTCGACCTCCTGCAGGATGCGCGCCGGCGGCAGAACCGCCGCGCCGAGCGAGCCGAGGGCACCCGCCTCGCACACCGCCGCGACCAGTGCCGGCGCGGTCACCCCGCCTGCCATCGGGGCCTGCACGATCGGCCAGCGCAGGCCGAACCGCGGTGCGATGCCCCGTCCGTCGAGCGCCGAATCGCGCCCGGTCGGGGTACTCATTTCATCGTCGGCATCGTGAACTCGGCCCCGGCCCGGATGCCTGCCGGCCAGCGCTGCGTGACCGTCTTGTACCGGGTGTAGAAGCGCACGCCCTCGGGGCCGTGCATGTGGTGATCGCCGAACAGCGAGTTCTTCCAGCCGCCGAACGAGTGGAACGCGAGCGGCACCGGGATCGGCACGTTGATGCCGACCATGCCGATCTGCACACGGTTGGCGAACTCGCGGGCCGCGTCGCCGTCGCGCGTGAAGATGCAGCAGCCGTTGCCGTACTCGTGGCCGTTGACCAGCGAGAGCGCCTCCTCGAAGTCCTTCGCCCGGGTCACGCCCAGCACCGGGCCGAAGATCTCCTCGCGATAGATCGACATGCCGGGCGCGACCTTGTCGAACAGGCACCCGCCGAGGAAGAACCCGTTCTCGCGCCCCGGCACCTTCAGGGCGCGGCCGTCGACCACCAGCGAGGCGCCCTCGGCCACACCGGCGTCGACGTAGCCCCGCACCTTGTCGAGGTGCTGGCGCGTCACCAGCGGCCCCATCTCGGCGCTCGCGTCCATTCCGTCGGCGACCCGGATCCGCGTCACCCGCTCGGCAAGCCGCGCGATCAGCCGGTCGGCGGTCGCGTCGCCCACCGCCACGGCCACCGACACCGCCATGCAGCGCTCGCCCGCCGACCCGTAGGCGGCGCCGATCACTGCGTCGACCACCTGGTCCATGTCCGCATCCGGCATCACGACCAGGTGGTTCTTCGCGCCGCCCAGCGCCTGCACGCGCTTGCCGCCGCGGCTCGCGGTCTCGTGGATGTACTTCGCGATCGGGGTGGAGCCCACGAAGCTCACCGCCTGCACCAGCGGGTGGGTGAGCAGCGCATCCACCGCCTCCTTGTCGCCGTTGACCACCGAGAACACGCCGTCGGGCAGCCCCGCCTCCTTCAGCAGCCGTGCGATGAACAGCGGCGCCGACGGGTCGCGCTCGGAGGGCTTGAGCACGAACGCGTTGCCGCAGGCGATCGCGACCGGGAACATCCACATCGGCACCATCGCCGGGAAATTGAACGGCGTGATCCCCACCACCACGCCCAGCGGCTGGCGGACCGACCACGCGTCGATGCCGGTGCCGACCTGTTCGGTGTACTCGCCCTTCAGCAGGCTGGGGATGCCGCAGGCGAACTCGACCACCTCCATGCCGCGGGTGACTTCGCCCTGCGCGTCCGAGAACACCTTGCCGTGCTCGGCGGTGATCATTGCGGCGAGCTCGTCGCCGTGGCGCTCGAGCAGCTCCTTGAAACGGAACATCACGCGCGCGCGCCGCAGCGGCGGCGTGGCCGCCCAGCCGGGGAAGGCGGCCTGCGCGGAGCGCACCGCGGCGTCCACCTCAGCCGCATCCGCGAGCGCGACGCGCCGCGCACGCTCGCCGGTGGCGGGATTGAACACGTCGCCATGTCGGCTCCCGGCCGACGGCGCGCGCTCGGCCCCGCCCACCCAGTGCCCGAGCACCGCGGCCATCTGCAGCCCGGTACCCGCTGCGATCCGCGAATCGGTGCTTCCCATCGTCATCTCCGTTGTTCAGCCGGTTGAACAAGCATTCAGGATCTGCGACGATTGTCCCGACGCGACCGACCCATGTCAACGACACGACCTTCCGGCGCCCGCGCCGCAGGCTCGCCCGCCGGCGGCGAGGCAGGCTCGCCGAAACCCCGGCTCGACCTTGCAGGCCGCGGCCCCGGCAAGCATGCCGGTGCCCCACGAGCCGGCGGCGAGGCAGGCTCGCCGAAACCCCGGCTCGACCTTGCA
>JBIKMO010000293.1:0-5391 GCA_044359175.1 Burkholderiaceae bacterium | reverse complement strand
CGTCGGCCGGCCCCGCGCCCCGGTGGCCCGGCAGGCCGCGCGCACCGCCCGGCCCACCCAGGAGAGCCACGATGGCATCGGTCAACAAGGTCATTCTCATCGGCAATCTCGGCAAGGATCCCGAGACGCGCTACGCGCCCAGCGGCGGCGCCATCTGCAACGTGCGGCTCGCCACCACGCGCAACTGGAAGGACAAGACCACCGGCGAGAAGAAGGAAGAGACCGAATGGCACAGCGTGGTCTTCTACGACCGGCTGGCCGAGATCGCCGGGGAGTACCTGAAGAAGGGCCGGCCGGTCTACGTCGAGGGTCGCCTGAAGACCCGCAAGTGGCAGGACAAGGAAGGCCAGGACCGGTACACCACCGAGATCATCGCCACCGAGATGCAACTGCTCGGCTCGCGCGAGGGCCTGGGTGCGCCGCCCGAGGACGGCGGCTCCGGGCGCGAGTCCTACGGCGGCGCGGCTGCCGGCGGTGCGCGCACCGGGGGCGGCGCGCGCAAGCCGGCGCCCGCCGCCGGCCTGTCGGACATGGACGACGACATCCCGTTCTGAGTCCGGGCGCGGCGCGGGCCCGCGCCGCGCGGTCGAGCCGCCGGCGCCGTGCGGGTATGCTGCGGACCTGCACCGTTGTCCACGGGAGCCCGCCGTGAACCCGTCCGAACCGCCCGTCGCGACCGGAGCCTATCTGTCCGGCTTCGGCAACGAGTTCGCCACCGAGGCTCTGCCGGGGGCACTGCCCGCGGGGCGCAACTCGCCCCAGCGCTGTCCGTACGGGCTGTATGCCGAGCAGATCTCCGGCACTGCCTTCACCGCGCCACGCGGCCATAACCGCCGGAGCTGGACCTACCGGATCCGGCCGTCGGCGCTGCATTCGCCGTTCCGTCGCCTGCCCGACCGCACGTGGGTCGGCCGGTTCGGTGAAGCCGCGCACGTCGAAACCCCACCCGACCCGCTGCGCTGGAGCCCGCTGCCGATTCCCGAGGCGCCGACCGACTTCGTCGACGGCGTGTTCACGATGGGCGGCAACGGCGACGCCGCATCGATGACCGGCTGCGGCATCCACGCATACGTCGCCAACCGCTCGATGCGCGAACGCTTCTTCTACGATGCGGACGGCGAGCTGCTGATCGTGCCGCAGCAGGGTCGTCTGCGGCTGCTCACCGAGCTCGGCGAGCTCGAGGTCGAGCCGCAGCAGATCGCCGTGGTGCCGCGCGGGGTCCGGTTCCGCGTCGAACTGCCCGAGGTCGACGCGGCAGGCCCCCGGGGCACCGACCGGGGGCCGCTCGCCGGCGTGCGCGGCTACGTGTGCGAGAACTTCGGCGCCGCGCTGCGCCTGCCCGACCTCGGCCCAATCGGCGCCAACGGGCTCGCCAACCCGCGCGACTTCCAGACGCCGGTGGCCCGCTACGAAGACCGCGAGGGCGCGTTCGAGCTGGTCGCAAAGTTCCAGGGGCGGCTGTGGGCAGCGTCGATCGGCCACTCGCCGCTGGACGTGGTCGCCTGGCACGGCAACCACGCGCCCTATCGGTACGACCTGCGGCGCTTCAACACGATCGGATCGATCAGTTTCGACCATCCCGATCCGTCGATCTTCCTCGTGCTGCAGTCGGTGTCCGACACGCCGGGCGTGGACACGATCGACTTCGTGATCTTTCCGCCGCGCATCCTGGCAGCAGTCGACACCTTCCGCCCGCCCTGGTTCCACCGCAACGTGGCCAGCGAGTTCATGGGCTTGATCCACGGCGTGTACGACGCCAAGGCCGAGGGGTTCACCGCGGGCGGCGCGAGCCTGCACAACTGCATGACCGGCCACGGGCCGGACGCCGGCACCTTCGAGAAGGCGGTGGCCGCGGACACCTCGGTGCCGCACGTGGTCCGCGACACCATGGCCTTCATGTTCGAGACCCGCACGGTCATCCACCCGACCGCGCAGGCGCTCGCGCTGCCGACGCTGCAGCCGGACTACTGGCAATGCTGGCAGGGGCTGCGCCGGCACTTCGACCCGACGCGGCGATGACGCGGGTCGGGGTGGTTCGGCACGGCGCGAAACGGTGCGCTATCATGCAAGGTTTTCCGCCGATCATCGCGGGCCGCGCGCCCGGACATGACATGCCGATCTACGCCTATCGCTGCGGCTCCTGCGGCCACGAGAAGGACGTCATCCAGAAGTTCTCGGACGCGCCGCTCACCGTGTGCCCGTCCTGCGGCGCGGACGCGTTCCGAAAGCAGCTGACCGCCCCCGCGTTCCAGCTCAAGGGCACCGGCTGGTACGTGACCGACTTCCGCGACGCGAAGCAGGGCAAGGGCGCCAAGCCTGCCGGCGACGGCGAGGCCGCGCCGTCCGACGCATCGGCCAAGCCCGACGGCGCAGCAACGAAGTCCGAGGGCGCATCGGCCAAGTCCGAGGGCGCATCGGCCAAGCCCGACGGCGCGCCCGCAGCGGCCAAGAGCGACGCCTCCGCGGCCAAGCCCTCGGACGGCGGCGGCGTCAAGTCGCAACCCACCTCCTGACCCCGCCGCGGCGGGCCGTCGAACCGCCGCGCCGTCCGAGAGCCCGACGATGTTTCGCCGCTACTTCATCACCGGCCTGCTGATCTGGGTGCCGGTCGGCATCACGCTCTGGGTCCTCGACGTCATCGTGACCACGATGGACCTGAGCCTGTCGCTGCTGCCGGCCACCTGGCAGCCGGCGGCGCTGTTCGGGCTGCAGGTCCGCGGCCTGGGCGTGGTGCTCACCGTCGCGGTGGTCTTCGTCACCGGCCTGCTCGCGGCGAACTACCTGGGCGAGCGCCTGGTCGGGCTGTGGGAGGGGTTGCTGTCGCGCATCCCGATCGTGCGCACGATCTACTCGAGCGTGAAACAGGTGAGCGACACGCTGCTGTCGCCCAACGGCAATGCGTTTCGCCAGGCGCTGCTGATCGAATATCCGCGCCGGGGCAGCTGGACGATCGCGTTCCTCACCGGCACGCCGGCCGAGGAGGTGCGGCGCCGGGTCGCCGCCGCGGACGCGACCGTCGGCAGCGCGGACGAGGGCGACGTGGACATGGTGTCGGTGTACGTGCCGACCACCCCGAACCCGACCTCGGGGTTCTTCCTGATGATGCGTCGCGACGAGACGATCCAGCTCGACATGAGCGTCGACGAAGCCCTCAAGCACATCGTGTCGATGGGCGTGGTCGTTCCCGTACCGCGCGTGCGCGGCGGCTCGGCTCGCGGACCGAACACCCGGATGAAGGCGGAGATCCAGTGAGTACTCGAACCTGCTACGGCGGCGACGTCTCGGTCGCTCACTTGGACACGGTGGTCACGCTGTTCGGCTGGGTGCAGCGGCGGCGCGACCACGGCGGCGTGATCTTCATCGACCTGCGCGATCGCGAGGGCATCGCGCAGGTGGTCTGCGATCCGGACCGCCCGCAGATGTTCGCCACCGCCGAGCGCATCCGCAACGAGTTCTGCATACGCGTCACCGGCCTCGTCCGGCGCAGGCCCGCGGGCACCGGCAACGCGGCGCTCAAGAGCGGCGAGGTCGAGGTGCTGTGCCATGAGCTCGAGATCCTGAACCCGTCGGTGACCCCGCCGTTCCAGCTCGACGACGACAACCTGTCGGAGACCACGCGGCTCACGCACCGGGTGCTCGATCTGCGCCGCCCGCAGATGCAGCGCAACCTCATGCTGCGCTATCGCGTCGCGATGGCGGTGCGCACCTATCTGGATTCGCTGGGGTTCATCGACATCGAGACCCCGATGCTCACCAAGAGCACGCCCGAGGGCGCCCGCGACTACCTGGTGCCGTCGCGGGTCAACGCGGGACAGTTCTTCGCGCTGCCGCAGAGCCCGCAGCTGTTCAAGCAACTGCTGATGGTGGCGGGCTTCGACCGCTACTACCAGATCACCAAGTGCTTCCGCGACGAGGACCTGCGCGCCGACCGCCAGCCCGAGTTCACGCAGATCGACTGCGAGACCTCGTTCCTCGACGAGGTCGAGATCCGCGCGATCTTCGAGGAGATGATCCGCACGGTGTTCCGCAAGGTCCAGGGGGTCGAGCTGTCGGGCCAGTTCCCGACGATGACCTACGGCGACGCGATGCGGCTCTACGGCTCGGACAAGCCCGACCTGCGCGTGAGGCTGCAGTTCACCGAGCTCACCGAGGTGATGCGCGACGTCGACTTCAAGGTGTTCTCCGGCCCCGCGCAGGCCGAGGGCGGCCGGGTGGTCGGGCTGCGCGTGCCGGGGGGCGCCGAGCTCACCCGCAGCGAGATCGACGCGTACACGCAGTTCGTGTCGATCTACGGTGCCAAGGGCCTGGCGTACGTCAAGGTCAACGACGCGGCGCGCGGCCGCGAGGGGCTGCAGTCCCCGATCGTGAAGAACCTTCACGACCGTGCGCTCGACGCGATTCTTTCTCGCACCGGTGCGGTCAACGGTGACCTGATCTTCTTCGGCGCCGACACGGCCAAGGTGGTCAACGACGCGATCGGCGCGCTGCGCGTGAAGCTCGGTCACTCCGAGTTCGGCCGTCGCCACGGACTGTTCGAGGACGCCTGGAAGCCGCTGTGGGTGGTCGACTTCCCGATGTTCGAGTTCGACGAGGGCGATCAGCGCTGGGTCGCGGTGCACCATCCGTTCACCTCGCCCAAGTCCGGCCACGAGGACCTGATGACCACCGACCCGGGCCGCTGCCTCGCCAAGGCCTACGACCTGGTGCTCAACGGCTGGGAGATCGGCGGGGGTTCGGTGCGAATCCACCGCGAGGACGTGCAGAGCAAGGTGTTCCGCGCACTGAAGATCGGCCCGGAGGAGGCTCGCGCCAAGTTCGGCTTCCTGCTGGACGCGCTGCAGTACGGCGCGCCGCCGCACGGCGGCATCGCGTTCGGCCTCGACCGAATCGTGACGATGATGGCCGGCGCCGAGTCGATCCGCGACGTGATCGCATTCCCGAAGACCCAGCGCGCGCAGGACCTGCTCACCCAGGCGCCGTCGCCGGTCGACGAGAAGCAGTTGCGCGAGCTGCACATCCGCCTGCGTGCCGCGGAGCCGCCGAAGCCGTGAGCGCCTGGCCGGCGGTCCGCGCGGGGGCCGCGGCCGCGGCGCTGGCCGTCACGGTCGCCGCCGCCGGATGCGGCGAGCGTCGCGTCGAGCTGGGACGCGGCGGCTCGGAGGTCGCCGGGTCGGCTGGGCCGGCCGGCGCGGTCGGCGCGAGTCGCGAGCTGGTGCGCTGCGACGCGCCGGTGGCCACGGTGGCGCTGGCCGAGAATCCGCACGGCTACACCGGGCTGGTCGGCAATTCGCTGCCGGCCACGCCGCTGCCGCTGGTGCGGCTGCTCGCGCAGCAGAGCGGATGCTTTCGCGTGGTCGACCGCGCCGCCGGACTGCGCGGTACGCTGCAGGA
>JBIKMO010000075.1:0-17915 GCA_044359175.1 Burkholderiaceae bacterium | reverse complement strand
CCGCTGAAGCGCCACCTTGGTGTCGGTCAGGTGGTGCGGCAGACCGTGCGCGAGCGTGCGGAACAGCTCCTCGTGCAGCTCGAACTCGCGTCGCCACTGCGCCGCGTCGATCGAGGTGATCCGCTCGAAGTCGCCGCGGCCGAACTCCAGGCCGCGCCAGTCCAGGTCCTCGTAGCGGGGGCTCACGCCGAAGACGTGTTCGACGCCGCCGGCGGCGCCCTCGATGCGGCCGATCATCCACTGCAGCACGCGCATGTTCTCGCTGTAGCCCGGCCAGACGAAGCGGCCCTGCTCGTCGGTGCGGAACCAGTTCACGCAGAAGATCGCCGGCAGCCTCGCGCGCGCGACCTGCAGCCGATGGCCGAGGTCGAGCCAGTGGCGGAAGTAGTCGGCCATGTTGTAGCCGCAGAACGGCAGCATCGCGAACGGGTCCCGACGCACCACGCCCTGCGCGCCCGCCTGCGCGGCCGTGGTCTCGGACCCCATCGTCGCGGCCATGTACACGCCCTCGACCCAGTCGCGCGCCTGGGTGACCAGCGGCACCGTGGTCGAGCGCCGGCCGCCGAAGATGAACGCGTCGATCGGCACGCCGCGCGGATCGTCCCAGTGCGGGTCGATCACCGGGTTCTGCGATGCCGCGACGGTGAAGCGCGCGTTCGGGTGCGCGGCCTTGCGGCCGGCCCGACCATCGGCGGGCGTCCAGGACTTGCCTTGCCAGTCGGTCAGGTGCTCGGGCGGCTGCTGGGTCATGCCCTCCCACCAGACGTCGCCGTCATCGGTCAGCGCGACGTTCGTGAAGATCACGTTCTCGCGCAGCGACGCCATGCAGTTGGCGTTGGTCCGCTCGTTGGTGCCGGGCGCCACGCCGAAGTAGCCCGCCTCGGGGTTGATCGCGTACAGGCGGCCGTCGGCACCCGGCTTGATCCAGGCGATGTCGTCGCCGATGGTGGTGACCTGCCAGCCGTCGAAGCCCTTGGGCGGAATCAGCATCGCGAAGTTGGTCTTGCCGCAGGCCGAGGGAAAGGCCGCGGCGACGTGGTACTTGCGACCGGCGGGCGAGGTCACGCCCAGGATCAGCATGTGCTCGGCGAGCCACCCGATGCCGCCGGCGGCGACGTCCTGCCGCCCCATGTTCGACGCGATGCGCAGCGCGAAGCACTTCTTGCCGAGCAGCGCGTTGCCGCCGTAGCCCGAGCCGTACGACCAGATCTCGCGCGTCTCCGGGTAGTGGACGATGTACTTGGTCGCGTTGCAGGGCCAGGGCACGTCGGGCTGTCCCGCCGACAGCGGCGCGCCCACCGAGTGCACGCACGGCACGAAGCCGCCGTCCTCGCCGAGGACCTCGTAGACCGCGCGACCCATCCGGGTCATCGTCCGCATGCTGACGACCACGTACGGACTGTCGGTGATCTCGATGCCGACGTGCGCGATCGGCGAGCCGATCGGACCCATCGAGAACGGGACCACGTACATCGTGCGCCCACGCATGCAGCCGTCGAACAGCCCGGACAGCGTGCGGCGCATCTCGGCCGGATCCATCCAGTTGTTGGTCGGGCCGGCGTCCTCGCGGCGCTGCGCGCAGATGAAGGTGCGGTCCTCGACCCGAGCCACGTCGGTCGGGTCGGACCAGGCGAGGTACGAATTCGGCCGACGCGACGGGTTCAGCCGGCGCAGCGTGCCGGCGGCGACCATTTCGGCGCACAGCCGGTCGTACTCCTCGACCGAGCCGTCGGCCCAGACCACCTGGTCCGGGCGGGTCAGCGCGGCGATCGCCGCGACCCAGTCGATCAGGCCCTGGTGCGCAACGTATCCGGGGGCGCTCGCACGGGCGTGGTTCGCCGAGGCGACATCCGCGTGGTTCATTCGATGCTCCGTCTCTTTCGCTGGCGACCCGGCCGGGCGAGGCTCGGCCGGGCCCCGGGGGGTGGCGAGTGTACACCCGGCTCCGGCGAGGGCCGCCGACGGTCAAGGGCGCCGCTTGGGAAAGTGCCACAGCGCCCGGACGGCCGGAATGATCCAGGTCACGATCGGATGGCACGCTGCCAGCCGACCCCTAAGCTGCGGTCCAAGGCCGCCTGCTGCGCTCGACCCCGCCGATGCCGGTTCCCGTCCCGCCCGCCCGCCCGATCCACCCGCTGCAGGCCGTCACCGCCCGTCGTGCGATCGGCCCGCGCGGTCCGGTCGCCGCCCGGCGCCCGGGGGACCGCCGGTGAGGGCCGCCCTGCGCGCGCTGCCGGCGACCGTCTGGGTGCTGGGCGCGATCAGCTTCCTGAACGACGCGGCCTCCGATCTGGTCTATCCGCTGGTGCCGCTGTTCGTCGCGCAGGTGCTGCTCGCCGGCCCGAAGGCGCTCGGACTGATCGAGGGGCTGGCCAACGCGACCGCGGCGCTGCTCAAGCTGGTCTCGGGGGCGCTGTACGACCGGTTCCCGCGCGCCAAGGGCTGGCTGCTCGCCGGCTACGGCCTGCCGGCGCTCGCACGGCCGCTGATCGCGTTCGCCACCGGCACGACCGTGCTCGCGCTGCTGCGCGTGGCCGACCGCGTGGGCAAGGGGCTGCGTTCCAGCCCGCGCGATGCGCTGCTCGCGCGCTCGGTCGAGCCCGACCGCCGTGGCCTGGCGTTCGGCGTGCACCGCGCGATGGACCACGCGGGCGCGGTGGTCGGGCCGCTGGCCGCAGCCGCGCTGCTCGCCTCGGGCATGGGCCTGCGCGAGATCTTCCTGTGGACCGCGATCCCCGGGGCGCTGTGCGTCGCGCTCGCACTGGCGGTGCGCGAGCCGCCGCCGCCGCCGGCGACCGCACAGCGCGTCGACTGGCGCCCGGGCGGGCTGCCCCCGCGTTTTCGCGCGTACCTCGCGGTGGTCGCGCTGTTCACGCTGTCGCAGGCGAGCACGACCTTCCTGCTGCTGCGGGCGGTCGAGCTCGGCACGCCCGCCGAGCAGGTCGCGCTGCTCTGGGCGGTGTCCTCGGGCACCGCGATGCTGCTGTCCGCGCCGCTGTCGGCGCTGTCCGACCGGGTGCCGCGGGTGCGGCTGATCGCCGGCGGCTGGCTGCTGCACGCGCTGGTGTTCGGATGGGTCGGCGCGTCGGTGTCGACGCTCGCCGGCGTCGTCGTGCTGATGCTCCTGCACGGCGTGGTGGCCGCCGCGACCGAGGGCGCCGAAAAGGCACTGGTCGCCGACCTCGTGCCCCCCGAGCGGCTGGGCACCGCGTTCGGCGGGTTCCATCTGGTGACCGGGCTGATGCTGGTGCCCGCCTCGCTCGGGTTCGGGCTGCTGTGGGAGGCCGGCGGCGCAGCGGTGGCGTTCGGGGCGGCCGGGGCGATCGCCGCGCTCGCGGCCGCGTTGCTCGTACGGCTCGCGCGCGAACGCGGCTAGGGCGTCGCGGTCGGATCGCGATCGGCCGCGGCCGGCCGCCCGCGCGTCACGCGCCTTCGGCGGTGATCCTCTGTTCCTTCACCACGCGCGCGAAGGCGTCCGCCTCGCGCTGCATCGCCGCGCGCAGCTCGGCCGGGCCGCCGCGCACCACGACCGCGCCCTGTGCGGCGGCGGCCTTCTCGGCCTCGGGAGACGCGAGCGACTGACGCAGCGCGTCGGACACGCGCGCGGCGAGCTCGGCCGACATGCCCGGCGGGCCGAGCGCGAACAGCGACGGGGCCACGTCGAATCCAGGCACCGCGTCCGACAGCGGCGCCACCCCGTCGATGCCCGCGACCCGGTCGGGGCTCATCATCGCGAGCGCCTTCACGCGTCCGGCGCGTGCCTGGCTGATGCCGGCGGTGCCGCTCACCACGCCGAGCGGCAGCTGGCCGCCGGCCACGTCCGGAATGATCTGCGAGGCGCCGCGATACGGGATGTGCACGACGAACGTGCCGGTGCGTGCCTTGAAGCTCTCGAAGCCCAGGTGGTGCACCGTGCCCACGCCCACGCTCGCGTACGAGTGGCGACCCGGCGCCGCACGCAGCGCCTGCACCAGCGTGCGCGGATCGGCGGCCGGGAACTGGGGGTTCGCGATGATCATCAGCGGCACGCGGAACGCCTGCGACAGCGGCGTGAACGACGTGAACGGGTCGAGCGCCTGCGCGAGCCCGAGCGAGCGGGCGATCAGCACGGCGCTGTCGGCGAAGACCAGCGTGTAGCCGTCGGGCGCGGCGCGCGACGCCGCCTCGGCGGCGATCAGTCCGCCGGCGCCCGCGCGGTTCTCGACCACGAACTGCTGGCGGGTCGCGTCGCTCATCCGCTGCGCGACCAGCCGTGCCATCGCGTCGACGCCGCCGCCGGGCGCGAAGCCCACGAGGATGCGGACCGGCCGCGACGGCCAGGCGGCGGGCTGCGCGCGCAGCGGGGCGACGGCGGCGAGCGTCGAGGCGGCGAGGAAGGTGCGTCGGTCCATCGGGCGTCTCCGTAGGGTGTGCGTGAGCCCTCGCTCAGGGCGTGCTCATCGCGGTCGTGACCGCCGAAGCCCACGATCGGGTCCACCGACCCTTCGTGCGAGCGGTGGTCACGGCGAACCTCCGGGCTGCGGTCGGGCTGGGCGGGATCCGGGTGTGGGCTCGGGCGCGAGTGGTGCAGTGTAGGGCCGGTGAGCTGCGACGCGGACCCGCCCGGTTACCATCGGGGCCCACCCCGGCCCGCGCCGCACGACCATGCCCCTGCCCGACGCCCGCACGCTGCTGGAGGCCGCCGACCACGGACGTTCGCTGCCGGAGCCGGCGCCCTCGGGCGCCGGCGTGGCCGAGGGCCTTGCCGTGCAGCGCGCGATCGCCGCGCTTCGGCACGCGCGCGGCGATCGCGAGGCCGGCTGGAAGATCGGGTTCACCAACCGGTCGATCTGGCCGCTCTACGGGGTGCACCAGCCGATCCGCGGGCCGGTGTGGGACACCACGCTGCATCGGCTCGACGCCCCGGCGGCCGACCTGAGCCTGGATGCGCTCGCCGAGCCGCGGCTCGAGCCCGAGATCGTATTCGGGCTGCGGCGGTCGCCGCCGGTCAGCGCGGACGCATCGACGCCGGCGCGCGTCGGCGAGCTGCTCGCGTGCATCGACTGGGTCGCCCACGGCGTCGAGGTGGTCACCAGCGTGTGGCCAGGCTGGCGCTTCGATGCCGCGCAGGCGATCGCGGCGCAGGCGCTGCACGGCGGGCTGTGGGTCGGGCCCCGGGTGCCGCTGGCCGCGCTGGGGAACGATCCGGCGCGCGCACTCGCCGGACTGCGTCTGGCGCTGTTCCTGGACGGCGCGCCGGTGGCCGAAGGCGTCGGCGCGAACGTGCTCGACGGGCCGGTGCAGGCGCTCGGCCACCTGGTGGCCGGGCTCGCCGAGCAGGGCGAGCGGATCGCCGCCGGCGCGGTGGTCACCACCGGCACGCTGACCGACGCGCAGCCGCTGCGCCGGGGTCAGCACTGGGCCACGCGGATCGACGCGGTGCCGCTCGCCGGCCTGTCGCTGCGCACGGTCTGACCGGGCGCCGTCGATGATCCCGCCCGGCGTGCACGAACCCGTGGACGGAGCCGGGCAGGCTCCCTCGGCCGCCGACGTCGAGGCCGCGGCGACGCGAATCGCCCCGCACGTGCGCGTGACGCCCACGATCGACGCCGAGGTCGCGGGCGTCGGCGCGTCGTTCAAGCTCGAGTGCCTGCAGGTGTCCGGCACCTTCAAGGCCCGCGGCGCGTTCGCCCGGCTGCTCGGCGCGCGCGCGGCCGCCCATGCGGCCGGTCGCGCGCCGCCCACGCGCGTGGTGGCGGCCTCCGGGGGCAACCACGGCATCGCGGTGGCCCTCGCCGCACGCGCGCTGGGCGTCGCCGCCGACGTGTTCGTGCCGCGCGATGCGCCCGCAGCCAAGCTCGCGCGCCTGCGCGCGCTCGGCGCCACGGTTCACGCGCAGGGCGACGGCTATGCGGGCGCGCTCGCGGCGAGCCGCGGGTTCGCGCACGAGCACGGCGCGCTGGAATCGCATGCGTACGATCAGCTCGACACCCTGGCCGGCCAGGGCACGCTCGCGCGGGAGTGGCTGCGCCAGCAGCCCGGGCTGGACGCGCTGCTGATCGCGGTGGGCGGCGGCGGGCTGATCGGCGGCATCGCCGCGTGGCTGGAGGCGCTCGCCGGCCAGGGCGAGCCGGTGCCGCGGCTGGTGGCGGTGGAGACCGAGGGCTGCCCGACGCTGCACGCGGCGCTCGCCGCCGGCCGGATCGTCGAGGTCGAGTCGCGCGGCCTCGCCGCGGACGCACTCGGCGCGCGCCGGGTCGGCGAGATCATGTTTCCGCTCGCGCGGCGGCGCATCGCGCGCGCGGTGCTGGTGTCGGATGACGCGGTGCGCTTCGCGCAGGCCGCGCTGTGGCGGGACCTGCGGCTGGCGCTCGAGCCGGGCGGCGCGACCGCGTTCGCGGCGCTCGCCGCCGGCGCGTACCGTCCCGCGCCCGGCGAGCGCGTCGGCGTGCTGCTGTGCGGGGCGAACGTCGACCCGCGCACCGTGGCCGACCTCGCCGACGCCGCCTGAGGCGGCGCACGCCACGCCGCGCCGCGATACCCTCGGGGGTCCGCCCGTTCGCGTCGCCGCGCCATGTCCGATCCCGCCGACCTGTTCCCGCCCTCGTACTCGGTCTCGCGCGAGCGGCTGCTCGCCGGAGCGCACGCGCTCGCGTCGCGGCACGATCTGAGGATCGACTCGCGGGCGATCGCCGCCCGCGGGCCGGACGGCGGCACGCTCGCGCTCGACTGGCTGCAGTTCGGCGCGCGGCGCCCGCGCCACGCGCTGGTGGTGTCCAGCGGCACCCACGGGGTCGAGGGCTACACCGGCGGCGCGATCCAGCGCGACCTGCTCGAGCGGGTGCTGCCGCACCTGACGCTGGGCGACGACACCGCGATCGTGCTGCAGCACGCGAACAACCCCTACGGCTTCGCCTGGCACCGCCGGGTCAACGAATCGAACGTCGACGTGAACCGCAACTTCCTCGAGCGGTTCGACCCATCGCTGTGCGACCCGGACTACGTGCGCCTGCACGACCTGCTGAATCCGCCCGACCTCGAGCCACGGGCCGAGGCGCGCCGCTGGGAGGCGATCGATGCGTTCGTCGCCGAGCACGGCGAGCGCCGGTTCCGGCAGGCTGCGATCGGCGGGCAGTACCGCTACCCGCGGGGTCTGCAGTTCGGCGGCGAGCGGCTCGAGCAGGGCCCGGCACATCTGCTCGCGCTGGTCCGCGAGCACCTGGCCGCGGCCCAGACCGTGCTCTGGCTGGACGTCCACACCGGCCTGGGCGCGTTCGGCGACTGCGAGCTGGTCACCGGCGCGACCACCGACAGCGACTGCTACCGGCGCTCGGCCGCGGTCTGGCCCGGCTACGTCAAGTCGGCCACTTCGGGCGAGTCGGTGTCCACGCCGCTCAACGGCCTGCTCGACCGCGGCGTCGAGGCGGCGCTGCCCGCCGGCTGCGGCTTCGCGTTCGGCTATCCGGAGTACGGCACCTACGATCCGATGCGGGTGATCCGCGCGATGCGCGCCGACACCTGGCTGCACACCCACGGCGATCCGACCGACGCGACCGGCCGGGCGATCCAGGCCGAGATCCTCGAGGCCTTCCGCCCGGCGAGTGCGGACTGGCGCCGCCGCGTGCTGCGCACCGGCGCCTCGCTGGTCGATGCCGCGCTCGCGCACCTGCCGGGCGCCCGCCGCACGAACGCGTGATCGCCTGCACGCGGGCCGAGGGCGGGCAGGGTCGGATTGCACGTTCGCGACGGTTCGGTGCCACAATGGCGCGGACGGGCGCGCGTTCGTCCGTCGAGCGCTTCCGCCCGGAACCCCGCGGTTTCGTGGCGGGTTCGTCTGAGGCTTAGCATGGCAGCACCGTCACCGGCCCCGCACGGGCCCGACGCTCTCGCCCGGATCGCAGCATGGCCGACCTGTCTCCCTCCCAGCGCACCGCCGGCACCGGCCGGATCCTGCTGACCGCCGGCGCGCTGTTCGCGCTCGAGGCGATGTGGCAGGGATCGGTCGCCCGGACCGTCATCGCCAGCGGGCTGCTGGCCGCCGGCGGCGGGCTGCTGTTCTTCGCCAAGCGCGCCGACTGAGCGGCCGCAACCGGCGACCACCGCGGCCGGCATCGCCGGTCGCGCGAGAGAGCGCCGTCCGCGACCGGGGCTCGCCACGCCGCTTCGGCCCGTCCCGCCACCACACCGCCGCCTGCCGCGAGCCAGGATGGACTTCGAAGCGATCCGCGTCGACGGCTACCCGATCGACGACGAACTGACCGACACCGGCAACGTCGGACCCGACCTGTCGGCGGCAGCGCACGCGTATCTGGCGACCCCGCGTGCGCTGGTCTGGCGCAACCCGTCGTCCGACTGGCGGCTGCTGGTGCTGATGCTGCCCCTCGCGTCGCGGCTGTCCCTGATGGCCAACCCGATCTTCGGCCAGCTGGTCCGCGACTGGGGTCACACGATCCGCTTCGTGGGCGTCGACCGTCACCAGTGCGTCTACGACTTCCGCAGCCTGCTGACGGACGCGACGCTGCGCCGGCTGGTGACCTCGCTCGCGCGCTGGCTTCACGAGGACGACCACCGCGACGGGCTGCCCGCCCGTGCGGCGGAAGCCGCCACGCTGGACGTGCTGTTCGCCGCGCTGGGCGACAACATGCTGACGATCCTGGAGGCCCGCCGCGACGACTGGGGGCGGCACCTCGCGCGCGAACACCGGCTGGAGCCGGGCGTGCCCGACAGCCTGTTCGACCGTGCGTCCCGCTTCCCGGATTTCGCCGCGCAGCTGCGCCAGGCGCTGCGCCGCGAGCTGGTCGGGGTGGAGTTCTACGGCAAGGTGCTGCGGTCGATGGATCTGCGCGAGGCCGCCGCCGAGCAGCGCACGGCCGCGCTGCTCGAGGCCACGCTCGAGCCGGTCACGCTGGTGAAGCTCGGGCGAACGCGCGCCGGCCGGCACCTGGGCTGCTACAACTGGCTGCTGACCGGCTCGCGCCACGCCGCGCAGCGGGCTGCCGTGCTCGGCAAGCTGCCGATGTTCGCGCAGTTCTTCGCCGACGCGCTGATCGATGCGCAGCCGCGCCGTCGCACGGGGCTGATCGGCGCCGCCGAGCGCGGCCCGCGCGCACCGCAGCGCGACGATCGCGACGCGCTGCGTCACGCGGTGGACAGCGGACAGGACCGGGCGGTGGTCGAGGCGCTGGCGACGCACTTCGGCGTCCAGGTGAACGTGCTGCGCGCGCTCTGGCGGCACTGCCCGCAGGCGCTGGGCGCGCCGCCCACCTGGCACCTGCGCCAGATCCTGCTGCGTCTGGATGCGCTTTCCGAACGCGCCTGGCCCCGCGACGACGCCGGCTGGCTGGAGCTCGCCAGCCGCGCGGTGCCCGCGGTCGCGAACTGAATGACCGAGCCCGCCTCCTACCGCCCCCGTGCCTGGGTCCCGGCCGATCTCGAAGCCGCGATCGCACCCTACGCCGAGCGCTGCGCCGCCGCCGCCCCCGAGGCGCTGCAGGCCGAGCTCGACGCCGAGCTCGACGCGCACGAACGCTGGGTCGATCACGAGTGCATCAGCCTGATCGCGGGCACCAACGTGATGAACCCGTCCGCCGCGCGATACCTCGCGCACACGATCGGCTCGCGGCCGTCGCTCGGCTGGCCGGGCGACAAGTACGAGACCGGGCTCGCGCACGCCGAGCGCATCGAGGTGATGACCACCGAGCTGCTCAAGCGCGTGTTCGGGTGCGCGTACGCCGAGCACCGCGTGCCCTCCGGCTCCATCGCGAACCTGTACGCCTACCTGGCGACCTGCGCGCCCGGCGATGCGGTCGTCGCGTTTCCGCCCGCGTTCGCCGGCCACGTCACGCATCACGAGGCCGGAGCCGCGGGGCTGTACCGGCTGCGCGTGCTCGAGATGCCGATGTCGGCGGCGACGATGTCGATCGACCTGGACGCGCTGCGCGTGCTGGTGCGTCGCGAGCGGCCGAGGCTGCTGATCGTAGGCGGCTCGATGTGCCTGTACCCGTATCCGGTCCGGGAGGTGCGCACGATCGCCGACGAGGTCGGCGCGGCCGTGATGTACGACGCCGCGCACATGAGCGGGCTGATCGCCGGCGGTGCGTTCCAGCGACCGCTCGCCGAGGGCGCGCACCTGATGACCGCGTCGACCTACAAGTCGTTCGGCGGACCGCCGTCCGGCATGGTCCTGACCGACGATCCCGCGATCGCCGCGCGGCTGGACGCGATCGCCCACCCTGGCCTGACCGCGAACTTCGACCTCGGCCGCACCGCCGCGCTCGCCGCCGCCTGCCTCGATCTGATCGATCACGGCGCGGCCTACGCGCACGCGTGCGTCGCGGTCGCGCGCGCACTCGCCGCGGCGCTGCGCGATGCCGGCGTGCCGGTGTTCGGCGCCACTGCCGGACCGAACGCCGGACGTGACACCGACTCGCAGTTCGTTGCGGTGCCCGCAGCCGGGCTGCCGGCGGCGAGCACGTCCCGGGCGCGCGCGGTGGTCCGAGCCGGGCGCGGATTCGGCGGCACCGCGGCGTCGCGCCTGATCGAGCCCGCGAACCTGCTCACCACCGGCATCGAGATCCCGGCCGCGCCGGTCGCCGGCGACCAGAACGCGGTGCGGCTGGGCACGCAGGAGATCGTCCGCTGGGGCTTCGAGCCCCGGCACATGCCGCAGCTGGCAGCGATGCTCGCGCGCGTCTGGGTCCGCGGCGAGGACCCGGCGGCCATGCGCGACGAGACCGTGGCCTGGCGACGCGAGTTCACCGTGCTGCGCCACGTCCGAAGCGCCTGAACGCCCGAGCCCGAACGCCCGAGCCCTGCCACCCGAACCAGGCTCCTGCGCCCGAACCGCCGGCCGGGGTCCGCCGCGACCCGCCCGTGGACCGATCCGTCCCGGCGGATCTTGGTCTGCGTAGACGTCTGCCGCGACCGCGTGGGACGGGTGCCGGGCCGGCGGTCGGGGCGACCCGTCGGTCGAGCGCGGCCGGCCGTCGCGTCGCGGATGCCGGTCGCGAGCCCCTCGCGCGACGCTGGAGCCATGTCCACCGATCCGCGTGTTTCCTCGCAGGCGTCTTCGACGACCCCCCAGGCGACGCTGGTGCGCGTGCTGCGCGCGGCGATCGAGCACCTCGGGCGCCGGATGCCGGAGGTCGAGCCCGCGCTGCGCCGGACCCTGCTGCGCCGCTACCGCGATGCCGAGGGGGAGCAGGCGGCCACGCCGTACTCGCGCGCGAAGGCCGACCTGATCGAGCACCTGGCCGCGTTCCGCTCCCAGTACCCGCGCGTGCTCGCCGGATGCCTGCAGTCGCAGTTTCACCGGCTGGCCGGCCACCCCGGCGCGTGGCCGGATCCGGACGGGGATGTCGACGCGCCGGCGCGGCCGCACACCGCGTTGATCGACGGCCTGTGCCGTCGCGTGCCGCTCGACGGCCCGGGCGGCCTGCTCGAGTTCGACCGTCGCCTGTGCCTGCTGCTCGGTCGCTCGCCGGCGGGCGTGCCCGCGAATCCGGTCCGGCCGGCGGTGTTCTTCCACGCGGTCGGCCTGTGCTGGGCGCGCGTGGCCGGCACCGACCGCGATGAACTCGACGTGATCCGGGACTACGGTCGGCAATTGCTGCCGACGGTCGCCTCGATCTACCCGCTGATGCTTGCGATGCTCCCGGCCTCCGCCCCGCCGAGGCTGGAACGCCTGGCGCCGCCGGCCGCCGCGCACCCGGGGACGCCCGCCCCAGCCGACGCCCGGACGCCGGCCCCGACGTCGGCGGCCCCGCTTGCCGCCGAGGGCGTCGGCGAACCGTCGGCAGTGCCCGCGCTCGTGATGATGACGGTCGACATGGTCGCGCAGCTGTTCGAGCCGGTGCTCGCCGACGAGCGGCTGCCGGTCGACGTCCGGTTCCAGACCGCGCGGCTGCAGCTCGCCGCGCTGCGCGCCGGCCTCCAGGACGCACGCGTGTTCTCGGACCTGCGCCATCCGGCACGTCGGCTGCTGGACGCGATCGGCGACCCGGACCCGTGGCGCACGGTCGGCGCCGACGTCCGCCTCGCGCGGCTGGTCGCGATCGCCGAGGCCGCACAGGGCGGTGAGCACCGCTTCGATCGGCTGCTCGCGACGTGGGATCGGCCGGCAGAGCCCGCCGCCGCCGAGCCGCCCGCGCCCGAGCCGATCCAGGCCGCACCCGAGCCGGCTCGGCTCGCCGAGCCCGCGGCGGCGTGAACCGCAGGGCGCGGGCGGCCGCTCAGCGCCGCGCGCTCAGCCAGACGATCGTGCCGACCACGAGCAGCGCACCCGCCATCTGCACCGGCGCGACCCGCTGACCGAGGATGACCCAGGCGAGCACCAACGACGCGATCGGCTCGATGTTCATCGCCGGCGTGTTGTTGACTGCACCCAACCGGGGCAGCACCACGAACAGCGACGTGATCGCGGCGCCGTAGAAGACCGTCAGCAGCACCAGGCCCGCCCAGCCGGCGGGGGCGTGCGGCCACGTGAATCCCGCGCCGGCCGCACCCGCGATCACGGTCACCACGGCCACGGTCGCCATCGTCCACAGCGTACGCACGCGCCCGTCGACCCCGCCGAGCCAGCGGGCGGTGAGCAGCAGCGCGATCGCGAACGAGAGCGCGGCGCCGAGCGCGTAGGCGATGCCGGCGGCGAATCGCGCCGGATCGGCGAGCGAGTCGCCGCCACTGCGCAGCACGCCCGGCAGATCGAGCGCGAGCGACAGCCCGAGCAGGATCACCGGCATCGCCGCGAGCGTGCGCCGCGTCGGCCGCTCCCCGCCGGTCGCCCAGGACAGCACCGCGAGGATCAGCGGAAACGTGTTGAAGGTGAGCAGCGCGAGCGCCACCGGAAGCCGCGCGACCGCCGAATACAGGCAGGCGCTCTGCACCGCGAGCGCCAGACCGACGGTCAGCGCGCGACCGCGGGTGACCTCGGGCAGCGCTGCGACCCCGCGCGCGGCGCGCAGCAGCAGCAGCACGGCGAGCGCGGTTCCGGCCGAGCGCACGGCGACCGCAGCGACCACGCTCGTGCCGTGATCCAGCGCGACCCGCGCGGCGACGTGGTTCGATGCGAACAGCACCGCGATGCCGGCGACGGTCGCGGTGCCGACCCAGCCGCGCGCGCCGCTCACCGGGCGCGCTTCAGGTCCTCGCCCCCCACGTAGAAGCGATTCCACGTGGGTGCGATCACCACCTCGGCGAGACAGACCTGAGGCGGGGCGGTGACCACGTGCCCGATCGTCGCCGCCACGTCCTCGGGCCGCAGCATGCGCGCGATCTCCTCGTCCGACGGCGGGACCGGTCGCTGCCTGAGGATCGGCGTGGCGACCTCGCCCGGGCACAGGTGGCAGGCCCGGATGCCGTGCGGTCCCTCCTCGTCGTTCAGGCTCTGCACCAGCGGGCCGAGCGCGGTCTTGGTCGCGCTGTACGCCGGCCCGGGGAAGGACACGTACGACCAGCCCGCCATCGAGGACACGACCACGATCACACCGTCGCGCCTCGCGCGCATGCCCGGCAGCACCGCGTGCACGCAGTGAGCCACGCCGGTGAGGTTGGTCGAGACGACACGCGCGAAGGCCTCGGGCGTCACCCGGTCCCAGTGACGCTCGCGCACGTTGATGCCGGCCGAGCACACCAGCACCGCGACCGCGCCGTGCCGTGCGCTGATCGCCGCGCAGGCCTCGGCGACCTTCGCCGCGTCGGCGACATCGACCGGTACGGCCTGCGCCGACAGGCCTTCGGCGCGCAGCGCGTCGGCGGCCTGCTCCAGCGGCTCGATGCGGCGCCCGGACAGCGCCACGGTCGCGCCTGCGCGCCCCAACCAGCGCGCGGTCGCGAGGCCGATGCCGGTCGCGGCACCGGTCACCCATGCGAGTCGTCCGGCGAGCGGGCCTTCGATCCGTGACATCGGCACCTCCAGACGGGCGGGTCAGACCCGTGCGCAAGTCGTGGTCGCGGGCGATGCCCGAAGGTTCAGTGACCGCACCCGGGGGGAGAACCGCTCACCGAGCATCCGTTGCGCCTCGTCGATCCCGCTCATCGCGCTCCCATCCCCTCAGACGTCCGAGCAGACGATACACCGTCGCCAGCGCGCTGAGCGTCACCACCGAGCGTACGACGTGGAACGTCGTGACCACCGGCACGCCGAGCTGCAGCGTCTTGGCGGTGAGCGTCATCTCGGCGATGCCCCCGGGCGAGGTCGCGAGCACCAGCGTCGGCCACGGCAGGCCCGAGACCGCCGCGAGCACGCCGGCGAAGCCGGCGGACAGCGCCATGCCCAGCACCGTGGCGCCGCCGGTGACCGCGAGCAGCCGCGGCGCGCGCGCGAAGAACCCGGGCCCGAAGCGCGTGCCGAGCGACGCGCCGATCAGCACCTGGCCGGCCACGACCACCGCGGGCGGCAGCGCACTCCACTGCACGCCGGTCGCGGTCAGCCCCATCGCGATCGCGAGCGGCCCCATCATCCACGCGTTCGGCCAGTCGACCGCCCGCAGCGCGAGCCCGCCGGCCACCGTGGCCGCCACCAGCATCGCCAGCCCGCCCGGATCGACGGCGCGCACGCCCGCCTCGAACGGGTCGCTGCCCTGCAGTCCCAGCAGCCTGAACGCGGCCGGGATGGTCAGCACCACGATCACCAGACGCAGGCTGTGCACCGCGACGATCTGGTCGACCCGGCCGCCGTGCCGCTCGCCCTGGATCGCCGACTCGCTCGCGCCGCCGATCGAGCCGCCGAAGAACGCGGTCGGACGCGACACGCCGGCCAGTCGGCGCAGCAGCCACGCGTGCCCGAGCCCCAGCAGCAGCACCCAGGCGATGCCTGCGGCGATCAGCGGCGCGCCGCGCAGCAGTTCGCCGAACACCGCCGGCGTGAAGTACAGCCCGAGCACCGTGCCCAGCACCCACTGACCGGCGTCGCGGGCCGGGCGCGGCACCGCGAGCCCGGCGCCGGCGAGACCGGCCACCGCGCAGCCCACCAGGGGGCCCAGGGTCCAGGGCAGGGGCGCGCCGGCAGCCGCGAACGCCGCGCCGCACGGCACCGCCACCAGCATCGCCTTCGCGAAGGCGTGCATCGGGGGCCGATGATAGCGCCGCGCCGATCGGCTCGCCGCGGCCGGACGGTGCGCCTACACTGCCATGGTCCGAGCCCGTGCCGCCGCCGATGACCGCGCCGCCCGCACCCACCGAACCGCCCGTGCCGTCGGTCTGCGCCGACGACGACGGGGCCCGGACCGAGCGCGCCCCCTTTCCCACGGTGCGCCGCATCGGCTTTGCAGAACCGCTGCGCTGGCTCGTCCGGGGTGCGGCGGACTTCCGTCGGCACCCGGGCCCAGCACTGTTCTACGGCGCGTGCTTCGCCGCGATGGGCTGGCTGCTCGGGCTGCTGCTGCGCCCCTCGCCCGGGACGATGATGGCGCTCACCGCGGGCTTCCTGCTGGTGGGCCCCGTGATGGCGATGGGTTTGTACGAGATCGCGCGCCGGCGCGAGGCGGGCCTGCCGTGCGGCCTCGCGGCCACGATGGTGGTCTGGAAGGGCAACCTGGTGAACCTCGCGATCCTCGGCATCGGTCTGGAGATCGTGATGGCCCTATGGGCTCGCACGTCGATGATGATCATCGCGATCTTCTTTCCGCGCCGCATGCCGTCGGTGGCCGCGCTGCTCGACGAGATCGCGGCCGGCGCGAACCTCGGCTTCCTCGCGACCTGGCTCGGCGCGGGCGCGATCTTCGCAACGCTGGTGTTCATGTTCACCGCGGTCGCGATCCCGATGATGCTCGACCGGCGCACCGATGCGATCACCGCGGTGCTCGCGTCCGTGCTCGCGTTCGGCCGCAACCTCGGGCCGATGCTGCTGTGGGCGGCGCTGATCGTCGCGCTGACGGTCGCCGGCTTCGCGACGCTGTTCGTCGGCCTGATCGTCACCGTGCCGTGGATCGGCCTCGCCACCTGGCACGCGTACCGCGACCTGATCGGGCCCGCGCCGGCGGGCGAACGCGCGCCGCCGGTCTGAGCCGGCGCGCGCCGCTACGCGCCGCCCGGGCGCCGCGCGCGGTACAGCGCACTGTCCGCCGCGCGCACCAGCGCCTCCAGGCTCGGCGACGCCCGGCCGCGCGCAGCCGCCCCCAGCGTGCACGACAGCGGCCAGACCTCGCCCGCGAGCGCGAGGCGCAGTCCGTCGACCGCGTCGCGCAGACGCCCGGTGATCGCCCCGAGCGCGGCCTCGCCCGCGCCGGGCAGCACGGCGAGGAACTCGTCCTCGCGCAGCAGCGCGAGCCGGTCGCCCGGTCGCAGCCGCGAGCGCAGGCAGTCGCCCACCGCGCGCGTCGCCTGTTCGGCGGCCCGGGCGCCGTGGCGCAGCCGGATCGCGTGGAATTGGTCGACGTCCACGATCACCACCGCCTCGCCGTCGCCCGCGCCCCGCGGCCGCCGTGGCGCCGGCCGCGCCGTCTCCGTCCTCGTGCTGCCCTGCATGCGTGCCCTGCCGACTCGTCTGCCGTTCGCGCCGAGTCTAGGCCGCCGCCCCGCGCGGCCCGCAGGACTTCCGTCACGCAGGCCGCGCAGGCGCGGCGCGGCGTCGCGAAGGGCGCGACGTGGCAGACTGCCGGGATGCCCCGGACCCGACCCGCGCCCGATCGCCCCGGCCCCGCGATCTACCTGATCTCCCCGTCCGGCGCGGTCGCCGACCCCGACCGCGCGCGCGGCGCCGCCCGGGTGCTCGAGGCGCTCGGCCACCCGACGCGCTTCGACCCCGCGGCGCTCGCGCGCGCGCAGCGCTTCGCCGGCACCGACGCACGGCGGGCGGCGGCCTTCGAGCGCGCGGCCGCGCAATCCGCGCCGGTCGTGATGATCACGCGCGGCGGCTACGGCCTCACCCGGCTGCTGCCGCGGCTGGACTTCCGCGCGCTCGCGCGCGCGGGCAAACGCTGGGTCGGGCTGTCGGACTTCACCGCGTTCCACCTCGCGATGCTCGCCCGCGCGCGGGCGGTCACCTGGGCCGGGCCCGCACTGCTCGACGACTTCGCGGTCGATTCTCCCGCCGAGGTCGACCCGACCACGCTCGGCTGCTTCCGCGAGGCGATGGCCGGCGAGCTCGAGATGCTGGGCTTTCGTGCCGGCGGTCCGGCCGGCGTCGACGAGCGCGGCACGTTGTGGGGCGGCAACCTGTCGGTGCTCTGCGCGCTGCTCGGCACGCCGTTCATGCCCAAGGTCACCGGAGGCATCCTGTTCGTCGAGGACGTCAACGAGCACCCGTACCGGATCGAACGGATGCTCGTGCAGCTGCTGCAGGCGGGCGTGATCGACGCGCAGCGCGCGCTGGTGATCGGCTACGTGAACCGCTACGCGCTCGCGCCGCACGACCGCGGCTACGACCTGCCGGCCGCGCTACGCTGGCTGCGTTCGCAGACCCGCGTCCCGATCGTCACCGGGCTGCCGTTCGGCCACGACCGCCCGAAGCTCACGCTGCCGCACGGCGCGACCGTCGGGCTCGCGACCCAGGGTCGGCGCGGCTGGCTGGTGTTCGAGCGCGCCGACCTCGAGCACTGACGACGCCGGGCCGCCGATGATCCCGGGCCTGCTGCAGCTGCTCGCATTCCAGGGCATCGGCGAACTGCTCGCGCGCTTCGTCGTGCCGATCGTGCCCGGGCCGGTGCTCGGCCTGGTCGCGCTGCTCGCCTGGCTGCGGCTGCGCGGGCGCGTCGGCGTCGGGCTCGATGCGGTCGCCGGTGCGTTCTCGCGCCACCTCGGGCTGCTGTTCGTGCCGGCCGCGGTCGGCGTCGTGACCTTCCTGCCGCTGCTGCGCGGGCACCTGGCTGCACTGATGCTCGCGCTGCTCGCGAGCGTACTCGCCACGATCGCGACCTCGGCGTGGCTGCTGAAGACGCTGTCGCGCAACCCGGACGACGAACCGGACCGCCCGCCGCCCGAGCGGGACCCCCGCGGGC
>JBIKMO010000402.1:0-3389 GCA_044359175.1 Burkholderiaceae bacterium | reverse complement strand
CGCGCGGCAGCACCGCGGCGAGCCCGACCACCCGCAGGATCTTGCCCTCGTCCATGCCGCCGGCGAGCAGTTCGCGCCGCGACGCATTCGCCCGGTCCGCCGACAGCTCCCAGTTCGAGTAGCCCCGCTCGCCGCCCTGGAACGGCGCCGCGTCGGTGTGGCCGGTGAGCGTGACGCGCCGCTCGACCTCGTTGAGCACCTTGGCGATCTCGTGCAGCAGCTCGCGCATGTACGGCTGGACCACCGCCGAGCCGGACGCGAACATGGGGCGATTGTGCTCGTCGACGATCTCGATGCGCAGCCCCTCGGGGGTCACGTCCATGCGGACCTGCGAGCGCATCTCCCGAAGCCTCGGGTTGCGCTCGATGACCGACTCGACGCGCGCGCGGATCAGGCGTGCCTGCTCGTCGGCCTCGCGCTGCAGCTCCTCGGCCGCCTGGCGTGCGCTGACCGGCCGCCGCGGGCTCTCGGTCTCGCCCTGGCGCACCTGCCCGACCTCGCGCGTGATGTCGGCACCGCCGCCGCGGATCACGCTGCTGGACTCGCCCGATCCGCTGCCGCCGATCAGCGCGATCTGCAGCGGCGTGTTGAAGTAGTCCGAGATGCCCTTGAGGTCGCCCTTGGTGGTCGAGCCCAGCAGCCACATCAGCAGGAAGAACGCCATCATCGCGGTCACGAAGTCCGCGTAGGCGATCTTCCAGGCGGCGTTGTGCGCGCCGTGCCCGCCGGGCTTGCGCACGCGCTTGATGACGATCGGCTGGATCTTCCTGTCGCCGCCGGCCATGGCTCAGGCCTTCTTCTGCTTGACGTGGGCCTCGAGCTCGAGGAACGACGGGCGCTCGGTCGAGAACAGCACCTTGCGGCCGAACTCGACCGCGATCGCCGGCGAATACCCCTGCAGGCTCGCGAGCAGCGTGATCTTCACGCACTGCAGCTCCTTGTGCGCCTCCTCGGCCTTCTGCTCCAGCAGCTTGGCGAGCGGACTCACGAACCCGTAGGCGAGCAGGATCCCCAGGAACGTGCCCACCAGCGCGCCGGCGATCATCTGGCCGAGCACCGCCGGCGGCTGGCCGACCGAGGCCATGGTCTTCACCACGCCGAGCACCGCCGCGACGATGCCGAACGCCGGCAGCCCGTCGCCGACGGTCTGGATCGCGTTCGAGGGCACGTGCGCCTCGTGGCGATGCGTCTCGATCTCGCTGTCCATCAGGTTCTCGATCTCGTGCGCATTCATGTTCCCGGACACCATCATGCGCAGGTAGTCGGTGATGAACTCGACCAGATGCGGGTCGCCGGAGACGTTCGGGTAGCGCGCGAAGAGCGCCGACTCCGCAGGGTTCTCGATGTCGACCTCGATCGACATCAGCCCTTCCTTGCGGGCCTTGGCCAGGATGTCGTAGAGCAGCGCCATCAGTTCCATGTAGCGCGCCTTCGTGTACTTCGAGCCCTTCAGCAGCGTGGGGAAGACGGCCACCGTCGCGCGGATCGCCTTGGCGCTGTTGCCGACCAGGAAGGCACCGATCGCCGCTCCGGCGATGATGAACATCTCCACCGGCGCGGCCTTGGCGAGCACCCCGAACTTGCCGCCCGCCAGCGCATAGCCGCCGAAGACCGCGATCAGCACGACGACGTAACCGACGATGACGAACATGAGGCGCGCGTTCCCCGCAAGTCGGCGCAGGACGCGCCCGTACGGTGATCTTTTCGGCCCCGGCCCGGTCGACTTGAGCGGTGGGAGACCGGCTGCCGACGGCCGGCGCATCCTCGTCCGGCAGGCCGCGCGTCGACGCGAGCGTACGCGCGTGAGCGCGCTGCGCGGCGCCGGTCGCGCCGCGTCCCGCGCGCGGTGTCCCGCTCAGTGGATCGTGCCGCCGCGTGCGGCCTTGCCGGCACGCGCCGGCGGCTCGCACAGCCCGCAAGTGAAGCCGCGGTCCAGCTCATAGGTGTGGTTGACGAACTGTCCGCCGCACTTGCGGCACCGGGTCAGGCACAGCATCCCGGAGTCGACGAATCGCACCAGACGCCACGCCCGGGTCACCGACAGCAGCGGCTCCACGCCGTGGGCGAGCACCTCGTCGCGGTACAGCCGCCACGCCTTGGCGATCGCGTCGATCGACTCGATCTCGATCGACTTCTGCAGGTTCTCGTAGATGTTCAGGAACAGCGACGCGTGGATGTTCGGCTGCCAGGTCATGAACCAGTCGGTCGAGAACGGCAGCTGGCCCTTGGAGGGCGAGCGTCCCGCCACCTCCTTGTACAGCCGCAGCAGCCGCTCGTACGGCAGATCGGTCTCGCTCTCGAGCACCTGCAGCCGCGCGCCGAGGTGGATGAGTTCGATCGCGCGCTGGATCTGCCGGTTCTCGGCGAGCAGGCTGCGGGCGGGCATCTCAGCGGGCCTCGGCGAGGTTGCCCGACATCAGGATGCTGGCGTGCAGCCGCTGCGCGTTGCCGTCGGCGCCGGCCTGACGGCGGCCGTGCTCGGCGAGCAGCGACCACACCATCTCGTCGTCGAACCGGAACCGGCACATCAGCAGGTTGCCCGAGGCGATCTTCAGCAGCTGGCCGGGCCCGAGATCGGCGACGATGTCGGCGACCTCCTCGGACAACCCCAGGCAGAACATCGCGTTCGCCTTGTCCGCGCGGATCATGCCCTGCGCCAACATCAGATACGACAGGTTGACCTCCCGGATCTCGGGCAACCAGCGACTCTCGAGCTGTGATTCCATGCGTGTCGTCCCGTCTCGTCGGCGCCGGGCTGGGAACCCGCTCCCGTGCCCACCGGCCCCCGGGCGTGGGAGCCGGACCGAACGCCTGCACCGCAGCTTCCTACAGCCCGCGACATCTTTGCGCCGCCCGCGACGCGAGCGGCGGCCTGCACCCGCCCGGCGGCGTGCCTAAAGAACCGGCGACCAACACCCGATAACCCCACCAACGGGATCGCACCCGTGGCCGGCACCGCATTCCGCGGCTCCGGCAGTGCACCCGAACCGCAGGGTCAGCGGGTGAGGGGTCCTGAACGGACCGGGGCTTGTCGAACAGGAGTGTCGGGAAATGCAAGTCATCAACACCAACGTGATGTCGCTGAACGCGCAGCGCAATCTCGCGAGCAACCGCGCGGAACTCGGCTCGGCGATCCAACGGCTGTCCACCGGCCTGCGCGTGAACAGCGCACGGGACGACGCGGCCGGCCTGGCGATCGCCGACCGGATGGATTCTCAGGCGCGCGGCATGAACGTCGCGATCCGAAACGCCAACGACGGGATCTCGCTCGCGCAGACCGCCGAGGGCGCGCTCGGCAAGGTCGGCGACATGCTGCAGCGGATGCGCGAGCTGGCGGTGCAGTCGTCCAACGCGAGCAACACGTCTGCCGACCGGACCAGTCTGAACGC
>JBIKMO010000292.1:0-5441 GCA_044359175.1 Burkholderiaceae bacterium | reverse complement strand
GACATCCCGCGCTCGCGCTGCAGCCACAGCACGACGCCCGGGTCGAGGCTGCCGGTGCGCGTGCCCATCGGGCAGCCGTCAAGCGCAGTGAAGCCCATGGTGGTCGCAACGCTGCGGCCGCCGAGCATCGCGCACATCGATACCCCGCTGCCCAGATGCGCAACCACCGTGCGGCCCGCCGCGGCGCGCGGCGACACCTCGGGCAGGCGTCGGGCGATCCACTCGTACGACAGGCCGTGGAATCCGTAGCGCCGCACGCCTTGGGCGTGAAACGCTCGAGGCAGCGCGAAGAGCTCCGCCTCGAGCGGCTGCGTGCGGTGGAACGCGGTGTCGAAGCACGCGACCTGCGGCAACTCGGGCCGGCGCGCGGCCAGCGCGCGGATCGGCTCGAGGTTGTGCGGCTGGTGCAGTGGCGCGAGCGGCACCAGGGCCTGCAGCCGCTCGAGCAGTGCGTCGTCCACGCGCACCGGCGCGGCGTGCGCGGCACCGCCATGCACCACGCGGTGCCCCGCGGCGAGCAGCCTGCCGTCGTCGAGGTGCGGCTGCAGCCAGCCCCACAGCCACTGCACCGCGCGCGTCGAGTCGGCGACCTCCGGGTCGAGTGCGTGCCGCTCGGCGAGCGCGCCGTCGGCCGAGCCCGCAGCGAAGCGCGGCGCGCCGCCGCCCAGCCCGTCGACCTGCCCGCGCAGTTCCACCGTCAGCCCGGCCTCGCCCAGCCCGAACAGCTGGAACTTCAGGCTCGAGGAGCCTGCGTTGAGCACCAGCACCGATCCGCGCGCCCCGCGCATCCCCGCGCCCTCCCCGCGTCACGCGCCCGGCTTGGGCGCGATCACCCGGCGCGCCTGCGCAGCCATCGTGGCCACGGCGCAGGACGCCAGCCGCGCGCGGACCCCGTCGGCGCGGCTGGTGAGCACGATCGGCACCCGCGCGCCAACCACCACGCCCGCGGCCTCGGCGCCGGCCATGAAGGTCAGCTGCTTGGCCAGCAGGTTGCCCGCCTCCATGTCCGGCACCAGCAGCACGTCCGGGTCGCCGGCCACCGGCGAGCGGATGCCCTTGATCCGAGCGGCCTGCGCGCTGATCGCGTTGTCCATGGCGAGCGGACCGTCGACCAGGCCGCCGGTGATCTGGTCTCGGTCGGCCATCTTGCACAGGGCGGCCGCGTCGGTGGTCGACGGGATCTTCGGGTTGATCGTCTCCACCGCGGACACCACGGCCACCTTCGGCCGCGCCACGCCCAGCGCGCGCGCGAGGTCGATCGCGTTCTGGCAGATGTCGCGCTTCTCCTCGAGGGAGGGAAAGATGTTGATCGCCGCGTCGGTGACCAGCAGCAGCTTGTGGTAGCTCGGCACGTCCAGCACGAACACGTGCGACAGCCGCCGTTCGGTGCGCAGGCCGATGTCGCGCGCGACCACCGCCTCGAGCAGCTCGTTCGTGTGCAGGCTGCCCTTCATCAGCATCGCCACCTCGCCACTGCGTGCGAGCGCGACCGCGGCGACCGCGGCCGCGTGGCTGTGCGGCGCATCGACGATGCGGATCCCGCCGAGGTCGACGCCGGCCGACGCCGCGAGCGACTCGATGCGCCCGCGCGGGCCGACCAGCACCGGCACGATCAGCCCGGTGCGGGCGGCCTCGACCGCCGCACCGAGCGCGGCCTCGCTGCACGGATGCACGACCGCGGTCGGCACCGGATCGAGCGCACGCGCAGCGGCGAGCAGCGGCGCGAACTTGTCGTCGCGGTCGGCGGCCGACCTGGCCGGCCCCCCCCCGAGCGCCGCCGGCGACGGTGCGAGCGTGGCCGACGCTTGCACCAGCACGACGCCGGCCGCGTCGGTGAGCTCGCACTCGAGCGTCGGTGCGCCGTCGCCCAGGCACGCGCGCAGGGTGACGGTGGCCGACGCCGACCGGTCGTCGCGCTCCGGGGAAAGCGGCTCGGGTTCGGCGCGAGGCGGACGAGAATCGGTCATGGCTTCGGCAGGCGGGTGCTGGCGGGCGGCGCACGCTCGCGCGCGGTTCAGGCGACATCGTGCCACGCCGTGCCGGTCGACGACGACCGACCCCGGGCCGCGCCGGTCGCGATCGCACGAGATCCGGCGTACCGTGGCGGCTAGAATCGGGGGATGCCGAACGCCTGCTCCCCGGGCGCGTCAGGCCCCGCATGAAGACCGCCTACATCTCGCACCCCAGCTCGCTGCGCCACGACATGGGCGCGGGTCACCCCGAATGCGCGGATCGGGTCGCGGTGATCGCCGACCGTCTTCTGATGCGGGGCGTGCTCGACGGCATGGACCGCTTCGAGGCCCCCGCGGCCACCCGCGAGCAGCTCGAGCGCGCGCACGACGCGATGCACGTCGCCGAGCTGATCGCGATGGCACCGACCGACGGCTACCGGCAGATCGACCCGGACACCGTGATGAACCCGCACACCCTCACAGCCGCGCTGCACGCGGCCGGGGCGGCGGTGCTCGCCACCGAGCTGGTCGTGCGCGACGGCTACTCGCGGGCGTTCTGCAACGTGCGTCCGCCCGGTCACCATGCCGAGCGCCGGGCCGCGATGGGCTTTTGCTTCTTCAACAACGTCGCGGTCGGCATCCGCCACGCCCTCGACATGCTCGGGCTCGAGCGCGTCGCACTGATCGACTTCGACGTGCACCACGGCAACGGCAGCGAGGACATCTTCGCGGGCGACGAACGCGTGCTGATGGTGTCGACGTTCCAGTCGCGCCTGTATCCGTTCCAGGGCGAACGGCCGCGCGGGCCGAACATGCACAACGTGCCGCTGACCGCCTACAGCGACGGGCAGGCGCTGCGCGACGCGGTCCTCGGACACTGGCTGCCCGCGCTGCGCGGGTTCTCGCCGCAGATGCTGTTCGTGTCGGCCGGGTTCGACGCGCACCGCGAGGACGATATCGCCCACCTCGGCTGGGTCGACTCGGACTACGCATGGGTCACCCGGCAGCTGGTGGAGTTCGCCGACGCCACCTGCGACGGGCGGATCGTGTCGGTGCTCGAGGGCGGCTACTGCCTGCCGGCGCTCGCGCGCAGCGTCGAGCAGCACGTTCGGGTCCTGATCGACCCGCCGTAGGACCGGGCGGCCGGCATCGGCCGGGAACGATGGAGCGGGTGACGGGAATCGAACCCGTGTCTGAGGCTTGGGAAGCCGCCGTTCTACCATTGAACTACACCCGCGCGAGCCCGCGATTCTAGCAAACGCGGAGCCAGCCCCGCGCTCAGCGGCGCATCAACTGCAGGAACTCGCGACGCAGCCCGACGTCGCCGAGGAAGGCACCGCGCATCACGCTGTTGGTCATCCGTGGCTCGGCGTCCTTGACGCCCCGCCACTGCATGCACAGGTGGTCGGCCTCCATCACCAGCGCGAGCCCGGCCGGTCGCAGCCGTTCCTCCAGCAGGTCGGCCAGCCGCATCACCGCCTCCTCCTGGATCTGCGGTCGGCTCATCATCCAGTCGGCGATCCGGGCGTACTTCGACAGTCCGATCAGCTTCGAGTCCGGACTCGGGAGCACGCCGATCCACAGCTTGCCCAGAATCGGCACGAGATGATGCGAGCAGGTGCTTCGCACGGTCACCGGGCCGATCGTCATCAGCTCGTCGAGCCGCTCGGCGTTGGGGAACTCGGTGACCGCGGGCAGCCGTACGTAGCGCCCCCGGAACACCTCGCCCAGATACATCCGCGCGACCCGCCGAGCGGTTCCCCGTGTGTTGTGGTCGCCCTCGGTGTCGATGACCAGCCGGCGCAGCACCAGCTCCATGGCCTCGGCGACTTCCTCCTCGATCGCGGCGAGCTCCTCCGGCCCGGCGATCGCATCGGCGATGTTGTCGTTCGCGTGGAAGCGCTGCCCGGACGCGCGCAGGCGCTCACGGATGCGGTCGGACACCGGCGCGCTGAGCGTGGGTACCGGGCGATCGTTCGGGGCATCGTTCATCGTGGTCGCTCCTGGGCGGGAGGCGCCCGCACGCCCGGGACGACGCCCGGCCCGAGGACCCGATGGTAGCCGCTGCGCCGAACCCCTGCCCGGATCAGGGCGAGCGCGTGGCGAGCAGGATGTCGCCGTCGTCCGCCTGATCGTGCACCAGCCGCCAGCGGCCGGCGGCGTCGACCGCGAGATCGAGCACCTCGGCCGTGCCGCGCTGCCCGGGCAGCGCCTCGGCGATCCAGCGGCCGCCCTCGCGCCGGTACGTGCGGACGACGCCGCCGTCCTCGACCGCGGCCAACCGCGGCACGTCGCCCGCGGCGCCGATGGCCACGCGCGTGCCCACGCCGGTCACGGTCGCGACGGTCTCGGCACGCCAGCCGCCGGCGGACGACTGCGCCCAGCGCAGCGTGACCGGTGCGGTGGTCGTGGGCGCCTCGCGCTGCCACCAGACGATCCGCGCGAACCCGCCCGCGTCGAGTGCGATCGGCGGCCCGTCGCCGCGGGTCGGCGCGAGCGACTGGCGGTACGCTTCCGTCCAGCCGCCGGGGGCGCGCCGCCACGCGATCGCCGACTGGCCGAGGTCGTCGGTGGTGGCGAGCCAGTTCGTGCCGTCGCCACCCACCGCGAGCGAATGCGGACCCACCCGCCCGCGGATGCCGGTGAGGTCGAACGTCCATCCGGCCCTGGACCGGGTGACGAGCGCGACGGTCGCGGTCGCACCGCTCGCGCCGCGGCGGTAGGCGATGCGCGGCGCGCCGTCCGCGGCGAGCGCGAGCGCCGGCCCGTCGGTGCGCAACGTGCCGGCGAGCGCGTCTGCGTCGACGGTGGTCGCGCGCCATGCACCGTTCTCCCGGACCGCGTGGCGCAGTCCGAATCGGCTCAGGTAGGCGACGTGTACGGTGCCGTCGGCTGCCACCGCGAGGCTGCACTGGCCGCTGCCGTCGCCGTCGACGGTCTCGGCGACGCTCCCGGCGCCCGCCGCGATCCAGGCGATCGACACGCCGCCGGATCCGGTCCAGCACGCATGCGGCACGCCGGCGGCATCCAGCGCGATCGCCGGCCACCGGCCGCTGCCCAGCCGCTCGACCCGCCAGCCGTCGACCTCCTCGTCGGTGCCGAGACACGCCTCGCCGCTGCGGGCCTGCCAGCCGAACCCGCTGCGCGCGTGGATGCGCCAGCAGTGACGCCGCCCGGCCACGAGCGAGCGGTCGGTCCACGTCAGGTCCTCGAGGACCGCGAGCGTCGTGCCGTCGCGCTCGACGCGATAGCTGAGTCCGCCGCCGGCCGCGGTCCACGCGAGCGACGCGGTCCGCGCGTCGATCGCGGTCGCAGTCAGGCGGATCGACTGCGGCGTGTCGTCCGGACCGGCGAACAGCCTGACCTCGCCGCTGCCGCAGCCCGCCGCGGCGGTCAGGGCCATGCACGCGGCAACCCCGGACGCCCGCGCCCTGACCCCGTCCGCCCGCCACCCGCCTCGCAACCCGCCCCCTTCCGCGATCTGCGCAC
>JBIKMO010000291.1:0-5442 GCA_044359175.1 Burkholderiaceae bacterium | reverse complement strand
CCGCGCGAGCAGCGCGCCTACCCACGCCTCGGAGGACAGCTGGCCCGCCGCCAGCAGCGCAGCCCCGTCGGCGACGCCGATCCACTCGGGTCGGTCGGGCAGCGGAGGGGCGACGGAGTGCGGCATGAGACCCTGCGGAGACCGGCGATTGTATACTACGAGCCCGCGAGGCCCTGTTTCCAGCCCGGGAACTGAGGATGTCAGGCAGTTGCGCAGGCGTCTACGGAATCGTTGTGTACAATTACCGGAGGTGACGCGGGCCCAGACCGGATCGCGGGCCGATGCGAGGGGGCAATGGATACGAACCACGATCCGCGGGCCGACGGCCGTGCGGTGCACCAGGCGGTGCTCGACGGGCAGGTCGCGATCTTCAAGGCCGACGTCGGCTACGCGATCGTCGGGCACACCGAGGCGGCGATCCGGCGCATCTACCAGGCCAAGCACCGCAGCTTCTCGAAGCCCTGCGGGATGTTCGGCTCGTGGGACATGTTCGTCGAGGTGATCGACATCGAAGAGCGGGCGCGTGCGTACGTGCGTGCGGCGATCTTCGACCACGGCCTGCCGATCTCGATCGTCGCGCCGTTCCGCGCGGACCATCCGCTGTTCGCCACGGTCGCCCCGTTCGTGCTCGCCAACGCGTCCAAGGCCGGCACGATGGACGTGCTGATGAACGCGGGGCCCACCCATGACGAGATCGCCCGGCGCGCGCTCGAGACGCTGCGCCCGGTGTTCGGCTCGTCGGCGAACCGCTCGCTCGCCGGCAGCAAGTTCGAGTTCGGCGACATCGAGCCGGAGGTGATCGCCGCCACCGACCTGGCGCTGGACCGCGGCCGCTCGAAGTACCGCAACGACCGCGGTCTCGGCTCGTCGATCATCGATCTGCGCACGTTCACGCCGGTGCGCATCGGCATCTGTTTCGACGAGCTGAGGCGGGTCGCATCGAGCGGCTTCGGCATCGACATCCCCGAGCGCGTCGCCGGCTGAGCGTCGACGCCGGCCGCCGCGAGCCCGAGCGAGGAGGCACCGCGTTGAATCCCACCCAAGCCGCCGATCCCAACCGCGCTGCCGCACCCGGGCCGCTGTCCAGGCTGCGCGTCGTCGAGATCGGCCAGCTGCTCGCCGGTCCGTTCGTCGGCTCGCGCCTGGCCGACTTCGGCGCCGAGGTGATCAAGGTCGAGCCGCCGGGCGTCGGCGATCCCATGCGTCAGTGGGGCCATCATGCGTTCGAGGGCACGCGGCTGTGGTGGGCGACGCTGTCGCGCAACAAGAAGTCGGTCACCGCGAACCTGCGCGATCCGCGCGGCCAGGATCTGGTGCGCCGGCTGGTCGCCGAGGCCGACGCGCTGATCGAGAACTTCCGGCCGGGCCAGCTCGAGCGCTGGGGGCTCGGCCCCGAGGCGCTGCACGCGATCAATCCGCGTCTGGTGATCGTGCGGGTGTCCGGGTACGGTCAGACCGGGCCCTACGCCGATCGGCCAGGATTCGCGAGCGTCGGCGAGGCGATGGGCGGCATCCGGCACATCAACGGCTTTCCCGACCGCGCGCCGCCGCGCTTCGGCATCTCGCTCGGTGACACGCTGACCGCGCTGTTCGCATTCGAGGGGCTGATGATGGCGCTGTACTGGCGCGACGCCGGTGGTGGCGGGCGCGGGCAGGTGGTCGACGCCTCGATCGTCGAGAGCTGCTTCTCGATGCTGGAGAGCACGCTGCCGGAGTACGACAAGCTCGGCGTCGTGCGCGGCCGCTCGGGCACCGGGCTGTCCAACATCGCGCCCTCCAATCTGTACCAGAGCCGCGACGGCGACTGGATCGTGATCGCCGCCAACATCGACCCGATGTTCCGCCGTCTGTGCCAGGCGATGGATCGCGCCGAGCTCGCGACCGACCCGAAGTACGTCGACCATGTCTCGCGCGGCACGAACGGCGCAGAGCTCGACGCGCTGATCGGCGAGTGGACGCGCTCGCTGCCGACGGCCGAGGTCATGAGCCGGCTGGATGCGAACGGCGTGGTCTGCGGGCCGATCTACACGATCGCGGACATCGTCCGCGACCCGCACTTCCAGGAGCGCGGCATGGTGCGGCGCATTCCCGATCCGCGGTTCGGCGAGCTCGCGGTGGCCGGCGTCGCGCCGAAGCTGTCCGAGACGCCCGGCGACATCGGCTGGCTCGGGCCCGGCGAGCCGGGTGCGCACAACGACGAGATCTGGCGGGACCGCCTCGGACTGTCGGAGGACGAGCTCGGGCGGCTGCGGGCCGACGGCGTGATCTGACCGTGGCCGGCCCGGTCGTCGTCTGCGAGGTCGGCCCGCGCGATGGGCTGCAGGGCCGCGCCGCGCCGCTGCCGGTGGCCGAGCGCATCGCGCTCGTCGACCGTCTCGCCGACGCGGGCCTGGCGCGCATCGAGGCGGTGAGCTTCGTGCGCGACGACCGGGTGCCGGCGATGGCGGGCGCCGAGGCGGTGCTCGCCGGCGTGCGGCGCCCTCCCGGGCTGGAGCTCGCCGGGCTGGTGATGAACGCCCGTGGCGCGGAGCGTGCGGCCGCCTGCGATCTGCACGAGGTGCGCTTCGTCGTGGTGGCGAGCGAGGTCTTCTCGATGCGCAACCAGGGCGTCGGCGTGGACGCGACGCTGCATGCGTTCGGGGCGGTCGCGGCGATCGCCGCGCGCGCGGGTCGGCGGGTGTCCGTGGTGATCGCCGCCGCGTTCGGCTGCCCGTACGAGGGGCCGGTGCCGCGATCGCGGGTGGTCGAGATCGCCGGGCGCGTGGCGCGTGCGGGCGCCGACGAGGTGGTGCTCGCCGACACGATCGGCGCGGCCGCGCCGCCCGAAGTCGAGGCGCGGGTGGCGGCCGTGCACGATGCCGCAGGCGGCCGGCCGGTGGGCGTGCACCTGCACAACACGCGCAACACCGGCTACGCGAATGCGTATGCGGCGCTGCGCGCGGGCGCGACCGTCTTCGATGCCGCGATCGGCGGGCTGGGCGGCTGCCCGTTCGCGCCGCGGGCGACCGGCAACGTCGCGACCGAGGACCTGGTGTGGCTGCTCGAGGGCTGCGGCGTGCGGCCGCTGCCCGACCTGGGGCGGCTGATCGAGGTCAACGCGTGGCTCGCCGATCGGCTCGGCGAGCCGCTGCCGGGCCTGCTCGCGCGGGCGGGGCGGTTTCCGTCGGCCGCCGTGCCCGGCATGGCGGGCGCGGCGCCCACGGTACCGGTGCCGGGGACCCCGGCCTCGGCAGGCGCCGCGTCCGAAGGGGCGCCATCGGCCGCTGCGGGCGACGGGTCCGACCACGGGGCGCTCCCCCGGGCCGCACGATGATCGATCCGCCCGCCGGGCTCGCGGGGGCGGGCGCGTGCGAGGTGCTCGAGCGCCGGCGCGCCGGACGCGTCGCCGCGGCCGATTGGGTCGCCGCGTGTCTGGCGCGCATCGTCGAGCGCGACGCAGCGCTTCGCGCGTGGGTGCGGGTCGATGCCGCCGGCGCGCTCGCGGCCGCACGCGCGCTCGACGCCGAGCCGCAGCCGGGGCCGCTGGCGGGCCTGCCGTTCGGCGTGAAGGACGTGATCGACGTGGCCGGGCTGCCCACCGGGTGCAACTCGCCGACCCGCGCGGCGCACGTCGCCGCCGCGCACGCCGCCTGCGTGGCGAGGCTGGTCGCGGCGGGCGCGGTCGTGCTCGGCAAGACCGTGACCACCGAGTTCGCGTTCGTCGAGCCCGGACCGACCCGCAATCCGCACGACCCAGCGCGTACCCCGGGCGGCTCGTCGTCCGGCTCGGCCGCGGCGGTTGCCGACCACCACGTGCCGGTGGCTCTCACCACGCAGACCGGCGGCTCGACGATCCGGCCGGCCGCGTACTGCGGCATCGTCGGCTACAAGCCGCCGTACGGCCGGGTGCCGACCGAGGGCCTGGTCTACCTGGCGCCGTCGCTGGACGTGATCGGCCTGCACGCGCGCAGCGTCGCCGACGCGGCGCGGGTCGCCGAGGTGCTCGAGGCGCGCCCGCGGCCCGCGCAGCCGGCGGTCGCGCCGCGCTTCGTCGCACTCTCGCTGCCTGGGCTGCGTGCCTGCGATCCGTCCGCGCTCGCCGCATTCCGTGCCGGCCTGCGCCGGCTCGCACACGCGGGGGCGAGCGTGCGCGACGCCGGGCTGCCCGAGGAGGTCGAGCGTCTGGACGATGCGCACCGCACCGTGATGTCGGTCGAGGTCGCGCGCAGCTTCGAGGCCCTGATCGCCGCCGACGGCGCGCGGCTGAGCGCGAGCCTGCGCGCGTTCGTCGAGCGCGGGCGCGCGACCTCCGGCGATGCGCTCGCCGCCGCCCAGGCCGTGATCGCCCGCGTCCGCCAGGCGCTGCACGCGTTCGCCGCCGACGGCGAGGTGCTGCTCACGCCCGCGGCCACCGGCGAAGCGCCCGTCGGCCTGCACGCGACCGGCGACTCGGTGCTGAACCGCCCGTTCTCGTTGCTGCAGGTCGGCGTGGTCACCGTGCCCGCCGGTACCGGCCTGGCCGGTCTGCCCCTCGGCCTGCAGATCGCCGATCCCCATCCCGCCGCCGACCGGCTGTTCGGCGCGGCGGCGTTCGCCGAAGCCGTGCTCGCCCGCGCGGCGCCCGTCCCCCAGGAGCGTGCCCAGTGACCGACACCGACCGACTCGATGCCCGCATCGTCGACTTCACCGCGTCGATGCGCGACTCGGACCTGCCCGCCGCGGCGGTGCGCGCCGCCGGCATGCGCGTGCTCGACTCGATCGGCGTGGCGATGGCGGCCTGGAGTGCGCCGCCGGCGCGGATCGCGCGCGCGCTCGCACAGCCGACCGCAGGGACGCGGGCGGCGCGCGTCTGGGGCTCGCAGGTGCGCACGACGATGGAGATGGCCGCCTTCGCCAACGGCGTGATGGTCCGGTACCTGGACCTGAACGACGCCTGGCGCACCAAGGACGCGCACCACCCGTCGGACTACCTGCCCGGCATCCTCGCGGTGGCCGAGGCGTACGGCCGCTCGGGGCGTGAGGCGATCACCGCGGTCGCGGTTGCCTACGAGATCATGTGCCGCTTCACCGACGTCGTGCCGCTCAACGGCGCGGGCTGGGACCAGCCGGTCACCGGTGCGATGGGCACGGCGATGGCCGCCGGGCGCCTGATGGGCCTGGACCGCGACGCGCTCGGCCACGCGCTCGCGCTCGCGGTGGTGCCCAACCTGTGCACCTACCAGACGCGGGCGGGCGAGCTGTCGATGTGGAAGGGCTGTGCGGGCCCGAACGGTGCGCGCAACGGCATCTTCGCGGCGATGCTCGCCGCCGAGGGACTGACCGGCCCGTACGAGGCATTCGACGGCGTGTTCGGCTTCTGGAACCAGACGCAGGGGGGCCGGCGCGTGCACGTGCCGCTGCCCGACGGCTCGCCCGGCTGGCGCTGGGGCGTGGTGCAGACCAACATCAAGACCTGGCCGGTGC
>JBIKMO010000074.1:0-18051 GCA_044359175.1 Burkholderiaceae bacterium | reverse complement strand
CTGCTGCGGCCGATGCCCTGACCCACCGAACATCGACACACGAGGAGACGACGATGAATCCCTTGCGACTGGCTTGCGCCGCCTGGCTGGCGGCGGGCCTGGGCATCACCGCGGCCGACGCCGTGGCCCAGTCCGCCGCCGGCTTTCCCAACCGCCCCGTGCGGATCGTGGTCGGCTTTCCGGCCGGCTCGGGCAACGACCTGATCGCGCGCGCGGTGGGTACGAGGCTCGGCGAGATGTGGAAGCAGCCGGTGATCGTCGAGAACAAGGTCGGGGCGAGCGGCGTGATCGGCGCCGAGAGCGTCGCGCGCGCCGCACCCGACGGGTACACGCTGCTGCTGACCGGCAGCTCGCACCTGATCCAGGTCGCGGTGGCCGGCGGCAAGGGGCCCTACAGGGCGGTGGACGACTTCACGCCGGTGTCCACCGTCGGCACCGGGCCCCTGATCCTCATCGTCAACAACGGCGTGGCGGCGAAGTCCGCACAGGAGCTGATCGCGCTGGGCAAGACCCAGCGGCTGACCTACGGCTCGGCCGGCACGGGCACCAGCCCGCACATCGCCGGCGAGATGTTCGCCCGGGGTGCGGGCATCACGATGACGCACGTGCCCTACAAGGGCGCCGCGCCCGCGCAGACCGACCTGATCGGCGGCCAGGTGCACTCGGTGTTCCAGGTCACCC
Source organism: Burkholderiaceae bacterium (assembly GCA_044359175.1). Lineage (GTDB taxonomy): Bacteria > Pseudomonadota > Gammaproteobacteria > Burkholderiales > Burkholderiaceae_E > UBA4615. Next base: position 17,370 of record JBIKMO010000074.1, on the reverse strand, counting down.
AGGTGGCGCTGCCGGCGGTGCGTTCAGGCCAGGTTCGGGCGCTGGCCGTGACGGGCGCGAAGCGCCTGCCCGACCTGCCGAACGTGCCGACGATGACCGAGATCGGGCTGCCCGACGCGACGCTCGAGCTCTGGTGGGGCCTGATCGGCCCCGCCGGACTGCCGCAGGACGTGCTGCGCACGCTGAACGAGGCCGTGCAGCAGGCGGTGGCCAACCCCGACGTGCAGCAGAAGCTGGCCAGCGCGGGGCTGGTCGTCGGCAGCTCATCGGCCGAGTCGTTCCTGGCCACGATGCGTCGCGACTACGACGCGTTCGTGAAGCTCGTCGCGGCCGCGGGTATCAAGCCGGACTGAGCGGAGGCGACGGCGCGCGGAGGAGCCGATCCTGCGCCGCGCCAGCCCGCACGTGCTCGAGCCGGGCATGGTGCTGGCGCTCGAGCCGCACGTGAACCTGTGGCACCTGCAGGACATGGTGCTGGTGACCGAGGGCGCGCCGGTGCTGCTGTCGCCCAAGTTCGACACGCGCGAGCCGTTCGTCGCGGGCTGAGGCCCGCCCTCACCTCGCCGAAGCGATCACCGCGGTCCCTGCGGCCTTCGGCAGGCGGCGCAGGAACTCCACCAGCAGCGCGCCGCGGGCCGGGCCCTCGCGCTGCACGAAGGCGTTCGGCAGGCCGGCCAGCGACTCGCCGATCACCAACCGCGCGAAGTCGGCCTGCAGTCCGCGCCCGCCGGGCGTGTCGAGCTCCAGCCCGTCCACGCCGCGGATGTGCGCAATGGCCGTCTCGGGTACGCGCGGCGCGAACGCGCCGAAGCGCACCATGCCCTGCACGCCCGGCGTGGCGCGCACCGCGGCCCAGTCCTCGGGCTGGGCCGACAGCCGCACGAACGCGTAGCCGGGGAACAGCGCCTCGGCCACCTGGCGCACGCCGCCCGGGATGCGGCGGCGCCCGATGCACACCGGCGAGAACGCGTCGAAGCCCGCGCCGATCAGCAGCACGCTCACCGGGCGCTCCTCGCGCACGCGGCACTTCACCACGTACCACGCGCCGTCCGCACCGGGGCCCGGGCGCAGGTCGCGCAGCCCGAGCGCGGCCACCCCCCGCGCCAGCTCGGCCTCGGCCCGCTCCGCATCGCACGGGCCCAGCGCGTGGTCGTTCGCGGCGTGGGCGGCGCTCGCCCGGGCGAGCGGAGCGTCGTCCTCGGGCACCGTGAGGTCCACGAGCGCAACGACGTCGGGGGCGTCGTCGAGGCGTAGCGGTTCGTCGGTCATAGCGCGGGGCGGGGAGAGCACATCGAGCGGCCGGACGCGTCGCGAGGCGACGAGAGTGGCGAGAGACTACCGACGCGCCCGCCCGGCTTCCGTGACGGGATGCACGGTCGGTGCAGACGGATGGGCGGCGCGGGGCGGCGGCGAGCAGGCATGTGCGTGGACACCTGCCCCTGGCCTCAAGCCCTCATCCCAGTAGCCGATTCCGTCGCCCATCGCAAACGTACGTTCGGGGCTCGCACGCTGCATTCGTGCGAACTGGTCATCAGGGATCTGATCCTGCTCCTGGAGGCGGACGGCTGGAGCTGGGTCCGCACGAGAGGCGGCCATCGGCAGTACCGTCAACTCGTGAAACCCGGTACGGTGACCGTCGCCGGACGACCCGGGATGGAGGTTCCCCGGGGTACGCTCGCGAGCGTCATGAAGCAGGCTCGCATCGGGAAGTGGAGCGGTCGATGAACGACGTGGTGATCGTCGAGACAAACGGATCCTCGTACGGTGCGTACGTGCCGGACTTACCTGGCTGCGTCGCCGTGGCCAAACGGCGGACGAGGCGATGGACCTCATCCGCGAGGCGAGAGAACTGCACGTCGCGGACCTGAGGCGCAGCGGGCAACCGGTACCCGCGCCCTCCTCGTCGGCCCGCACGGTGAAGGTCGCCGCGTAGCCCTCACCGCGGTGCACCGCCTGCTCGGTGAGGCCGAGCGCGTCGTGGCGTCCGACCTGACGCTGATCGAGTGCGACCGCGTCCTGCTGCGAGCGCTGGCGCTCGAGGAGCTCACCGAGGCCGATGCCGCCGACCGCCGTGCGCACCTGGCCGCGGCTGCGGCCCGCTGGCACGTGCTGCGGATCGCGGGAGAGGTCGTCGATCGCGCGCGGCAGCCGTTCCCAGGCGACCCGATCCGCACGCTCGACGCCATCCACCTTGCATCGCTGCTCGTGGCGCGCTCCGCGGTCGCCGGCCTGCGCCTGCTGAGCCTGGACGACGGGGCGCGGCGATCGGCGCGCCGGTTGGGGGTTGCCGTCGAGCCCGCCTGAGAAGGCGTGACACGCCTTCTGAGCCGGCGTGGGCTCCGCGTGCTCACCCCAGCGCGGGCAGCACCGTCCCCGAACACTCGCCGAAGCCGATCCGCTTCGCGCCGGCGCGCTCGCAGAACGCACGCAGCGTCAGCGTGTCGCCGTCCTGCAGGAACGTGCGCGACTCGCCGCCGGGCAGCGCGAGCGGCGCCTTGCCACCCTGGCTGAGTTCGAGCAGCGAGCCGCCCTGCCCCGCGCCCGGGCCGCTCATCGTGCCGGTGCCGAACAGGTCGCCCGGCCGAAGGTTGCAGCCGTTCACCGTGTGGTGCGCCACCAGCTGCGCGAGGGTCCAGTACGCGGCCTCGCGCAGGCTGGCCTGCGACAGGCGCACCGGACCTTCGCCGCGCGCGCGCATCGCCTGCGTCAGCAGCCACGCCTCCACCGTGACGTCGAGCGCGCCGTGCGCGCGGTTCGCGACGCCGTCCAGATAGGGCAGCGGCTGCGGCTCGTCCGCGGGCCGCTCGAAGGGCGCGCGGAACGGCGCGAGCGCCTCCAGCGTGACCACCCACGGCGACAGCGTGGTGGCGAAGCTCTTGGCGAGGAAGGGCCCGAGCGGCTGGTACTCCCAGGCCTGCACGTCGCGCGCGGACCAGTCGTTGAGCAGCGCCAGCCCGAAGATCGCGTCCTCGGCGCGATCGATCGGTACCGGCTCGCCCAACGCGTTGCCGCCGCCGATCAGCACGCCGAGCTCGAGCTCGTAGTCCAGCCGCTGGCTGGGCCCGACCGTGGGCGCGTCGGCCGCGCCCTTGATCTGACCGAGCGGCCGGCGGAACGCCGTGCCGCCGGGCACCACCGACGACGCGCGGCCGTGGTAGCCGATCGGCACCCACTTGTAGTTGGGCAGCAGCGGGGTGTCGGGGCGGAACAGGCGCCCGACCGCGGTCGCGTGGTGGATGCCCATGTAGAAGTCGGTGTAGTCGCCGATCTCGCAAGGCAGGCCGGGCTGGACCTGCGACTGGGGCAGGAGGCAGGCGGCGAGTGCGCCGCGCTGTGCGCTGCCGGCCGCGAGCGCGCGCGACAGCGCCGCACGCAGCGTGCGCCGCGCCGCGGGCCCCTCGCGCATGAACGCGACCAGATCGCCGGCCGCGAGCGGCTCGAGCAGCCGCGCCGCCTCGGGCGCCCAGCCGCCCGCGGCCGCCGCGACGGCCAGATCCAGCACCTCGGTGCCGATCGCGACACCGATGCGCCACGGCTCGGCGGCGCCGCGCCGGAACCGGCCGAACGGCAGGTTCTGCACCGGGAAATCGGTGCCGGGGGCGTTGGCGGAGTCGACCCAGCTTGCGAGGCCGGGGTCGTGCGTGGCGTCCAGGCCGGGGGCGGCGGCGGTCATGAGCGGGCTCCGGTACGGTGGGAGGGCCGTACTGTAGCCGGCGGCGGGAGCGCACAGCGCGCTCCGCGCCGCCTCGCGGCTCACGGCCGCGGGATCGTGACCTGGCGCAAGGCGTTGGCCCTGAGGTCGTGGACGATCCCGGTCCCGGCGATGCCGGCCACCGTGAAGACCGTGCTGGGCGTGTTGCTGCGCCGCAGCCTCAGCGTGCCCACGGTGCAGTTGCCGGTGTTGCCGGTCGTGCAGGACAGCGGATTGCCACCGACGCTGAACCCGCCGAAGACCTTGGCACCCGCCACCGGCGCGCCGCTCGCCGTGCGCACCGCGATGGTCACCGTGGCCATCCACGAGCTGTCGTCGACCGTCCTGCGGGTCACGGCGAGCGATTGCACCACGACCTTGGTCGGCACCGCAGGCAGCGGGCGGGTGACCGGCGGGGCGACCGGCGGGGTGACCGGCGGGGTGACCGGCGGGGTGACCGGTGGGGTGGCCGGTGGGGTGGCCGGTGGGGTGGCCGGTGGGGTGGCCGGCGGGGTGGCCGGTGGGGTGACCGGCGGGGTGACCGGCGGGGTGACCGGCGGGGTGGCCGGTGGGGTGGCCGGTGGCGTGGCCGGTGGGGTGGCCGGTGGGGTGACGGGACCGGCGCCGGCGTCGGCATCGGCGAAGAGCAGCAGCGTGGGCGAGCCCGTGCCCGCTCCGGTCACGCGATCCGGCGTGGCGAGCATCTTCAGGCGTACCGCGACTTCGGCAGCCGTCAGCGTGGGCTCGGCACCCATCAGCAGCGCGGCGACGCCGGCGGCGTGCGGCGCGGCCATCGACGTGCCACTGCTTGCGGCGAGGGCCACGTCGCTCGCGACCGAGGCCGAGGTGATCGCCTCGCCGGGCGCGAACAGCGCCACGCAACGACCCCAGTTGGAGAACGCCGCGCGGGCATCGGCGCGCGTGGAAGCCCCCACCGAGATCGCCGCGGGCACGCGCGCGGGCGACAGCGTGCAGGCGTCGGCGTTGCCGTTGCCCGCGGCCACCACCACCGGCACGCCGGCGGCCGCGAGGTTGGTCACGGCCGCATCCACCGCAGCCGAAGGGCCACCGCCGAGCGACAGGTTGGCCACCGCCGGCTTGCGCGCGTTCTTCGCCACGAAGTCGAGGCCCGCGAGCACGTGGCTCAAGGCGCCGCTGCCCGAGCAGCCCAGCACGCGCACCGGCACGAGCGTCACCTGCTTGGCCACGCCGTGGTTCAGGCCACCGATCGTGCCGGCGACGTGCGTGCCGTGACCGTTGCAGTCGTCGGTGTTGCGGCCGTCTGCGATCGCACTGAACCCGAGGTCGGCCCGCACCCGGTGCGTCGTCGCGCCCACCGCACTGCGGAACTCGGCGTGGGTCGCACGGATGCCGGTGTCCAGCACGTAGGCGGTCACGTTGGGCGCCGTCGCCACGTAGCGGTACGAGGTGCTCAGCGGCAGCACACGCTGGTCGATGCGGTCCAGCCCCCAGCTGGCGCCCGCCTGCTCGATCGCACCGACCCCAACGGTCTGGTCCTCCTCGACGCCCAGCACGTCGGGGTCGTCGAGCAGTGCGCGCGCGGCATCCGGCGTGAGCGTGGCGGCATAGCCCTGCAGCGCCTTGCCGAATCGCTGCTGCACCACGCCACCGCCCGCGCGCTTCAGCGTGCGGTCGGCACGGTCGTCGATCGACTTCGGCGTCGCGCCCGACTCCTCGCGCAGCGTGACGATGTACTGGCCCTCGATGCGACGATCGGGCGGCGCGGCCGCGACCTGCTTCTCCACCGGCGGCTCGGCGGCCGCGGTCGCCGCGAGCGCAGCCAGCTCGGCGCTGGGTACCTGCACGGCCGGGTCGGAGGTGCTCACCAGCGGCGTGGCCTCCGCCGCGGGCGGCGCAGGCGCAGGCGCAGGCGCAGGTGCAGGTGCAGGCGCAGCGGCGGCGGCCGGCGCAGCCACCGGCGTTGCAGCGGCCGCCGGCGGATCCGCGGATGCGGAGCCCGGATCGCCCCCCCCGCAGGCCGCGAGCACTGCAGACATCAGGACCCCTGCCCACGCACCGCTTGCCCTCATCGCTGCTCCGTCAGGTCGGCCGGATCCCTCGGACCGGACTGGACGGCAGTGTGGCGCGCAACTCACGGTCGTGGCCGCTGGCGGTTCGGACGGCGGCGTTCACCCGCCAAGCGGCGGATCGGGTCCGATGAGGGCGGGAACGGATCCGACGGATCGTGAAGCCCCGGGGGGCAGGCCGGCCCGCACGGACGGCGGTACCATGCGCCCTCGGCTCGCGGCCGAACCCGAGCGCACGGCGCGGGCGCCGCGACGCCTTGTCCGGAGGCCGCCCATGAAACGACTCGCCCGTGCCGCCCTCGTCCCCCTGGTGCTGCTCTTCGGCTGCGCGGCGCCCCCCGCCGGCGGCGGTGGCGGCAGCGGCACGCCCGCCAGCGTCGGCGCGGCCGTGCGCCCGGCTGCGCTGCCGCAGTGCGTGGCCGAGAACCAGGAGTGCGATACGCGCCGCCACTGCTGCCAGGGCCTCGTGTGCGAGCCGACCGGCAGGTTCGGATTCCTGTGCAGGACCCCCTACCCGGGCTGATCCCCGCGCCGCCGCCGTCCCTTCGCGTGCTGCACGACGCCGACGGCCTGGTGGCGGTGGACAAGCCGCCCGGGCTGCTGGTGCATCCGAGCGCGCTGGACCCGCGCGCGTCGCACAGCCTCACCGCGCTGCTGCGCGAGCGTCTGGGCGAGCGGCTGCTGCCGCTGCACCGACTCGACCGCGGCACCAGCGGCGTGCTGCTGCTGGCGCGCGGCGCCACCGAGGCACGCGCGGCGCGCGCGGCGTTCGACGCGCGCCTCGTGCTCAAGCGCTACCTCGCGCTGGTGCGCGGCTGGCCACCCGCGCACGGCGAGATCGACCAGCCGCTCGCGCGAGACCCCGACCGGCCCTCGGCCGGGCAGCCGCGCCTGCCGGCGCTCACGCGGTACGCGACCCTCGCGCGCTTCGAGTGGCCGTTCGCCACCCACCCGAGCCACGCGTCGAGCCGCTACGCGCTCGTGCTGGCCGAACCGGTGACCGGCCGCAGGCACCAGATCCGCCGGCACTTCAAGCACGTGGCGCACCCGGTGGTGGGCGACGCCACGCACGGCAAGGGCGCGCACAACCGCGCGGTGGCGGGCCACCTCGGCGCGTCGCGGCTGTGGCTGCACGCGCTGTCGGTGGCGCTGCCGTGGCGCGGCGCGACGCTGCGGGTCACCGCGCCCTGCGGGCCGGAGTGGGCGCCGCTGCTGGCGTCGGCGCACGAGCCACACCGCGCGTCCGCCCGGGCCTGCGGCTGAGCGCCTGCCCCGGTCGACGGGAATCCGGCACGCCGGATTCCTGACCCACAAACGACAACGCCGAGCCTTCGAGGGCTCGGCGTCATCGCGACTGACCGTGGTTGCGGGGGCAGGATTTGAACCTGCGACCTTCGGGTTATGAGCCCGACGAGCTGCCAGACTGCTCCACCCCGCGTCTGGAGCCCGCGACTATAGCACGTGCACGGTGCGAGCAGCAATCTTCGTTCGAGCCGGGGCGCCCACACCGCCCCGTATCAGGCCAGGCCCGCCGCGCGCCGCAGCCAACGCGGCTCCACGGTGACCGTGCGCGGCCCGCCCGCGAACCACACCTGGCCCTCCTGCACGGTGACGTCGAACGTCATCGCGCGCGAGGCCGTGGCGGCGAGCTCGGCCGACGCGTCGGGTGCGACCGACAGCACCGACAGGTTCGTGCAGCGCGCGAGCTCGGCCTCGCGGGCGCGCCACCACAGCTCGGCGCGATGGCCGCCATAGGCGAGCACCACGACCTGCGCAGCGCGACCGCAGGCCTTACGCACCCACCGTTCGTCGGGCAGCCCCACCTCGACCCACAGTCGGATCGCGCCCGTGTCGTCGGTGCGCAGCAGATCGGGCTCGTCCTCGGCCGACAGCCCGCGGCCGAAGCTCAACGCGTCGTCGGCGAAGAGCACGAACGCGAGCAGCCGCAGCATCAGCCGCTCCTCGGTCTCCGACGGATGCAGCGCGAGCGTGAGCGCATGGCTCGCGTAGCGGCCGCGGTCGATGTCGGCGATCGAGAGCTCGGCCTTGTACACGGTGGAGCGCAGCGCCATCGGCGGATTGTAGGGCGCGGTTCGCTGCTACACTGCCTTGCACGACGGCCCGCCGATCCCCATGAAGTTCTGCTCCGCCTGCGGCAACGACCTGGTCCACGAGGTGCCCGCGGGCGACAACCGGCTCCGGTTCTGCTGCCGCGGCTGCGGCACCATCCACTACCAGAACCCCAAGCTGGTGCTCGGCACGGTCACCACCTGGGACGACAAGGTGCTGCTGTGCCGCCGCGCGATCGAGCCGCGCTACGGCTTCTGGACGCTGCCGGCCGGGTTCATGGAGAACGGCGAGACCACCGGCGAAGGCGCGGAGCGCGAGACCCTCGAGGAGGCCGGCGCGCGCATCGAGCTCGGTCCGCTGTACTCGGTGATCGACGTGCCGCACGTCGAGCAGGTGCACGTGTTCTACCGCGCCACACTGCTGCACCTGGACTTCGAGCCCGGCCCGGAAAGCCTGGAGGCCCGGCTGTTCACCGAAGCCGAGATCCCCTGGGACAGCATCGCGTTCCGCACCGTCGGGCAGACGCTGCAGTGGTTCTTCGCCGACCGTCGGGCGGGCCGCTTCGAGCTGCACACCGACGCGATCCGCCACCGGCCCCGCAGCGGCGCCTGAGCTCGCCGGATCCGTCGGTCGATGCTCGCCTGGGTCGAACCGGACCAGCCGCTGCCGCCGGCGCGCCGCGCGCTCGCCGACCCCAACGGCCTGCTCGCCGCCGGCCGCGACCTGTCGCCGCAACGGCTGCTCGAGGCGTATCGCGGCGGCATCTTTCCCTGGTACAGCGTCGGCCAGCCGGTGCTGTGGTGGTCGCCCGACCCGCGGATGGTGCTGCACCTGGACGAGTTCAAGCTCTCGCGCTCGCTCGTGAAGACGCTGCGCCGCGTGCGCCGCGAGGGACACTGGCAGGTCGACGTCGACCGGGACTTCGAGGCGGTGATGCGCGAGTGCGCGGCGCCCCGCCCCGAGCAGGACGGCACCTGGATCACGCCGCAGGTGCTCCAGGCCTACGTCGGGCTGCACCGGCTGGGGTTCGCGCACTCGGTCGAGGTGCGCGAGAACGACCTGCTGGTGGGCGGACTGTACGGCGTGGCGATCGGCCGGATGTTCTTCGGCGAGTCGATGTTCGCGCGCCGCACCGACGCGTCCAAGTGCGCGCTGGCGACGCTCGTCGACCTGTTGCAGACGCACGGATTCAGCGTGATAGACTGCCAGCAGGCTACGGCCCACCTCGCCTCGATGGGGGCGCGGCAGGTACCGCGCGATGCCTTCCTGAGCACGGTTGTCCGCCTCGCGGCGCAGCCTGGACCCGACTGGAAGCAGCTGCGGGCGGCCTTTCCGGAGGTCTGACTGGCGCTCGAATGACGCACCTGAAGGAACTGCCGTTCTCGGCGCTCCAGTTCTACGCGACGGCGCCCTATCCCTGCAGCTACCTCGCCGGCCATCAGGCCCGCTCGCAGGTGGCCACCCCCAACCACCTGATCAACGCCGACGTCTACAGCGAGCTGGTCCGCACCGGCTTCCGGCGCAGCGGCATCTTCACCTACCGCCCGCACTGCGACGGCTGCCGCGCCTGCGTGCCGATTCGGGTGCCGGTGGCCACGTTCCGGCCCGACCGCAGCCAGCGCCGTGCCGAGCGCCGCCACGGTGGCCTGCGCACGCTGGTCGCACGACTGGGCTTCGCCTCGGAGCACTACGCGCTGTACCTGCGCTACCAGAGCACGCGGCACGCAGGCGGTGGCATGGATCACGACAGCCGCGAGCAGTACGCGCAGTTCCTGCTGCAGAGCAAGGTCAACACCCGGCTGGTCGAGTTCCGCGAGGACGACGGCACGCTTCGGATGGTCTCGATCATCGACCTGCTCGACGACGGCCTGTCGTCGGTCTACACGTTCTTCGATCCGGACGTGCCGGGCGCGAGTTACGGCACCTGGAACGTGCTCTGGCAGATCGACCAGTGCCGCAGGCTCGAGCTGCCCTACCTGTACTTGGGCTACTGGATCGCGCAAAGCCCGAAGATGGCCTACAAGGCCCGCTTCCGTCCGCTGCAGGCACTGACCGGCGGGCAATGGCGCCCACTCGCGGACCCTGCCGCCGGGTGAGCCTGTACGCGCTCGCGCGGCCGCTGCTGTTCGGCCTGGAGCCGGAGCACGCGCACGACCTGACCCTCGCCTCGATCGACCTGATGGCCGCGAGCGGTGCGCTTCGGCTTGCGGCCGGCCCGACGGTGGACGACCCGGTCGAACTGCTGGGGCTGCGCTTTGCGAACCGCGTCGGGCTCGCTGCCGGAATGGACAAGAACGCGGCCCACCTGGACGGCTTCGCACGGATGGGTTTCGGCTTCATCGAAGCGGGCACGGTGACTCCGCTGCCTCAGCCGGGCAACCCCAAGCCGCGGATGTTCCGGCTGCCGGGCGCACAGGCGCTGATCAACCGCATGGGGTTCAACAACGACGGGCTGGATGCGTTCATTGCGAACGTGCAGCGCCGAAGCCTGGCGGGCGTGCTCGGACTGAACATCGGCAAGAACGCGGCCACCCCGATCGAGCGTGCAACCGACGACTACCTGACCGGCCTCGCACGCGTGTGGCCGCTGGCCGACTACGTCACGGTCAACGTGTCCTCGCCCAACACGAAGGACCTGCGCAGCCTGCAAGGCGGTGACGAACTCACCGCGATGCTCGCCGCCCTCGGCCGCCGCCGCACCGCACTGCGCCGGGAGCACCGACGCGAGGTGCCGGTGCTGGTGAAGATCGCGCCGGACCTGGACGACGCGCAGATCGAGGCGATCGCGCGGGTGCTGGTCGCGCAGTCGGTCGATGGCGTGATCGCCACGAACACGACCGTGTCGCGCGACGCCGTGCGCGGTCTGCCCCATGCCGACGAGGCGGGAGGCCTGTCCGGCGCACCGGTGTTCGAGCCGAGCAACCGGGTGATCCGCGCGCTGCGCGCGCTGCTGCCGCCGCGCTACCCGATCGTCGGCGTGGGGGGCGTGATGTCGGGCGAGCAGGCCTGCGCCAAGCTCGACGCGGGCGCCGATCTGGTGCAGCTCTACACCGGTCTCGTGTACCGCGGACCGGCGCTGGTGGGCGAGTGCGCGCGTGCGCTGCGCGAGGCGGCTGCGAACCGCAACGCGGCGCGGTCGTAGGACGGACGCAGGCACGGCGGTCGAGCGACCGGCGCCTGCAGGCCGAGCGCCGGCCACGGGTCGGACGAGCACGGCGTGCAGACCACCCGGTGGCGTAACCGCGCATCGAGTGCTGCCGCATCGACGCCGCCCTTGTCGACGAGCCTACACTCCGGCGATGGCCGACATCGTGCTCGCCACCCTGAATGCGCGCTGGTCGCACGCGTCCCTCGGGCTGCGCTGTCTGTACGCGAACCTCGGCCCGCTGCAGTCGCGCGCAGCGATCGAGGAGTTCACCGTGGCCGCACCGCTCGAGCCGGTCGTCGAGCGAATCCTCGCGCACGAGCCGCGCGTGCTCGGGTTGGGCGTGTACATCTGGAACGTGACGCGTACCACCGAGCTCGTGCGGCGGCTGCGCGCGGCGGCGCCGCGGCTTCGGATCGTGCTCGGAGGCCCCGAGGTCAGTCACGAGCTCGATTCGCAGCCGATCGTGGCGCTCGCCGATCACGTGGTCACCGGGCCGGGCGAGTGGGCGTTCGCGCGCCTTGCCGCCCAGCTGCTCGACGGACCCCGGCCGCTGTCGCGGATCGTCGCCGGTGGGCTGCCCCCGCTCGAGGAGATCGCGCTGCCCTACGCGCACTACACGGCTGAGGACCTCGCGCGCCGGCACCTGTACGTCGAAGCGTCGCGCGGCTGCCCGTTCCGGTGCGAGTTCTGCTTGTCCTCGCTCGACCGGACCGCGGTGCCCTTTCCGCTGCCCGCGTTGCTGCAGTCGCTCGCCGACCTGCACGCGCGCGGCGCCCGCGCGTTCCGGTTCGTCGACCGGACCTTCAACCTCAAGGCCGCGGTGGGCCGAACGATCCTCGAGTTCTTCCTCGAACGGCTTCGCGAGATGCCCGGCGAACCTCTCTTCCTGCACTTCGAACTCGTTCCCGATCACCTGCCCGACGTGCTGAGGGAGCCGATCGTGCAGTTCCCGCCCGGTACGTTGCAGTTCGAGATCGGAATCCAGACCTGGAACCCCGAGGTGCAGACCCGCATCTCGCGGCGGCAGGACAACGCCAAGGCCGAGGCCAACCTGCGTTGGCTGCGGTCCGAGACGCACGCGCACCTGCACGTGGACCTGATCGCCGGCCTGCCCGGCGAGTCTCTCGAGAGCTTCGCCGAGGGCTTCGATCGCCTGGTGCGACTGCGCCCGCAAGAGGTCCAGGTCGGCCTGCTCAAGCGCCTGCGCGGCGCGCCGATCGCACGCCACACCGGGCCCTTCGGCATGCGTTACGCGACCGACGCGCCGTACCAGGTCCTCGAGACCGCAGCGCTGTCCGCCGCCGACGTCACGCGCATCGCCCGCTTCGCCCGCTACTGGGACCTGTACGCGAACTCGGGCCGCTTCGCGCGGACCTTGCCGATGCAGCTCGGCGACGCCCCATTCGAGCGCTTCATGGCACTGTCCGACTGGCTGTGGGCGCGCACCGGCTCGACCCACCGGCTGTCACTCGAGCAGCGCGCCGACGCGCTTCGTGCGTGGCTGGTCGAGTGCGACCGCCGCGACCCGACCACCGTGGAGCACGCGATCGCGGCCGACTACGCTGCCAGCGGCGCCCGTGGCCGCCTGCCGTTTTCCGCGCGCGGCCTTGCCGGCAGCCCGACGTGCGATCCGGCTCGCGATCCGACCCGCGACCGAGCCAGCGATCCGGCCATCGAGCGAACCCGAAACGATGCGCAGGCCCCGCCCCTCCTACCGGTCGCGACCCGGCCGCCCCGGGCCACACGCGGTGCGGTGCGCCAATCCCGGCACCTCGCACGGTGAGCCCGACACTCGGCCTGGCCAGATTCCCGTACCGCCGACTGCGCTCGTGTCCGAGTCCTGCCAGTTGGGGATGCGCGCCGCCGCCGCATGCTGTCGCATCAATCGGATCGCCTCGCGGTCCAGGTAGAGCGTGATCTGAGGCACGGGGGGTTCCTCTCGCGAGGTGACGTGATGCGCATACGTATCACGCGCCCCGCCGGGGAGATGCCGTCTCCCCGGGGCGTTCCATCCATCGGTCTTCGGCCGGACGGCCGAGGCTCGACAGCGATCCGCCGGGCTCCAATCAGCAGGCCCGCCGCGCGGCAGCGACCATGGCGGACCCGACGATGCGCAACGTGGCACCCGCGACGCTGCTCGGCGACCGCGGGACCGGGCGGCCGCGGGCCCTCGAGCCTCAGTGGCGCTGCCGGCGCCAGCGTTCCTTGAACGTGGGCCCGCGGGGGGTGGGCAGGTCACGGAATCCGCTCCAGCCGGGGGCGAGCGGCACGCTGCGGATGGCGCGGGCGTCGCCGCCCATCAGGCGCAGCAGGCGCGCGCCGAGGCGCGCGAGCGGCCGGTACAGCGCGGGGCGCCGCGCCGCGAACGCCCAAGCGGCCAGGCCGGCGCGCTCGGTCCACGGCCGCAGACCGCGCTCGAGCTGACGTTCGCGCAGCTTGCGCAGCAGATCGGGCAGCGGGATCTTCATCGGGCACACGACGTGGCACTCGCCGCACATCGTGGCGGCCTGCGGCAGATCGAGCGCCTTCTCCAGACCCACGTATGACGGGGTCAGCACGGATCCCATCGGGCCGGGATAGACCCAGCCGTAGGTGTGCCCGCCGATCTTCTGGTACACGGGGCAGTGGTTCATGCACGCGCCGCAACGGATGCAGCGCAGCATCTCCTGGAAGTCCCCGCCGAGCAGACCGGTGCGCCCGCCGTCGACCAGCACCACGTACATGTGCTCGGGACCGTCCTGCTCGCCGGGCGCACGCGGACCGGTCAGCACCGAGAAGTAGTTGGAGATCGACTGCCCGGTGGCCGAGCGCGGCAGCAGCCGGGCGACCAGCGCCAGGTCCTCGAGCGTGCCGAGCACCTTCTCGATGCCGGTCACCGCGACGTGCACCTTGGGCGGCAGCACGGTGCACATGCCCTCGTTGCCCTCGTTGGTGAACAGCGCGACCGATCCGGTCTCGGCGATCAGGAAATTGCCGCCGGACACACCCATGTCGGCCGACAGGAAGTGAGGGCGCAGGAATTCGCGAGCCTCGCGCGTCATCTGCGGAATGTCGGTGAGCCGCGGCCGCTGGTGCACCTTCGCGAACAGGTCGGACACCTCGTCCTTCGACTTGTGAACCACCGGCGCCACGATGTGCGACGGCGGCTCGTTGTCGTTGATCTGCAGGATGTATTCGCCCAGATCGGTCTCGACCACCTTGACTCCGGCCGCCTCGAGGTGCCGGTTGAGCGCCATCTCCTCGGAGACCATCGACTTGGACTTGGTGACCTTGGACACGTCGTGACGCCGGGCGATCTCGACCACGAGCCGCGAAGCCTCCTCGGGCGTCTGCGCCCACAGCACCGTGGTGCCGCGCGCACTCGCCTCGCGCTCGAAACGCTCGAGCCACACGTCGAGGTTGGCGAGCACGCGGTTGCGGCGCTCGACCGCCTCGTTGCGCGTGCCCTCGAAGTCGTCGAGCTCCAGGATCGCGTTGGCTCGACCGACCGTCCAGCGCTGCGAGAGCACCTTCAGGTTCTGCTGCAACCTCGCATCGGCAAGCTTCTGCCCGGCGCGAGCCTTGAAGTGCATCGACTGGACCTGCATCGCTCAGGCCTCCGGAACGTTGCCCGCGAGCACCTGCGCGACATGCAGGACTCGGGTGGTGGTGTCGCCCTTGCGGCGCATCCGGCCCTCCAGGTGCAGCATGCAGCCCAGATCGCCGAGCACCAGACACGGTGCCCCGGTCGCCTTCACCCGCTCGAGCTTCTCATCGGCGATCGCTGCGGATACCTCGCCGTACTTCACCGAGAACGTCCCGCCGAAGCCGCAGCAGGCCCGCGCATCCTGCATCTCGACCACACGCACCATCGGGTTGAGTTCGAGCAGCGCCCGCGGCTGCGACCGCACCCCGAGCTCGCGCAGCCCGCTGCAGGAGTCGTGATACGTGACGACGCCGTCGAACCGCCCTGGCAGCGTCTTCAGCCCGGCCACGTCGTGCAGGAACGCGGTCAGCTCCCACGTGCGCGCGGCCAGCGCAGTCATCCGCGACTTCAGGTCGGGATCGTCCTCGAACAGCGTCGGATAGTGATGCCGGATCATCCCGCCGCACGAGCCCGAGGGCACCACGACATGCTCGTAGCGCTCGAACTCATCGAGGAACTTGCGTGCGAGGTCTCGTGAGGCCCGGGTGTCGCCGGCATTGAAACCGGGCTGGCCACAGCAGGTCTGGCTCATCGGCACCTCGACCGTGCACCCCGCGGCTTCGAGCAGTGCCACCGCCGACTCCGCGATCTCGGGCCGCATCAGATCGATCAGACAGGTGATGAACAGGCCGACTTTCAACGGCGCCTCCTCCCGGGATGAGCCCGAAGGATGATCGCACAGCCCCAGCGGCCACCTGCCAGACACGAGCGGCGGTAGCGCAGTTTCATCTCGTGATATAAGCTTCCACGATCCACGATGCAGCCGGCACGACGGGGCCGCCTCGGTCACGCGCCCTCAGCCCTCAGCCCTCAGCACTCGACACGCCGCCCGATGCCGAAACGCCCGGACGCCCAACCCGCGGGGGACGCCCGCTCCGCCATCCAGGTCATCGACCGGCTGGTGTCCCTGCTCGACGCGCTGGCTGACCGGTCCGAGGCAGTGAGCCTGAAGGAACTGTCGCAGCGCACCGGGCTGCACCCGTCGACCGCGCATCGCATCCTCAACGACCTGGTGGGAGCCCGGCTGGTCGACCGCGCCGAGCCCGGCAGCTACCAGCTCGGCATCCGCCTGCTCGAGCTGGGCAACCTGGTCAAGGCGCGGCTCAACGTGCGCGACGCGGCACTCGGCCCGATGCGCGAGCTGCACCGGCTCACCCACCAGCCGGTCAACCTCTCGATCCGCCAAGGCGACGAGATCGTCTACATCGAGCGCGCGGTGTCCGAGCGCAGCGGCATGCAGGTGGTCCGTGCGGTTGGCGGTCGCGCGCCGCTGCACCTCACCTCGGTGGGCAAGCTGTTCCTGGCCGTGGACGAGCCGCGCAACGTTCGGGCGTACGCGGCCCGGACCGGGCTCGCGGGCCAGACGCGCAACAGCATCACCGAACCGGCCCGGCTCGAGCGCGAGCTGGCCCTGGTGCGTGCGCGCGGCTACGCGCGCGACAACGAGGAGCTGGAGCTCGGGGTACGCTGCATCGCCGCCGGGATCCGCGACGATGCGGGCAAGCTCGTGGCCGGTCTGTCGATCTCGGCGCCTTCGGATTTCCTGCAGGACGATTGGATCGACCTGCTGTGCCGGACCGCCGCGCAGATCTCGTCCGCGCTGGGCCACGAGCCGGAGTCGGCGGCCTGATCGGCGCGTCTGCGCGACCTCAGGACCGGGTGTCGGCGCGAACCGTCGTCTCGATCCGCGGATTCTCGGCGACCCAGCGCCTCAGACGCTGCGCGTCGGCGAACCGCGCCTGTCCGGCGCGTGCATCGAGCAGCACCATGATCACCGAGCGGCCATCCACGCGCGCCTGCATCACCAGACACTTGCCGGCCTCGGAGATGAAGCCGGTCTTCTGCATGCCGATGCTCCACGCCGGGTCGTCGACCAGCCGATTGGTGGTCCGGAAGGTCAACTGGCGGTAGCCGGTATCGACCGTCAGGTCGGTCGCGGTCGAGTACGCGCGAATCTCGGGATAGCCGTACGCGGCGCGCACGAGGCGAGCGAGGTCGCGCGCATTCGACATGTTGGCGCTCGACAGGCCGGTGGGGTCGGCGAAGCGGCTGTCCACCATGCCGACCGACTGCGCCTTGGCGTTCATCGCCGCCACGAACGCGGACGACCCGCCGGGGTAGGCGCGACCGAGCGCAGCCGCGGCACGGTTCTCGGAGGACATCAGCGACAGCTGCATCAGTTCGCCCCGCGACAGCCGGGCCCCGATCTGCAGCCGCGACCCGGTGTGGCGCTCGGTGTCGCGGTCGGCCTCGGTGATCTCGACCATCTCGTGCATCGACAAGCCGGCGTCGAGCACGACCATCGCGGTCATGACCTTGGTGATCGAGGCGATCGGCAGCACCGCTTCGGGATTCTTCGAGTAGAGCGTCTCGCCGGTCTGCTGGTCGATCACCATCGCCACCGACGAGCGCAGATCGAGCGGGTCTTCGGTGAGGTGCAGGCCGATCGCCTGGCCGATCGACGGCCGGGCGGGCTCGACCGCACGGGGCGCGAAGGACGCCTTCACCATGCGGCCGTTGCGCTGGCCCGTGACCACCGCCCGGCTCGCGCTGGCCGGCGCGGCGCGCACGGCACGGCCGTCGGCCGCCTGCGGCGCACGTCCGACCGCCTTGACGCGCGTCGGCGCCGCGGCCGCTCGTGCGGCCGCCGCCGCGGCGCGTGGATTCGGTGCGGCGGAGGCAGCGCGCGGATTCGGTGCGGCGGTACGGCCGCCCGCTGCGGCCGGGC